>DASXTI010000063.1:0-4875 GCA_036505535.1 Thermoanaerobaculia bacterium
GACGACGCTCTGTTGCAGCCCGTCGAAGTAGCTATTTCCGACGGCCCAGACGTCGTCGGAAGCGACGGCGGTAACCCCGTACAGCACGCCCCCGATGCCCGGGTGGGGATGGTCGACCTCCGTCCAGGCGTTGCCGTCCCAGTGCAGGATCAGCGACTGGCTGCTCGTGAAGTCCCTGGTCAGGCCCACCGACCAGATGTCGTCGGCCGCGACCGCGGCGACCCCGAAGAGCTCGTTGCCCCATTCGTACTCGCCGGGAGGCTGGGGGTTCGGGCTCGGCACGAGGGTCCAGCTCCCGCCATCCCAGTGCTCGATGACGGTCTTACTGATCGGGCTGAACCCGCCCTCGTTCGAATAACCGACGGCCCAGACGTCGTCGACCGCAACGGCCACCGCGCGTGTCAAGAAATTCACCTCCTTGGGCCCGTTGGGGCTTACGACCAGGGTCCACGTCGTGCCGTCCCAGTGCTCGATCAGCGTGTCGCGATCGTCGAGGCTGGTCGCGAAGCTGCCCACGGCCCAGATGTCCTGGGCGTTGACGACCGCGAGGCCGCCGAGGCCGTTGCTGCCTCCCGGCTGGTTGGCGCTCGGCACGAGCTTCCAGGTCGGAACGCAGAGCTCGGGGCCCGCCCCGCGCCGGGCTGCGAGGGTGGCAGGCGAAGAGCACAGAGCGAACAAGGAAAGGGCGACAGGGAGGCGAAACGCCCCGGCACAGCGGACTCTGCGGGTCATGACCAATCCCTCCGGAGTAAGGGAGCCGTCTCCAGCCTATTCCCCGAGCATCGCCCGGGAGCGTTTTCATCGTTCCTTAAGAGAGGGAGCGAGAGGGCGGTCTAGGCGCCCTGGCACCGAAGGTCGCCGAACGGTTGCTAAGATCCAAGCACTCGGGGTGATGACACAGTACGAGATCCATGGCAACCACGTTTCAACGTAAGAAGAGGACTGAAACCATGAGCAGACAGAAGCCAACCGCGAATCTCGTCCCATCGCGCCGCAGCGTCTTGATCGGCGGCGCCGCGACCGTGGCCGCCGCAACGCTGCCGGCGGCGACGGTTGCCGCCCGTGCCCAGGCCGCGACTTCGACGTCCCCAAAAAGCAAAAAGGAAGAGCATCACATGACCACCATCACGACCAAAGATGGCACGCAGATCTATTACAAGGACTGGGGCGGCGGACAGCCCGTGGTCTTCAGCCATGGCTGGCCGCTTTCCGCGGATGCCTTTGAGGACCAGATGTTCTTTCTGGCTTCCAAGGGATTCCGATGCATCGCCCATGATCGCCGCGGCCACGGCCGCTCGAGCCAGCCGTGGAACGGCAACGACATGGACACCTACGCCGACGATCTCGCCGCGCTCGTCGAAGCGCTCGACTTGAAGAAGGCGATCCATGTCGGCCACTCGACGGGCGGCGGCGAAGTCGCCCGATACATCGGCCGCCACGGCACGAAGCGTGTGGCCAGGGCCGTGCTGATCGGCGCGATCCCACCGCTGATGCTGAAGACGGCCGCCAATCCCGGCGGCACCCCGATCGAGGCGTTCGACCAGATCCGCGCCGGTGTCCTGGCCGACCGCTCTCAGTTCTTCAAGGATCTCAGCCTGCCGTTCTACGGCTTCAACCGGCCGGGCGCGAAGGTATCGCAGGGGGTGCGGGACTCGTTCTGGCTCCAGGGGATGCTGGCCGGTTTCCCCGCCGCCTACTTCTGCATCAAGGCCTTCTCCGAGACCGACCTCACGGAGGACCTGAAGAAGTTCGACGTGCCAACGCTGATCATGCACGGCGACGACGACCAGATCGTCCCTATCGGCGCCTCGGCCCTTCTTTCGTCCAAGATCGTCAAGGGCGCCACGCTCAAGGTCTACCCGGGCCTGCCGCACGGCATGTGCTCGACGCACAAGGACCAGATCAACGCCGACCTGCTGGCGTTCCTGAAGGCCTGAGGTCTCCGCGGAGGGTCCGAGGCACGGATGGGTGGAGAACGCCGCGGGTCGCCCGCGTGATAGGAAGGCCTTCATGACTTCCGCGACGACAGACGCGTGGCCGCGACTGACGCTCGGTGAGTGGCGAGATACGTACGCCACGCTCCACATGTGGACGCAGGTCGTGGGTAAAGTCTGTCTGGCGCTCACGCCGCTTTCCAACCACTTCTGGAACGTCGCGTTCCAGGTGACCGCGCGCGGTCTCGCGACGCCCTCGATAGTCTCGGAAGATCGGGCTCTGACGATCACGTTCGACTTCGTCGCGAACGAGCTCGTTCTTCAGTCTTCGGACGGCGGCACCGAAGGGGTCGCGCTCGAGCCGCGAACCGTGGCCGACTTCTACCGGGCGGCGATGGGCGCGCTGGCCCGCCTGGGCTTCGCCGTCCGCATCTGGCCGATGCCCGTCGAAGTGCCGGAACCCATCCGCTTCGACGCGGACTCGGTGCACCGGTCGTACGACCCGGCCTGGGCCAATGCGTTCTGGCGCGCCCTCGTCGCTATGAAGCCGGTATCCGAGAGGTTCCGGTGCGGCTTCGTCGGGAAGTGCAGCCCGGTGCATTTCTTTTGGGGAAGTTTCGATCTGGCCGTGACGCGCTTCTCGGGCCGCCCGGCGCCGCAGCGGCCCGGCGCCGACACGATCAACCGCGAGGCGTACTCGCACGAGGTCATCAGTCACGGTTTCTGGCCGGGCAGCGGAGCGGCTCCCGAACCGGCCTTTTATGCCTATGCCGCGCCGGAGCCGCCGGGCTTCAAGACGGCAGGCGTACGCCCGGCGGGGGCCTCGTACAGCGCAGCTCTTGGCGAGTTCCTCCTGCCCTACGAGGCCGTCCGAACGGCGGCATCTCCCGTTTCGGAGCTCACGTCCTTTCTGGAGACCACCTACGACAGCGCGGCCGATCTCGCCGAATGGCCGCGGGCCGAGTTCGAGCGAAGCCGAAACGGGAGCGGGCGATGACTTCGATCTTGGCCGACAGAGTGGCGCTGGTGGCCGGCGGCACGGGCGGACTGGGGCGCTCGGTGAGTCTGGCGTTCCTCGATGAGGGCGCCCGTGTGGTGGTCACGTATCGCCGGCAGGAGGAGCTCGACCTCTTGAAGAGCGAGGCAGGCAGGGATGGGTCGCGGCTCGACGGACAGCGAGTCGACGTCACCGACGAGGACGCGGTAAGCGAGCTCCTCCAACGCATCATTGCGCGGCATGGCCGACTCGATGTCCTCGTGAATGCGGTGGGCGGCTACGCCGGTGGCGCGACGCTGTGGGAGCTGGAAACGAAGGTCTTCGACCAGATGCTGGCCCTCAACCTGCGTTCGGGCTATGCGCTGTCGCGCGCAGCCGTGCGTGTCATGCTCAAGCAGGGACATGGAGCGATCGTGAACGTCGCGTCGAAGGCCTCGCTTGACCATGGCTCCGGTGAAGCCGCGTACGCCGCCTCGAAGGCCGCGGCGGTCGCGATGATCGATTCGCTGGCCGCCGACCTGAGAGGGACGGGCGTGCGCGTGAACTCGATCCTCCCCAGCATCATCGACACGGAAGCGAATCGGAGGGCGATGCCCAAAGCGGACTTTGCGAAGTGGCCGAAGCCCCGGGATATCGCGCGAGTGATCCTGTTCCTGTGCAGCGACGACGCCAGGGTCATTCACGGAGCGGCCATCCCCGTCTATGGCGATCGCTGACAAGAAGGACCGGATGGAGCAGTGAGATGAACGAGGTCGATTCGAGAGATAAATCGAGCTCGCCGGGGTCCGTCCCCCCGCTGACGCTCTCGTCGCGCGCCGATCACGTATTTCCCACGCTGACGCCGGAGCAGATCGCGCGCGTCGCCGCCCATGGGCGCGTCCGTCCCGTTCGCAGTGGCGAGTTGCTGCAGTCGGCGGGACACCAGGCCGAGTCGTTCTTCGTCGTCACCGCGGGTTCCATCGAGTTCGTTCGCCGGTCGGCGGCTGGCGAGGAGATCGTCGCGGTTCAGAGGCCGGGCCAGTTCACGGGCGAGACCAACATGCTCTCGGGGCGGCAGGCGCTCGTCAGCCTCCGGGTGGGCGAGTCAGGAGAGGTGATCGACGTGAAGCGGGACGATCTTCTCGCTCTCGTCCAGACCGACAGCGAGCTGAGCGACATCTTCATGCGAGCCTTCATTCTTCGCAGAGTCGAGCTGATCGCGCACGGCTTCGGAGACGCCGTGCTCATCGGGTCGAGCTTTTGTCAGAGCACGCTTCGGGTCAAGGAGTTCCTGACCCGAAACGGCCATCCCTACACCTTCGTCGACCTCGATCGCGATTCCGGGGTGCAGGACCTGCTCGACCGGTTCGGCGTCGGGGTCGGCGACGTGCCGGTGCTCATCTGCCGTGAGAAGGTCGTACTTCGGAACCCGACCAACCTGCAGGTGGCGGACTGCCTCGGGTTAAACGAAGCGATCGACCAGGCTCGCCTCCGCGACATCCTCATCATCGGGGCGGGGCCGGCGGGCCTCGCGGCGGCAGTGTACGGGGCCTCGGAGGGGCTCGATGTTCTGGTGCTCGAATCCGAGGCGCCTGGCGGACAAGCCGGTTCGAGCTCGAAGATCGAGAACTATCTCGGATTTCCGACCGGTATCTCGGGTCAGGAGCTCGCGGCGCGGGCGCTGACGCAGGCGGAGAAATTCGGGGCGGAGCTGATGATCGCGAAAGGAGCGAGACGGCTCTCATGCGAGAGGAGGCCGTACGCGATCGAGATCGACGGCGGCCCTAGCGTTCTGGCACGGACGGTGGTCATCGCGACCGGCGCGCGATATCGGAAGTTGCCCGTCGAGAACCTGGAGCGCTTCGAAGGCGCGGGGGTGTACTACAGCGCCATGCCGATGGAGGCGCAACTGTGCCGCGGCGAGGAGGTCGTCGTCGTGGGCGGAGGGAACTCGGCGGGACAGGC
>DASXTI010000064.1:0-20772 GCA_036505535.1 Thermoanaerobaculia bacterium
CTGCACGCCGGCCATCTCGATCGGCTTGGTCCAGGTGCACTGGGCCCTGCCGACGGCAAACGCATGGTTGGGCTTGTCGTCGATCGCGACCGGGGTCGCCGGGTCCGGCTTGCATTGAGCCGTGCCGGAGATCTTGGTCTGGGCGGCGAGCGTCGCGGCGAGCGTGGTTGCGGACAGAAATACGAGAAGACTCTTGGCTCTCATGGATCCTCCTTCGTCGGCCTCTGCCGACATCATTTGAATCGGAAAGAAACGCGGAGAGTCTCTGCCCGAGGCGGGGACGAGTCAAGGGCCTTCTGGAGCGGATCCGCCTCCCCGAGCCAATTCCCTCGGCGGCCTCCGATCCATCTTGAGCAGCGTCTCGCGTCTTGGGACCTGCGGGGACGCTGAAACCGGAATACCCTGCCTCCGATGGCATCCACTCGGTACGTGCTCGTCCTCGACCAGGGCAGCACGAGCTCGCGGGCCGTGCTCTACGACCACGCAGGCGGGATCGCGTTTCTCAAGCGAGCGCCCCTCGAGACCCTCATCCTCGCTCCCGACCGCGTGGAGCACGACCCGTCCACCCTCTTCGGCAGCCAGATGCGGGCGTTCTCCGGCGTCCGCCGGTGGCTGGGGCAGGAGGGGGAGCGAACGATCGCGGCCGTCGGCATTGCCAACCAGCGATCCACCTTCCTGCTCTGGGATCGGCGAAACGGAAAGCCGTTCGGCCGCTTCATCAGCTGGCAGGACCGCCGGGGAGAAGAGGCCCGCGTCGAAATGGCGCGGCATCAGGACCAGATCCAGCGAAAGACCGGTCTGCGCGTGACGCCCCACTCCCCCATCGCGAAGCTCCGGTGGGTGTTCCGCCACGTCCGCGGCGCCCGGAAGAGGGCCGAGGCCGGCGACCTCCTCTTCGGCACTGTCAACACATATCTGATCTGGCGGCTCACCGGCGGAGGAGTCCACGCCACGGACCACACGAACGCCTCGCGCACCCTGATGATGAACCTGCGGAGTCGCGAGTGGGACCCGGAGCTGCTGTCGCTCTTCGGGATTCCGCGGGTCATCCTCCCGCGCATCCTCCCCACGTCGGCGCTCTACGGCGAGGCGGCGATCGGCCGCCGCGCGGTTCCGATTCTCGCGTCGATCGGCGATCAGCAGGCCTCGCTCTGTGGTCAGGGCGGCTTCGAGCCGGACCATCTGGCTTTGACCTACGGGACGGGCGGTTTCCTTCTCTGGAACGTCGGTGAGCGGCCGCAGACGCGAACCGCGCTTCTCTCCACGGCCGCGTGGTCCTCGGCGGCAAGCTTTTGCTACGGCCTCGAGGGCACGGTCAACGCCGTCGGGTCGGCGATCCTCTGGCTGAAAGATCTCGGGTGGATCGCGGGGCCTGCCGAGATCGACGCTCTCTGCGATGCGTCCCGGCAGGAGGTCGCGTTCGTTCCGTCGCTCTCCGGCCTCGGCTCTCCCTACTACCGGCCGGTCGAGACGGCGCTCTTCGGCCTCAAGCGGACGACGACGCGCGCCGACTTAGTCCGTGGCCTGATGGCGGGCATCGCGTTTCTCATGAAGGACAACTACGACCGGATGACCGGAACGCCGCGGTGCGCCGCGCCGGATCACCGCGGGCGGCGGCGCGGCGCACTCCCGTTGGCTCCTCCAGTTCCAGGCGGATCTCTTCGGAAGGGAGATCGGCCTCTCGAACGTCTCCGAGACCACCCCGCGCGGCGCGGCCTACCTGGCCGGCCTCGAGTGTGGATTCTGGAAGAGCCTCGCGAGCCTCGACCGTCTCAACCGGCCGGTGAGGCGGTTCAAGCCGAGGCTTTCATCACGCGAGGTGCGCAGGAAGCACGCGCGGTGGCAGCGCGCGCTCGAGCTCGCCGGAGATTGGATTTCCTCGTGACCAATGGCGCAGAACTGCTCCGGCACCGCGGGTTTCGGAAAACCGCGTCACGGAAGCCCTCGCCAAGTTCCGCCCCCGGCAGGCGCCGGGTGAGGCGCGCCCTCCCAGTCGGATGCTCCAAGCCTTCGTGAAATAGTCCGGCGCGAGGATCGGCTCGCGCACGCGGCCGTGGACCGCCTCGGAGAAGACGAAGTGTCGATTGCGTCTCGAGGCCCTTGCGACGAAGGCGTCATCCGCCAGACGAAGGAGGAGTCCTACGACCAGGCCGCCGGGCGCTGGGTCCTGGCCGCGACGATCCTCGGATCGAGCATGGCGTTCATCGACGGGACCGTGGTCAACGTCGCGCTGCCCGTTCTCCAGACAAGCATCGGCGCCTCCGTCTCGAGCGCCCAGTGGATCGTCGAAGCCTACATGCTCTTTCTCTCCTCACTCGTGCTCGTGGGCGGCTCCCTGGCCGATCGATTTGGCCGGCGGCGGATCTTCGCGATCGGCACCGTGGTGTTTGCCGCGTCGTCCCTGGCGTGCGGGTTGGCCGCAGACGTCCGCTCGATCATCGTCGCGCGCGCCGCGCAGGGAGTGGGCGCGGCGCTGCTCGTGCCGTCGAGCCTCGCGCTAATCGGGGCTGCCTTCCCCCCGCGCGAGCGCGGCCAGGCCGTCGGGACCTGGTCCGCCCTGACGGCGGTTGCCACGACGATCGGCCCCGCTCTCGGAGGATGGCTGGTACAGGTCGTGTCGTGGCGCGCGGTGTTCTTTCTGAATCTCCCGATTGCCGTCGCGGTCCTCGCGATCGCCTTGCGGAAAGTTCCGGAGACTCGAAACCGCTCGGCGGGGCGCCTCGATCTGGCGGGCGCCGTTCTCGCGACGGTCGGCCTGGGCGCTCTGGTCTACGGGCTGATCGAGGCGCCGGCGGCCGGTTGGAGCCATCCCCGCGCCTGGGGCCCCGTCGCCGCGGGTACCGCCGCCCTCGTCGGATTCATCGCCGTCGAGCGCCGGTCGAGCCATCCGATGGTTTCGCCCGAGCTCTTCCGGATTCGCACCTTCACGGCGGCCAATCTGCTCACGCTGTTCCTCTATGCCGCGCTCTCGGCGACCTTCTTCTTTCTTCCGTTCGAGCTGATTCAGGCGAGGGGCTACTCGCCAGCTGCGGCGGGAGCGGCCGTCCTTCCGCTGATCGTTCTCATCTCCCTGCTTTCGCGCTGGGCGGGTAGGATCGCGGACCGCCTTGGCCCTCGCCTTCCGCTGACGATCGGCCCCGTGATCGCCGCCGCCGGCTTCTTTCTCCTGGCCGCCGCGCCGCCCGACGCGCGGTACGTGGTTTCGCTCCTTCCCGCGCTCTCCGTCCTCGGGCTCGGCATGGCGATCACGGTCGCGCCCTTGACGGCGACCGTGTTGAACGCCGTCGAACGCGAGGACGCCGGCGCGGCGTCGGGCATCAACAACGCCGTCGCGCGAGTCGCGGCGCTTTTGGCCGTCGCCGTTTTTGGAATCGTCGCCGCGGCGGCGTTCAACCGCTCGCTCGACCGCCGGTTCGATGAAGCACGCGTCTCCCCCGCAACCCGACAGCTCTTGGGCGCGGAGCGTCAGAAGCTCGGCGCGATGAAGCCCCCCGCCGGCGTCAGCGGCTCCGAGGCGCGTGGGATCGAGAGCGCCGTGAAAACCTCGCTCGCCTCATCCTTCCGCGTCGTGAGCCTGCTTTCCGGCGCGCTCGCCCTGCTCGCCTCGGCCTGCGCGGCCTGGGGAGTGAAGAACCCTCGGAGGCTAACGCGATAGTCAGCGCGACCGCAGAAAGTCGCCGGGTGTCTGGATCACAACGTCGCCGACCCGTCGGCCGAGCAAGTGGCCGAAGTCGCGAAGGTCGCCGGTCAACAAGTGCGTGGCCCCGGCCGCGATCGCGGCGTGGAGGATCGGCTCATCCTTTGCGGAAAGGCGGACGCCGCGAGGCAGTCCTGTCGGGAGCGCTTCCGGAACGATCTCGACGGGCGCGAGCAATCGCTCCAGCCGCGTTTTCCGCTCCGGCGTCTCGAGGTTGCGGCGCGCCTCTTCCGCCGCGTAGCCGGAGGTCAGAAGCCTTGCGTCCCGGATTTTCCAAAGCGCAAGCAGCCCTGCGCGTTCCCGGTAAGCGGCCGAAAAGAGGACGTTGGCGTCGAGGAAGACGCGAAGCATCCGCCGCCGTCAGTGCTTTGCGGAGCGCCGCGCACGAACCTTCGAGGGATTCAGGCCGAGCTTCCGAACCTCCTCGGCTGCCTTCTTTCGGTCCGCGGCGTTGACCGCGTTGGCCAGAAGGAACTCCGCCTTGCGTTCGGGCGAATAGATCTCCACGGGAAGCACGGCCGCCGGCCGCAGCAGCACTCCATACTCGGACTCCTCCGCCACGACCATGGTTCCTTCCTCGAACCCGTAGCGCTTGCGAAGTTTCGCCGGGAGAACGATCGTGCCGCGCTTCCCGATTCGGGTTGGCTCGCCCATCGATCAATTTTAACAGAATATCTGAATATCGGATACTCAGAAGTCTACCCTTGTCGCAGCCGAGAGCGAAGGTCAGCGCTGCGCAAACTTCCTTCATGCGGCTCGCGCTCAACTGTGTAACAGTCAAGATCCTACTGCGCAACGACCAGCGGCACCTCGATGAAGCTCGCCTGCCCGGGCGCGGACGAGTGGTAGACCCGCTGCACGGCCTTCCGATAATCCTCCGGCTTCGCCCAGAAGATGCTCGGCACGAAGGTCTGCGGGTTGCGGTCGTAGAGAGGGAACCAGCTCGACTGGACCTGCACCATGATCCGGTGGCCGGCCTGGAAGACGTGGTTCGCCGTGGGCAGCGCGAACTTGTAGAGCAGCGGCTTGTCGGAGGCGATCGGCTTGGCGGTCTCTAAGCTCTCGCGATAGCGGCCGCGGAAGATGTCGGCCGAGACCATGAGCTGATAGCCGCCCATCGCCGGCTGGCTCGCCACCTCGTCGGGATAGATGTCGATCAGCTTCACGACCCAGTCGGAGTCCGTTCCGGAAGTCGACGCGACCAGGTTGGCGATCGGCTCCCCGCTGATCTTCACCGGCGCGGTCAGCACGTCCGAAACGAAGACGGCCACGTCCGGGCGGCCGGACGCCTCGCGCTGGTCGGTCACGAGCCACTCGCGCCAGCTCTGGCCCTTGTCGTAGGTCGCCGGCACGCTCGGCCGACCGATGAACGGCACGGGCCTCGAGGGGTCGGAGACGTATTCCTCGTAAGGAGGCGCCGCGCCCTCCCTCGGCGCCGCGAAGCCGAGCTTGCGGCCGGAGGAGAGATAGAGCGGCGTCGGCTTCACCGTGCAGCCGCTCGCGCAGCCGGCGGGCCACGCGGGGAGGCGCCGCCACGCGTTCGTCCCCGTCTCGAACGCGAAGACGGGCGGCACGTCGGCCTTGGGCGCGCCGTCCTTCAGGTACTGATCCAGGAATGGGCGCAGGATCTCCCGGCGGAAGGTCAACGCGGTGTCGCTGTCGAACCGGATGGCGCCGAGCGCTCTGCCGTCCCCGATCTCCTGCCCGTGATGCCACGGGCCCATCACCAAGAACACCTTGTCGTTGCCCGTGTCCTTCGGTTTGATCGCCTTATAGACGGCAGGCGCGCCGTAGATGTCCTCCTGGTCCCACAGGCTGTGGACCAACATCACCGGAACCTTGAGCGGCTGGCCGGCCAGGATCTTGTCGACCGCCTGGTCGCGCCAGAAGGCGTCGTAGTCCGGGTGCTCCAGGATCTTTCGCCAGAAGCCGACCTGTTCCATCCCGTGGCGGCGGCCGAGCTCCCCCGCGGATCCCGCGGACATGAACGTGTCGTAGTCGTCGAAGTGGCTCGTCCACCACTTCTCGTCGTTCTTGCGGGTCGCCTCCTGCTCGTAGATGTAGGACATCCCGATCTGGCGGAAGGCGCCGTTGTGGAACCAGTCGTCGCCCCGCCAGCCGTCGACCATGGGATTCATCGGCACCGAGACCCTCAGCGCCGGGTGCGGGTGGACGAGCGCCATCAGCGGGAGGAAGCCATCGTACGAGATGCCGAGGATACCGACCTTGCCATTCGATTCCGGGACGTTCTTCACCAGCCAGTCGATCGTGTCGTACGTGTCGGTGGCGTGATCGACCAGCGTCGGGTTCTGCGGCCCGTGGAGCGGGCGGTTCATCACGTAGTCCCCCTCCGAGCCGTGCTTGCCGCGCACGTCCTGTACCACGCGGATGTAGCCCCCCTCGACAATGACTTCGACGGCGTTGTCGTAACCCTGCAGGATAGGGCCGAGGTGGGAGCTCTCGGAGTGGCTCGTCAGCTTGGTCGCGTCGTAGGGCGTGCGCGTCAAGAGCATCGGCGCGCCCTTCGCTCCCTTCGGAACGAGGATGACCGTGTGCAGCTTGACCCCATCGCGCATGGGGATCATCACAGCGCGCCGGACGTAGTCGAAGCCGTCGGTGGAGCGCTGGAACTTGGCGGGCATCTCGCTCGGGAAGACTGGCTTGGCCGGCTTGGGGGTCTGAGCCGCCGATGGTTGGACGAACAGCAGGGCACCGAGCGCCGAGGCCGCCATGAGCAACGACAGCGCGCGAACGCGGCGAATCCATTTCATGCGAGCTCCTCCCGTGATGGCGAGCGAGATTATCGCTTGAGCGGGTACGGCTTTCGCCTCTCCCGGTCCAGCTCGTCATCGCGAGTACCGCCTTTCATCCTGATGCCCAGCGGCATGAGAAAGGTGGATCGGGTAAAGGGGGCGAGGGGCGACTTGCCGTGCGGAATGGCTGGGTGAGGGCTCTCGCCCGGCGAAGACACCTCGTTCACTCGGGTCGTGGTGACAACGGGGGAAAAATGGGCGTTTACTAAACAGTCTTCGTGATTCCCTATCATTCTGCCTTCTACTTCTGCCAGTCCCGGAGTGTGCTGGTAGATCGACCGACGATCGAAATACTGCTGCGGAAGTTGACTTCACGCCAGGCACGCGTTCCCGATGTGTGATAGTGTCGAGATCCTTCAAAGAACCAGTCGGCCTCGAAACCTTGTCGTCGCCGTCCTTCCTTCGAGTCGGGGAACTCCCGGTGGAGGCCAATCACTCAAGGACTCAGGAGTATCAGTCATGAGATTCGCACGCAACGTCCAGTTCCAGATCAAGAACGGCAAAGAGCAGGAATTCACCAACCTATTCGAGAAGGATGTCCTTCCGCTGCTCCGGAAGCAGAACGGTTTTCAGCAGGAAGTGACGCTGGTCAACCCCAAGAGTGCCGTCGGCATCAGCGTATGGGATGACCGCAAGAGCGCCGAGACCTATCAGACGGACACGTATCCGCAGGTTCTGGCCAAGCTCACCCACGTGATCGAGGGAACGCCGAAGGTGGAGACCTACGAGACCTGCTCCACGTACGCGCGCGCGTAGGAAGACAGCGAGCGTTCTAGCGCTCGTTCGCGTGAGGCCCCGAGAGGGGCCTCCTTTTTTTGCGGCCAGCGAGCCACGAAGCCCTGGACCGCCGGCGTCTGCAGCGTAGCCCGTGCGATGATCCGCGAATGAACTGGCTCGTTTGGCTCGGACTTGCACTCGTCGTGAGCGCCGTCGCCGCCGTGACCGGGATCAAGTCCAAGGGTACGCGTCCCGTCGCGGGTACTCGACTCATGGCTGTCGGGCGGTTCATCCTTTTGCTCTTGATCGCGCTGTTTGCCTACCTCGCCTTTCGAGCGCGCGCCGGCAGCTGACGCCGGAGCGGGCGCCTCCATGAGCGGAAGGCCAAGCTCGGGCGGGCCCTCAGCCCTCGCAGCCGAGCGCGAAGGCCAGGGCGGCACACACCTCCCTCATGCGGCGAGGGCTGAGGTGCGCGAGCCTCCGGCCGAGACCTTGCTGATTGACCGTCACGACGTTGTAGAGGTTGGCCGCGCAGGATTGCTTCATTCCGTCTTCCGGTCCAAGCGGAACCTCGGAAGGCACTCCACGAATCGTCGAGGTGATCGGGGCGACGGTCACGCGTGACAGGTAAGGGATCGCGCTCGATCGCGTGAGGATGAGAACGGGACGTCCTTTGTCGGGCGAAGCAAAACGATAGAGGCGAACTTCGCCTCGCTCTAGTCGTCCGGCCAATCGGCAACCTTGTCCCAGACGGTCGGCTCGTCGAGCGAATCCGGATAACGAACGTATCCTTCGCGATCCCGCGCCTCTCTCTCACGCAAGTCGAGTCTCTTCAGGTGCGCCCGAAGAGCCTCTCGAAAAAGGGCGGATCGATTCGTCTTCAACTTGCGAACAGCCCGATCCGCAGCTCGCAGCAGGTCGGCTTCGAGAACCACCTGAATCGTCTCCATATGTGGAGTATAGTCCACAGTGGACTCAACAGCCAATATGATGCCAGCATGAGGTCCTAGCTTTTCCGAGATGGCCGGCGTTACCCGAGGCTGGAGCGTTCACCCGGCATAGGGCACGTATGATTTGTAGTATGATCATACCATGCCGGCCGCCCGAATCACCGTGACTCTGCCACCGGAGCTCGTCGAGGAAATCGACCGTCGCGAGCGCAACCGCAGCCGGTTCGTTCTCGACGCCATACGTCGAGAGGTTCAACGGCGGCGGCGAGAAGATTTGCGCCGTTCGCTCGCCAACCCACATCCGGAGTCGAGCGTGCTCGCCGACGCGGGGCTTGAAGATTGGGGCGGGCGGGCGCGCCAGGGCGAGTCCTCTGAGCTTCTGGATCTCTCGGAGGGAAGGCCGGTCCGGTGGGTTCGGGGGCGTGGCTGGGTGGACGCGAAGCGTTGAAGCTCGAGAGAGGAACCGTCGTGTTGGTGGGACTCGATCCCACGCGAGGACACGAACAACGCGGGAAGCGACCCTGCGTGATCGTCAGTGATGCCGATGTCTCGGCGGACCAGCGCTTTCCTCTCGTGGCAGTGGTTCCGATCAGCGCCACCGTGGGCCAGGGAGCGTTCTATCCAGCGCTCGAGCCGGGCCGCAGCGGCCTGCGCAAGGCTTCCTACGCGCTGGTGGACCAGATCCGATCCGTTGACAAGCGACGCATCGAGCGGGCCTTCGGCAAGATCCCTCCGGAAGAGGTCGCCGCGATCGACGAGGGTCTCCGCCTGTTTCTCGGCCTCGGTTGATGACGAGCCCGATCCCAGACCGATGGGTGAGCCATCAGGCTCATGTCCCTCCCGACTCTTCCTCGATCCAACCGCGCGTGCGCTCGACCGCGCGCTTCCAGCCGCGAAAGGCCGACTCCCGCCGGTCCTCGTCCCACTCGGGCTCGAACGTCCGGTCGGCCTTCCAGAGCCGCCGCAACTGGCCGGTGGACTCGAAGGCGCCCACCGCGAGACCGGCCGCGTAAGCGACGCCGAGCGCCGTCGTCTCGCGAACGACCGGGCGAACCACGGGGATGCCGAGCACATCCGCTTGGAGCTGCATCAGAAAATTGTTGGAGGTGGCTCCCCCGTCGACTTTCAAAGTTGTGAACGGTCTTGCGCTGTCTGCCGCCATCGCATCGGCCACCTCCCGGCTCTGGAAGCAGATCGACTCGAGCGTGGCGCGTACCAAATGGGCGCGGCTCGCATGGCGCGTCAGTCCCACGATCGCGCCGCGCGCCCGCATGTCCCACTGGGGCGCGAAAAGACCCGAGAAGGCCGGCACGAAGTAGACGCCTCCGGAATCGGGCACGCTCTCGGCGATCGCCTCGGTCTCGGCGGCGCTACCGATCAAGCCCAGGTTGTCCCGCAGCCACTGCACGGCCGCACCCGTGACCGCGACGGGGCCCTCGAGCGCATAGGCCCGCTCTCCGAGACCAGCGCAGGCCGCCGTCGAGAGCAGGCCAAAGGCGCTTTCCGCTGGCTTTTCGCCGACGTGCTCGAGCAGGAAAGAACCCGTCCCATAGGTATTCTTCGCCTCGCCCGCCGCGAAACAGCCCTGTCCGAAGAGCGCGGCCTGCTGATCTCCCAGGTCTCCGCAGACGGGGACCCGCGCGCCGAACGGGCCGTCCGCGAGCGTGTGACCGTAAGGTTCCCGCGCGATGGACGGCCGGATCGCCGGCAACGCCTCCCGCGGCACGCCGAACCGGTCGAGAAGAACCGGGTCCCACTGAAGGTCCGCGAGGTTGCAGAGGAGCGTGCGCGAGGCGTTGGTCGGGTCCGTCACGTGCGCGCCTCCCCGCGGCCCGCCGGTCAGGTTCCAAATGACCCAGGAGTCGATCGTGCCCAGGAGCAGATGTCCGGAGGCGGCCAGCTCGCGGATCTCGCGGACGCTTTCCAGCAGCCACCGGATCTTAGTCGCCGAGAAGTAGGTCGAGATCGGCAGCCCGGTGCGGGCGCGCACGTCCTCCTCCCATCCCCGCTCGATGGCCTCGCGGCACTCCACCGCCGTTCGCGTGTCCTGCCAGACGATCGCGTTGGCGGCGGGCCGGCCGTCTCGCGCGTCCCAGGCTACGACGGTCTCACGCTGATTGGTGATCCCGATCGAGAGCACGCGCCCGGGCGGCGCCATGCGCAGCGCCGCTGCGGCCACTTCGGCGACGCGCTCTACGATCTCGAGCGGGTCGTGCTCGACCCAGCCGGGCCGCGGGAAGATCTGCCGGTGCTCGCGGTAAGCCGCGGCAGCCGGAGAACCCTCGAGGTCGAACAGGATGCAGCGAGTACCCGTGGTCCCCTGGTCGATCGCCGCGACGTACTCGCGCATCGAGACGGGATCCTATCCGGAGCGTCCCCTCTCCTGAGGGCTCGAATCAAGCTTTCTTGCCGGCGGCTTTGGCCTTCGCTCGGATGAACGCGTAGTTGATCTGCGGCAGCGAGTTGAAGTCTGCCGCCTTGGCGCAAAACTCCTTCGCCTTCTCCTCCTCGCCTTTCCCCTGATAGGCCTGGCACAGGCGATAGAGGTTGTAGGGATTCTGCTGGTTCGCCTGCTGGAGCTCAGCGATGGCCTTGTCGTAGTTCTTTTCCGCGAGAGCGATGATGCCGGCCAGCTCGTGGGCTTGCTTCGCCTGAGCCGGATTCTTCGATACCACGGCGCCCTTCCGAAATTCTTCTGCCTCGCTCTTCGCCGCCGCGAAGTCTTTCTTTCCCAACGCGACGCGGGCGAGGTTGTAATGATGGACGAGCTTGGCGTTGTCTTTGATCTCCGGCGAGAGGCTGGAGCCTCCGACCAACTTCAGGCCACGCTCGAATTCCGCCTTGGCCTGATCGGGCTTCCCCATCTCCAAAAGGATGTTCCCCTTCAATTGCCGGTCGAAAGCCATCGCCGGAACATCGTTGGTCTTCTCTCCCAGGGCGTACTGCTTGTCGACATCCTCGAGCGCCCTGGCCATCTTGCCGCCATCGACGTGCAGGACCGTCAGAGCGAACAACGCGGTCCGGCGCTCGCCGTCAGTCCTGGCCTTCTTGGTGACGTTCTGCAGCTCGGCGGCCGCCTGGTCTGGCTTTCCGCTGTACATCAGATCCATGGCGATCCCCTGGTGCGATGCCAGGAAGTTCGGATCGATCGACAGCGCCTTGCGATACTGCGCGATCGAGTCGTCGAATCGGCCCATCTTCAGAAGCAGCTCGGCGTACGAATCGTAGGGGTTTGGGTCCCTGGGAATCAGCTCGATGTACTTTTGAAACGCCTTCTCGGCGTTTGCGTAGTCGCCGTTCTGCCGATAGGCGTAGCCCAGGAGGTTGTAGGCGGATGAGTAGCTCGGGGCCAGCTCGGTCGCCTTGTTGTAGTGCTCGATCGCCTGTGGGAAGTCCTGCTGGCCGAAGTAATAGCCGCCCAGATTGAAGTGCGCCCGCTCGTCGTCGGGGTACGCCGCGACGAGCTGATCGAGATATTCCTTCTGCTTCACGGCGTTGTTGTTCGCCCCGGCTTCCGTGGCGAGGATGAGAAGCTTCTCTCCGTTGGAGGCCTTGTCCGCCAGGCCGACGGCCTTGTTCAGATGCTCGAAAAACTCCTTGCCGGTCGGCGCCGTGTTCGCGAGGTTGAGCTCGGCCAGCGCGAATTTCGGGTCGAGCGAAACTGCCTTCTGGAAGTGGGCAACGGAATCGGTGATCAGCAGTTTCTCGGACATGTCACGGCCCTGCAGGAATTCCGTCTTCGCTTCGGCTGATGAAGTCGTTACCGGGATCTTTCCACCCTCCGCCGGGGTCGGGGCTTTGGCCTCACTCGCGGCCGCGGCAGCCGGAGCCTCCTTCTTCGCGCAGCCGCCGACTGCCACGCCGGCGGCGACTCCCAGCATCCAGAGCAGAGCGAGAGATCGATTCGGGCGCATCGTTTCCTCCTTCGCGACGTGAATAGCCGAGGGACCTCATCGAAGGTGAGGTACCGCACCGCATGAGTGTGAGTACGTTTGCGTCTTCGCGATGTTGCGACGAAAGACCACCCGGGGGGCTCTGCGCCGCCGCGGTAAGAATTTCCCAAGGATTCCATGCCGGTCCCGGCGGGCATGCGTCTTGGCGTTCTCTTACCCCCTCTCCTGACGGGAGGAGCGCGCCTCGTCTCTCGCTCGCGCATCAGCTAGGGAGACGCACGTCCAGCCCCCTCCCGTCGCGCCGCCGCGCCGCACGGGTGCTCGTCGCCTCGCGCGGTCAGGTGCAGTACGCGACGACTGACTCGCCGCGCTTGCGCTTCGCGGCCCAGCTCTCGACTTGGTCGGGCGGCACCCGCACGCCCCCCGGGATGCCGGCCGGATCCTTCTCATAGCTCGAGCGCCAACGCACGTCGAGGACGAGCGCCTGACGGAGGCTGGGGGCGACCGTACCAGGTCAAGATGTGGCGGCGCTCCGAGGCTTGACGGGCGAAAGTTCTTAAGTGCATGATAAGTGCATGGCTGTAAAGACCATCACCATCGATCTCGAAGCCTATGAGGCATTGGCGCGTCACAAACGCAAAGGAGACTCTTTCTCCCGAGTCATCAAAGAGCACTTCGGCCGCCGCAAGACCGGCCGCGATCTCGCGGCCCTCGTGAAGACGCTTCGGCTCGGACCGGACACTTTGACGGCGGCCGATGAGCTGGCTCGCGGCCGCCGCCGAAGCCGTGCCCGGGCTCCGAAGCTGTGATTCATCTCGACACCTCATTTCTCGTAGACCTTCTTCGCGAAACGGCACGCGGTAAGGAGGGCCCAGCCTCGAGGCTGCTGGCGAGCGTCCAGGATGAAGAGCTCGGCGCCAGCGTGTTCGTGGCTTGCGAGCTCGCTGCCGGCGCGGCGATATCCAAGAGACCAGTCGAGGAAAAGCGGAGAGTCGATCAACTCTTCGCGGCGCTGCAAATGGATTACCCGGACGAACACTTTCCAAACGCCTATGGCTCTCTGCTCGCCGCCCTGGAACTCGGCAACGGCCGCATCGCGGCCATGGACCTGCTCATCGCCGCTTCCGCTGTACTCGCCGGCGCGCCTCTGGTGACCCGAAACGCGAAGGACTTCCAGCGCGTGCCGGGCCTGGAGGTTCGCACCTACTGATCCCGACTCGACACGCCGCACCCGCGCGACCGCTCGCTCCTCCCTCTTCCGTCGGCAGAGGGCCGGCGTGAGTGCGCTACGATCTCGACTGCCGCCGGCGTGTCCCTCCAGTTGCCGGCCTGAGATCGGCGGCGCGATCGAGTAATAGGAGGAAGAATGGGCGACGTCGTCTATGTGTCGGAGGTCCGCATCGAGCGGGTGAAGGGACCGGAGCGGCTCGCCTATCTCCCGGCGGAGAAGGCGCCCGTGCGCTTCGGCGTCCACAGCGCGATCGCGGCACACTACGGGGTGTCGCCCGAAGCGTCAGAGCCTCATGCGACGACTCTGGACTACGTCGTCGCGGCCGCCGGCGGTTGACTCGTCGGCACCTTCGGTGGCGCGCTGGAGGCGCGCAAGATCGACGCGAGCGGCGGCAGACTCACGGGGAGCGTCCGGGGAGAGATCGAGCTGGATGACGGCGTCCTCGTCATCAAGCGAATCCACGTTCTCTTTCGACTGAAGGCGCCGGCCGCCGCGCGACCGACCGTCGAGCGTGTTCATGGCTTCTACGCGGAAAAGTGCCCCGTCTACCGCTCGATCCGCGACGCCATCGCGGTCACGACCTCATTCGAGCTGGAGTCGTGATTGGACCCGCCGTTCTCCCTCAACCGACAACCGCGCCCTCCTCCGTTTCCCGGTGCGCCTCTTCGGATTCGAGCGCGCCCGCCTCCCGCTTTGCCTCGGCGATTCCTCCCGTGCCGCGCGGAAAGTACCGGTATCCCGCCGCGAGCACGAGGGCGAGGACCACGATCGCGGTGGCGAGGCTGATCCGGATCCCTTCGACGAAGTCGCGATCGGCAGCGGCGAGGATCGCGCGCTGAGTGTCGTCGTCGAGGTGGCGGATCGGCCTCCCGGGCCCGATCTCCGCGGCATAGGCGCGGGGATTCGCGTTGCCGATGACCGTCGCCGCGACCTCCCGCCGCTCGGTCGCATCCGGGAGCGCTTCGGCGAGGTGGGCGGCGAGCGTGGCCGTCAGCGACGCGGCGAGCACGGATCCGAGCACGGCGAAGCCGACCGTCGATCCGAGGGCGCGCTGCGCGCTCATGATCCCCGAGGCCATGCCGGCGCGCTCGGGCGGCACGGCGGTCATCGCCAGGGAGGTGATCGGCGTCAGGCACAGGGAGGTGCCGAGCGCCGACAACGCGAGGCCGGCCACGACGATCGGCGTTCCCCGCCCGAGCCCCACGCTCATGACGGCGAGTCCGACGATCTGCGAGGTCAAGCCCAGGAGGATGAGCCGGCGCGATCCGACCACGGCGACGAGGCGCCCCGCCCGGAGCGACACGAGCATGGACATCGCGCTGTACGGCAGGAGCAGAAGACCGGCCTTCGTCGGTGAGAAGCCTCTCACGTTCTGCAGGTACTGCGTGATGACGAGCAGCATCCCGTAAACGGCGAAGAGGACGGCGAAGATGGTGACGATCGCGAGCGAATACGTCCGGTCTCGGAAGAGCGTTAAGTCCATCATCGGATCGTCGCTGCGGCGCTCGACGAGGAGGAACGCCGCAAACCCGGCCGCGGAGAGGAGGAAGAGGCCCAGGATCGCCGCCGAAGTCCAGCCGGCGCGGGGCCCCTCGATCACGGCGTAGGCAAACGCGCCGACCGCGGCGACGAAGAGGAGCTGGCCGGGAACGTCGAAGCGGCGGGGGCGCTCGTCTCGCGACTCGGAGACGAAGCGCCACGTCAGCCCGATCACGGCGAGCCCCACGGGTACGTTTACGAGGAAGATGACGCGCCAACCGCTGCGCTCGACGAGGAGCCCGCCCAGCGTCGGGCCTACGGCCGTGGCCGTCGCGGCGATCGCCGTCCAGATGCCGATCGCCCAGGCCTTCTGCTTCGGATTGGGGAAGGCGGCGCTGACGAGCGCGAGCGAGGTCACGTTGACGGTCGCCGCCGCGACGCCCTGGACCGCGCGCGCGGCGTTCAGGAGGTCGAGCGACCACGCCATGCCGCAGGCGATCGAGGAAACGGTGAATAGGATGATGCCGGCGAGGTAGAGCCTCTTCCGCCCGAAGATGTCGGCGAGCGTGCCGGCCGACATGATGGCGACGGCCATCCCCAGGCTGTAGGCGGTGACGACCCACTGCAGCCCCGACTCACCGACCCTGAAGTCCTGCTGGATCGAGGGCAGGGCGACGTTCACGATCAGCGCGTCGAGGAAGATCATGAACAGGCCGAGGCCCGTGGCGGCGAGGGTGAAGCGCTGCGTGCGGGTCATGGAGGTTGAGGAAAGCTTCTCACGGCGGCTCCTCGGAATGACCAGTGCAGTGATCTGCATCAATCCACTCGTCATCCCGAGCGCAGCGAGGGATCCCAGCCTCGGCGCGCGACGTCCGCGATCGAGGGGGGATCCTTCGTCGCTTCGCTCCTCGGAATAACAGCCCTAGTGGTCCGCCTTCTTCATCAACCCTGGATGCGCGCCCGGCCGGGCGTGCGTCAGATCCACCTTTTTACTTCTTCGCGGGCGCCTTCGCCGCTTCCACCGGCTTGAGGTCGAACTTTCCGTTGCTCTCGACAAAGAACAGGCATTCCGAGGCCTTGTCACAGCTCGTCGTGTGCCGGTAGTTCCCGCCCGGCTGCATCAGGTAAGAACCAGGTCCCAACTGGAATTCGGGCTTTCCCTCCGGGACTTGAATGTACGTGCCCGACACGGTCACGACCTTCATCGCGTGGGTGTGCGTGTGGAGAGGAGCCGCGAATCCCGCCGGAAGCTTGAAGAACGCGCCGAACGCGCCCTTCGCATGGTTGCCCCACAGATCCGCGACCTTGACTCCCGGAGCACCGGCGGGGTCGAGGTCGGCCCACGTCAAGTCGCCGGCCCGCATGATGACGGGCTGGCTTGTCCCCGCTTTCGGCGCCTTCTTCGCCTTCGTCTCTCCGGTTCCCTGCGCCAGAACCACGGTCGCCAGAACGAACGACGCCGCAAACGCCAGAACATTTCTTGCCCTCATCGCGCCCTCCTTTGGCATTAGAAGCCTTGTACCGAGGCTATCACCCGACAGAGCGCGCGCTACCCCGCCTGGTGAGAGCTTCTTGCCCGTGTCACAGCGCGAGCGGTCTCCCAGACGGAGGAGTCTCGCGCTGTGGGAGCAGGAGCGCAGCGAGGGACCAGGCACGCGGTCGCGGTCCGTCTGCCGAGTCGCGGACCGGTGCGTGGGCAGGACGCGTTCAAGCGAGAGCGACGTCGGGGAGAAATGGACACCCGATCACCCGATAGACGCGCGCCCGAGCGGACGCGCGTCGAATCTGCTTCCTACTTCTTCTTCGCGGGCGCCTTTCCTGCTTCCACCGGCTTGATGTCGAACTTTCCGCTGCTCTCGGTAAAGAACACGCACTCAGAGGCCTTGTCGCAGGCCGTCGTGTGTCGGTAATTCCCGCCGGGCTGCATCAGGTAAGAACCGGGCCCCAGCCGGACTTCGGGCTTTCCTTCCGGGCCATGAATGAACGTGCCCGACACGATCACGATCTTCATGGCGTAGGTGTGCGTGTGGAGGGGAGCTGAGAATCCCGCCGGAAACTTGGTGATCGCGCCGTACGCGCTCTTCGTATGGTCGCCCCACAGGTCCGAGATCTTGACTCCCGGAGCGCCGACGGGATCGAGGTCGGTCCATTTCAGGTCGCCGGCCAGCATGATGACGGCCTTGCTCCCGCCCGCTTTCGGAGCGCTCTTCGCCTTCGCCTCTCCGGATCCCTGCGCCAAAACCGCCGTCGCCAGAACGAACGACACCGCAAACGCCAGAACGTTTCTTGCTCTCATCGAACCCTCCTTCGTTATGAGAAACCTTGCGTCGAGCCTATCACCCCCATCGCTCTCGCTCGCTCGGAACCTGCGTAGGCACAACCCTAGCGAACTAGCCGAGCGGAGGGGGGAGTAGCGATCAAGCCCCGGATGAACGCCGCGCTTCGCACGACGTTGCCTACTGACGGGGTCCTCCTTCGATGGTCGGCTGTCTCGTCGCCTCGCTCCTCTGAATGCCGGCGGCTATTGCCCAGTCATTTTTCCCGGCGACACCCGCTCGGCCGATTCAGAAGACAAATCTAAAGGAACGCTAAAGAAATCGCTCCGGGGCGTGTCGTTTGCATCCCCGTCCAGTGGAATGTTGGCTTTGGGATGTCAAAACAATCGAAGGAGGCCGAGATGAAAAACCAACGAACGACGAGCGCGCTTCTGGCCATCTTGTTTCTCTTCGCATCCGCGGTGGTCGCGCAGGAAACGAGCAGGATGCTCGTAAAGAAAGCGAGCGCCCCCGCCGACAAGGAAAACAACTATCGAGTCACGATTCTCGTAGCGAGCGAGGAGGACGAGGCGCCGCTCCAGGACACCCATCTCGTGAACGCGTGGGGCATCGCCGCGAGCGATAGCGGCCCATGGTGGGTCGCCGACAACGCCACGGGCTTCTCCACGATCTACACCGGCGATGGCGCCAAGCTCGGCGAGGTCGTGGTCCCCGGCGCGCCGACGGGCACGGTCTTCAACGGAGGCGGCTCGTTCCAGCTCGCGCCGAACTCGCCGGCTCTCTTCTTGTTCGCGAGCGAGGACGGCACCTTCTCGGCGTGGAACCCGAGCCTGGGCGGCAGCGCGGTCGTCGTCTTCAATGACCCAGGCTCCATCTACAAGGGAATGGCCATCCACGGCGACGTTCTGTACTCGACGGACTTCAGCGAGTGCAAGGTGGAAGCCTTCCAGGGCAACTTCTTCGACGGGACCTTCGACGAATTCGAGACCGCGGGAGAGTTCGAAGACGACAGCATACCCGCCGGTTTCTGTCCCTTCGGCATCCAGGCCATCGGCAACTCGATCTTTGTCACCTACGCCAAGAAGGCGGGGGAAGACGATGAGGCGGGCATCGGTCACGGCTTCGTGCGTGAGTTCGATACCGATGGGAATCTGGTGGCGAAGGTGGCGTCGCATGGACTCCTGAACTCGCCTTGGGGCATTGCCAAGGCGCCGCAGGACTTCGGCAAGTTCAGCGGCTGTCTGCTGGTCGGAAACTTTGGTGACGGCAAGATCAACGGTTACTGCCAGAACAACGGGGGTGAATGGCATCACGCCGGTCACCTGCGCGAGGGCCGGCACTCCCTCGCCATCGACGGACTCTGGGGCATTGGCTTTGGCAACGGCGGGGTCGCCGGCCCGCCGAACGTCCTGTACTTCGCCGCCGGCCCCGACGACGAGACAGAGGGCTACTACGGCAGAGTCGATTTCGAGCCGTAGGAAGTCCTGATTGCTTCTCCCCCTCACCGTAACCCTCTCCCCCCGCCAGGGGGAGAGGGATTAGCCGCGCCGGTCTTCGCCGTCTTCCTCCATCTCCCGGCGGGACCCGACCACCGAAGGCAAACCCCTGCAGTAGAGAACGCTGGCCGTAGGCCAGCGATAACCAGGTCTCCGGCAGTAGGGAGTCGGCCACCGCAGCTCGGACCCCCGGCGGTAGACAACGCTGGGCGCAGCCCGGCGGTAACCCACGCCGTGCGAAGCACGGCGGTATCGGGTTGGGGTGAGGGGCGCCCTCTTCAAAGTGACGCCCGATTTCCTGCTCGATTGACCCTCTCACCCTGCCCTCTCCCCCGCCCTGGGGGAGAGGGGATTCTCGGAGCCCTCCGGAGCCGCTCCTACGGAAACTGCAGACCGAGCGCCTTTGCCAAAAACACCGCCATTTGCCTCCGCGTCAACGCCGGTCCGCCGAGCCGCGTGCCGGTGCGTTAGCAGATCCCGAGCGAGTGAAAGCGACGGCCAGTTCTAGCCCCGGTTCGCAGCGCGAGGAGTCTCCCAGAGATGGGATGAGAAGGCCGACCTCCCCGCGCAGTCACCTATAAGAGGGCTGCAGATTCAAAGCGGGCTCGAGGCCCAGAGAGGAGATCGGCCGTGAAGAAGCCTACCAAAGGTAACGGGATGACGGTGGGGTTGGATTTGGGAGATCGGTTCAGCTATGTGGTTGTGCTCGATGGGGAGGGTCACGTCGTAGAGGAAGGGCGGGTGGCGACGCGGGAGGCGTCTCTGCGACAGCGTTTTTCCGGTTGCCCTCGGATGCGGATCGCGTTGGAGACGGGGACGCATTCGCCGTGGGTATCGCGGGTGCTCGAGGGGTGCGGCCATGAGGTGGTGGTGGCCAACTCCCGTAGGCTTCGGTTGATCTATAAGAACCCGAGCAAGGACGACCGGGTGGACGCGTTCTACCTGGCTCGGCTGGCCCGAGTGGACCCGGCGCTCTTGTCCCCGGTGCAACACCGGGGGGAAACCGCGCAGAAGGATCTGGCTCTTCTGCGTTCGCGCGACGCTCTGGTGTCCGCTCGGACGCAGCTAATCAACCATGTTCGAGGGCTGGTGAAGTCTGTCGGGAGCCGACTGCCGGCCTGCTCCAGCCGCGCCTTCCCCAAGAAGGTCTCCGATAAAACGCCGGAGTCTCTCCGGCTCGGGCTCCTGCCCGTCCTCGAGGAGATCGGTTCGTTGAACGATCGGATCAAGGACCTCGAGCGACAGCTTCAGGTGCTCTGTGAGCAGAGCTATCCGGCGACGAAGCTTCTTCGGCAGGTGACCGGGGTCGGGCCGATCACGTCGCTGGCGTTTGTTCTGACTCTGGAAGCTCCAGAGCGGTTCCTGAAGAGTCGCACGGTCGGAGTCTTCCTCGGGTTGGTCCCGGGACGGAAGCAATCGGGAGACTCGGATCCTCAGAGGCGCATCACCAAGCAAGGGGACCATTGCTTGAGGCGATTGCTGGTCAACGCCGCCCACTACATCCTGGGTCGTTTTGGACCGGACTCGGACCTGCGTCGCTTCGGCGTAAGGATCGCCTCCCGCGGTGGCAAGAACGCCAGGAAGAGAGCCGTCGTCGCCGTGGCGCGTAAGCTGGCGGTTCTGCTCCATCACCTCTGGCGGTCGGCAGAAGTCTACGAGCCCCTCTACCAGGAGAACCACAGAGCCGGCGGTCGCGGAAAGGCGGCGTAAAAGCTGGCTACGGTCGGGAGAAGAAACGCATCGAAGGAAAAACCGAGCCCGTGAACTCCACCGATCCCAAGAAGGTCCGAGTCCATCGCCCAGTCCCGGCGACTGCGCCTCCTCCCCGGGTCCGCCCGCGGCCAAGCCGCTGCGGGAGCAACGAGACCGTCCCAGAGATGGCAGCGCCTCGACTGGATGGACCCCAGCATGCACCGAGCCTCAAAAAAACAGGCTCACTCGAGTGCGAATGGAAGCGTGGCGAGTCGACTCTGCCTTCGCAGCGATCGGTCGTCCAGAGCCGATCGCCATGACCTAACACACCAACGTTGTTGGCCGGCTCTGGCCGGCCAACTTGACAAGGTCGGGCCTTCTCATGGAAGGGGAGGAGCCTCGCGCTGCGGGAGCGAGAGCGAGCGAGGGACCAGGCACGCGGTCGAGGCCGGTCCGCCGAGCCGCGTGCAGGGTGCGCCAGCAGGCCCCGAGCAAGCGAGAGCGACGGGTCAGCGCGAGCCGCGAGGG
>DASXTI010000065.1:0-3286 GCA_036505535.1 Thermoanaerobaculia bacterium
TGCCCGTCTTCAGAACGACCTCGGTACGACGACGATCTATGTCACGCACGACCAGGTCGAGGCGATGACGATGGGCGACCGCGTCGCCGTCATGCGCAAGGGAGAGCTGCAGCAGGTCGCGACGCCGCAGGACCTCTACGATCGCCCGGTCAACCTCTTCGTCGGCGGTTTCATCGGCAGTCCCGCGATGAACATGCTCGAAGCGACGCTCGTCAAGTCGAACGGCGGTCTGGCCGTCGAGGCGGGAGGCCAGCGGCTTTCAGTCGACCAGCAGCTCATCTCTGCGCAACCCGCGCTCCAATCTTACGAGGGCAAGAAGGTCGTGCTCGGCATCCGTCCCGAAGATCTCGAGGACGCAGCGGTCGCCAAGGACGTGCCGGCCGACCGCCGCCTGCACGGGAAGGTGGAGCTGATCGAGGCTCTCGGCTCGGAGATCATGGCCCACTTCACGATCGACGCGCCCCCGGCGCTGACGGAGGACGTCAAGGAGCTCGCGCAGGACGTCGGGGACGAGCGCGCCGTCATGGAGGCGGCCGAAGGCTCCAAGCAGCACACGACCATGGTCGGGCGTTTCGACCCCCGCGCGGAGGTGAAGGAAGGCGAGATCGCGGAGGTCGCGGTCGACACGCGCGGCCTGCACTTTTTCGACCCCGAAACGGGGCTCGGGATCTACGACGAAGCGAAGAAGGGAGCGTGATGAGGCGTCGGTTCTCGCTATTCGGGTTGTTTGCAGTGCTTGTGCTCGTGGTCGCCGCGTGCGGCGGCGGCGGAGGTGGAGAGACGGGAGCGGCGGGTACGACGGGCGGAGGCGCGGAGTGCGGCTCCGGCTCGATCTCGCTGATGGGGATCTGGGTCTCGACCGAGCAGAAGTCCATCCAGGCGGTTCTCGACGGCTTCAAGGCGAAGTGCCCGGACGTCACCGTCAAGTACAACCCGGCCGGGGACAACATCGTCACGGTGCTCGCCACCGCCGTCCAGGGTGGCAATCCCCCGGACTTGGCGACGATTGCTCAGCCGGGCACGATCAAGGAATACGCGCAGAGCGGCAAGATCAAGCCGATCGACTTCGCGAAGGACACGGTCTCCGCGAACTACAGCCAGTCGACTGTGGACCTCGGCACGATCGACGGCAAGCTCTACAGCTTCCTCTTCAAGGGCGCCAACAAGTCGACCGTCTGGTACAACGTCCCGCTCTTCGACGACGCCGGGGTCGAGCCTCCCAAGACCTGGGACGAGTTCCTCGCAGCGGCCCAGACCATCAAGGCCTCCGGCGTTCCGGCCTACTCGATCGGCGGCGCGGACGGCTGGACGCTCACCGACCTCTTCGAGAACATCTACATCCGCACGGCGGGGCCGGACAAGTACGACCAGCTGGCTACCCACGAGATCCCGTGGACCGACCAGACGGTCAAGGACGCGCTGACGGAGATGGCGAAGATCCTGGGTGATACGGACAACATCTTCGGCGGCAAGCAGGGCGCGCTCCAGACCGACTTCCCGACCTCGGTGACGAACGCCTTCGGCGACCCGCCCAAGGCTGCGATGGTGCTGGAGGCGGACTTCGTCGAGGGCGAGATCCTCAACTCGACGAAGGCCAAGCCCGAGACGGGGTTCAACGTCTTCGATTTCCCCTCCATCAACGACTCGCCGCCGGCGGTCGTGGGCGGCGGCGATCAGGTGGTCATGTTCAAGGACAGCCCGGCGGCACGGGCGCTCGTCGAGTATCTCGCGACGCCCGAGGCGGCCGAGATCTGGGTGAGACTCGGCGGGTTCGCCTCGCCGAACAAGGGTGTCCCCGAGAGCGCCTACCAGGATCCATTGCTCCGCTCGACGGCGACGGCGCTCGCCAACGCGGAGGTGTTCCGCTTCGACCTCTCCGATCTCCAGCCGTCCGCGTTCGGCGGGACGGTGGGTCAGGGCGAGTTCAAGCTCTTCCAGGACTTCCTTTCGAATCCGAGTGACGTCGACGGGATCGCCCAGCAACTGGAGGACGCGGCCGCCGCGGCGTACAAGAGCGGCTAGCGAGAGGCGCGTGAGCGGCGCAAGCATTTCGGCGGAGCCTCCCGTTCGGGGGGTTCCGCCTTCCGCTCAATCCGGACGTTGGCGGCGCTACGGCGTCACGGCGGTTTTCCTCGCGCCGGCCGCCGCCTTCCTAATCGTCTGGATCATCTATCCGGCGATCTACACAATCGCCCGGAGCTTCTTCGGCCGCGAGGGGTTCGGCGAGTTCGTCGGCATCGACAATTACGAGACGCTCTTCACGAGCGACAACCTCGTCACGGCGATCAGGAACAACGCCATCTGGGTCGCCGTCGTCCCCGCGGCAGTGACGGCGATCGGGCTCATCTTCGCGGTACTCACGGAGCGCATCAGCTGGTCGGTCGCGTTCAAGACAGTCGTGTTCATGCCGATGGCAGTCTCCGCCTTCGCGGCCGGTGTGACTTGGCGGATCATGTACCAGCAGGAACCCGACCGGGGAGCCATCAACGCCGCCATCGGCTCGGTCCAAGGCATCTTCAGCCCGGCGGGCGTCCTCTCGCAGGCGGCGCCTTCGACCGACAACTTGACGACGACCTCGGGCGGCGCCATCGAGCTCAAGACGCCGATCGGGCCGAGCGACGTGGCCGAGCTCGGGCTGACCCGGATCCGCTCGACCGAAGTGCCCGAGACTGCCAAACAGGCGGTGCAGCCGCAGCCGCGGCCCGGCGGGATTACCGGGGTCGTCTGGCGAGACTTCAAGCCGGGCGGCGGAACCCCGGGTCAGGTCGAGCAAGGGGAACTGGGCCTTCCCGGCGTGACGGTCGAGCTCCTCGACTCGAGCGGAAAGAAGGTCAACTCAGCGAAGACGGCGGACGACGGCACGTTCGCGTTCGAGGACGTGTCGCAAGGGAAGTACCAGGTGGAGATCGGCGCGTCGACGTTCGCCGAGCCGTTCAGCGGCGTTTCGTGGCTGAGCGCGAAGCTGATCACGCCCGCCGTCATCATCGCCTACATCTGGATCTGGGCCGGCTTTGCCATGGTCGTCATCGCGGCCGGCCTCGCTGCGATTCCACGCGAAGTCCTGGAGGCCGCGCGCACCGACGGCGCGACCGAGTGGCAGGTCTTCCGGCGCGTCACCGTGCCGCTCCTCGCGCCGGTGCTCTCGGTCGTCTTCATCACGCTCCTCATCAACGTGCTCAAGGTGTTCGACATCGTCATCGCCGTGGCGCCGCAATCCGTGCAGGACGACGCCAACGTGATCGCGCTCGCGATGTGGCGCACATCGTTCGGCGGCGTCAGCGACTTC
>DASXTI010000066.1:0-3103 GCA_036505535.1 Thermoanaerobaculia bacterium
TCGTCGAGAACCCAGAAGGAGCGTCCGTGCGTCGCGATGACGAGGTCGCCCTGCCGGACGGAGATATCACGCACGGAGCAATTCGGCAGGTTCGCGCCGAGAGGCTGCCAGTGATCGCCGTCGTCGAACGAGACGAAGACACCGGTCTCGGTGCCGGCATAGAGGAGCCCCCGGCGCGCCGGGTCCTCGCGCACCACGTTGACGTAACTGCCGGCAGGGATTCCTTGCGCGATCGCCGTCCACGTCTTGCCGCCGTCGCGGGTCCTGTAAATGTGCGGGAGAAGGTCGTCGAGCCGATGCCGGTCGACCGCAGCATAAGACGTCTCGGGGTCGAAGTGCGATGCCTCGATTACGCCGATCTTCGACCACGGCGTCAGCTCGCGGGGGGTCACATTCTCCCAGTTCTTGCCATCGTCACGACTGAGCCAGATCAATCCGTCGTCCGTGCCGCACCAGAGCCATCCGTCCCGAAGCGGCGAGAGGGCGATCGCATAGATGACGCCTCGGCGCGGGCCGCGGACGGGGGTGTCCTCGGCGGTCGCCGGATCGAGGTTGCCGGGGATGCCGGGATCCTCGTGCGTCAGATCGGGGCTGATCTTTTCCCAGTGCTGTCCGGCATCGGTCGACTTGAAGAGAAACTGATTCGAGTAATAGATGGCGCGCGGATCGCGCGGCGAGATGACGAGCGGCAGCGTCCAGGTCGACCGGTAGTCCCCCGGATAGGCGAGCGTGGGGTCGACATCCTTTTCCTGCAGAGTCCGCAGGTCGAAGCGGCCGACCGTACCGCCAAAGAGGACGTTCGGGTCGGACGGATCGGGAGCGATGTAGCCGTTCTCGCCGCCTGCCGCGATCGGCCGCCAGTCACGCAGGGTGATGCCGCGGTAATCGGTGCGCGAGGGGGTCGCGGCCGCGCCGCTGTCCTGCTGCGCGCCGTAGATCCAGTAGGGAAACCGGTCGTCGGTGGCGACATGGTAGAACTGCGCCGTCGGCTGGTTGTACCAGGAGCTCCAGGTCTTTGCGCCGTCGAGGCTGACGACCGCCCCCTGGTCGCTCGCGACGATCATGCGGCGGGGATCGGCCGGATCGATCCAGAGCTGGTGGTAGTCGTCGCCTCCGGGAGCGCCCTTGATCGGTTCGAAGGTCTTCCCTCCGTCTTCCGAGCGGTACATCGCGGTGTCGCAGACGTAGATCGTGTTCGGATCTTTCGGATCCGCGGTGACGGCGCCGAAGTACCAGCCGCGCTCCCAGATTCGTCGGTCCGCGCTCGCGCGCTTCCAGCTCGTGCCGCCGTCCTCGGAGACGTAGAGCCCCCCCTCCTTCGCGTCCACGACGGCGTAGATGCGGCGCGACTCCCCTCCCGCGAAGGCGATCCCGATGCGTCCGAGCTTCTCGGAGGGGAACCCGTTGCCGGTGATCGGATGCCAGGTATCGCCGCCATCGGTCGAACGGTAAAGGCCACTCCCCGGGCCGTTGGAAGGGGGATACACGTTCCACGGCGGCCGGCGGGTTTGCCAGAGCGCCGCCAGGATCGTCCTGCTGTTGCGCGGATCGGAGGCGAGATCGATCGCGCCCGTGTCGGCGTTCTGGAACAGCACCGGCTGCCAGGTTCGGCCTCCATCCTTCGAACGAAAGACGCCGCGCTCCGCGTTGGGCCCGTACGCATGGCCGAGGGCCGCGACGAAGACGAGGTTGGGATCGCGCGGATCGACCAGTATCCTGCCAATCTGACGGGTGTCCTCGAGACCGATCGACTTCCATGTCTCGCCGCCGTCGACCGACTTGTACATGCCGTTGCCATAAGAGATATCCGAACGCATGTCGGCTTCTCCCGAGCCGACGTACAAGATCCGCGGATCGGAGGGGGCGACCGCGATCGCCCCGATCGACGCGATCGGCTGGCCGTCGAAGACCGGCTCCCAGGTGCGTCCGGCATTGTCGCTGCGCCAGACGCCGCCGCCGACGGCGCCGAAATAGAAACGGTTCGGTTCTCCGGGAACTCCCGTCACCGCGAGCACGCGCCCTCCGCGGAATGGACCGATCGAGCGCCATCGCAGACCGGCGAAGAGGCTGGGATCGAAAGGTTGGGCGGCCAGCGGCCCTGCGGATGCGGCGAGCAGGCAGAGGAGGAGAACGATACGTCGCGTTCCCATCGAGCTTGACCTCCGAAGGCGGCGATTATAGGGGCGGCCCGCAACGGCTCGCGTTGGCGCGCAACTTGTACGGCCCTCCTGGGGAGAGACGCATGACGAAACGTTCTGGCGGCGAGCCGATCCTGGTCGTGGGCGCGGGCCCCGTCGGCTTGAGCCTGGCGGCGGAGCTTGCGCGCCACGGCGCCGACTGCCGGGTCGTCGACGGGGCGACCGCACCTTCCCTCCATTCCAAGGCGCTGGCGATCATGCCTCGGACGCTCGAGACCTTCGAGGACATGGGAATGCTCGATGCCGTGATCGCGGAAGGGCTCCGGTTGGAGACCGTCAACGTTTACGTCGGTGGCCGCCGGATCGCTCAGCCCCGGTTCCGCGAGCCGGACAGCCACTATCCCTACGTCGTCATCCTGGCTCAGAGCGACACCGAGCGGATTCCCATTCGCCATCTGGAGGGCTTCCATGTCCGCGTCGAGCGCGAGACCGAGCTCATCGATTGCAGTCAGGATCGCCGGGGAGTCACGGCGCGGCTGCGGCATGCGAGAGGGGGGACGGAATCGTTTTGCACGTCCTGGCTCGTCGGATGCGACGGGATACGATCCGCCCCCGCGCAATCGTGGACTGCAACAACACCGCCTCGGCGACTCGCCCCGGACGGAAATCGGCGGCGTACTTCGCGCCGCCCGTCACCTTCAACCGTCCGTCCACACGGTCGATCGGCTTGCCGACGACGGGGCTCATGCGGATTTCTCCGCGATGCAATAAACGATCCAGCAGAACGGGCTGGCGCGCGTCTTGCGGGATCTTCCTTCGGAGGTGCTCATGATCTCGGCACGCGATCTCGACGGCCTGCTCGCCTGGAAGGCTTCCGAGGGGCAATCGATTTTGTCTCTCTACCTCGACCGCAAGACAGCCACCGGATTCTGGAGCGCGGTGGACTTAACGACTGTCGTCAAAGG
>DASXTI010000067.1:0-13050 GCA_036505535.1 Thermoanaerobaculia bacterium
CGCGACGGGATTCGACCGGCTCGAGCGGGATCTCGCCGAGATCGAAGAAGAGGCCAAGCCGGTGACGACCGCCACGAAGACGCTTCGTCCGCCGTTCCTTCGGGGCGACGACTCGGGCGGCTTCGGCCCGAATGCATCGGCACGCGACGATTTCGATATCCCGACGGTCCTGCGCAGGCAGATGGACTGAGGAAAAAACTGCGATTGAAGATTGTCGATTGTCGATTGAAGATTGGCGGGGCTACAACATATTAGCAAACACTTATATGTCCAGCCCGCCGCGTTCCTTAGTCCCCGCGTCCGGCTGACCCCGTCTCGCCGGCGCGCCTGATGCTCCGAATCCGATGCAGTCGCTTCCGGATTCGGCGGTGCCGCCACTCCCTGTAGATCTTCTCGAGCCTGGGGTGCCGGTGGCGAAATCGACGAAGCGCGCGGCGCACGCTCGGAAAGACGAGCGAGAGGAAGAGCGCACTCATGATGAAGAAGGGAATCTGCGGCAGGACCGGTATCAGCACGCCGATGACCCCGAGGATGAAGAAGACGATCGCCAGAATGAGGTAGCGAATCTTGCCGCGGCGCAGCGGCGGGGTGTGGCGGCTCATGGCTCGGCCACCGCGGCCTTGATCAGGTTCGTGCTGCCGGGCACCCCCATCGGAATGCCGGCGGTGATCACGGCCCTTTCTCCGGGATGCATGAGGCCTCGAGCGACCGCCAGGGCCGGAGCTTTCTCCATCATCCGGTCGGTGTTCTCCTCTTCTTCGGCCACGAGCGGAATCACCCCCCAAACCAGGGCGAGACGCCGCGCCGTTTCCGCCCGAGGAGAGAGCGCCAGGATCGGCCGGCGAGGACGGTGTCTGGCGACCAGGCGGGCAGTCGTTCCCGACTCGGTCCAGGCGATGATCGCCGCGGCGCCGATGTGCTCGGCGAGCTCGCACGCCGCGCCCGCCACGGCCTCGGGCAGCGTCTGCAGACTCTCGTCCTCGAACCGCCGCATCCACCGCTCGAAGGGGAATGCGGCCTCGGTGTCCTCCGCGATTCGTCCCATCGTGGCGACCGCTTCGGCCGGAAACCTTCCGGCCGCTGTCTCCTCGGAGAGCATCAGGGCGTCGGTACCGTCGAGGATCGCGTTGGCCACGTCGCCGACCTCGGCGCGCGTGGGCCGCGGATTCTCGACCATCGACAGCAGCATTTGAGTCGCCGTGATGACGGGCTTGCCGGCCCGGTTCGATTTCTCGATGAGCATCTTCTGCAGGAGCGGAACGTGCTCGAGAGGCGTCTCGACGCCGAGGTCCCCGCGCGCCACCATGATGCCGTCGGCCTCGGCGATGATTTCATCTATGTGTTCGAGCGCCTCGTGCTTCTCAATCTTCGCGATGAGCGGAATCGCCACGCGGCCGCCGGCGAGGAAGTCGCGCGCCTGGCGGATATCCTCGGCCGTTCGCACGAACGAGAGCGCAACGTAGTCGACGCCTTGCGCAACGCCGAAGGCGAGATCCTCCCGGTCCTTGGGCGTCAAGCCCGGCGTGGCGATCGAGCGGCCCGGCAGGCTGATCCCCTTGTGGGAGGAGAGCGGACCGCCGGCGACGATGAGACATCGGATGTCGGTCTCGGTCGTGCTCTCGACGCGGAGCTCGATCTCTCCGTCCGCAACCATCACGACATCGCCCGGGCGCACGGCGCGGGGAAGGTCCGCAAAGCCAATCGTGACTTGACGGGCATCGCCCGGGACCTTGCGGGTCGTGAGCGTGAACTCCCCGCCGGGCTCCAGACGGACGGTGCCGGCGGCGATCTCCCCGATGCGAAGCTTCACGCCGGCCAGGTCCTGGAGGATCGCGATCGGACGCCGGGCGCGCTCGGCGATCTTGCGCACCGATGCGATGACCGCGGCGTGCTCGGCGTGGTTGCCATGCGAGAAATTCAGGCGAGCCACATCCATGCCGGCCTCGGCCAGCTGCGACAGCACTTCTGGCGGGCGCGAAGCAGGGCCGATCGTGCAGACGATCTTGGTGCGCGGCACCCGGGAAGCCTAACGCAGCCGGCATCGTCCGCCATCCGCTCCGCCGTGCCGTCTGCCACGACTCTTGCAAGGAGGGGCGAAGCCCGGGAACGAAAACAAAGAGACGACGAAGGAAATCTGACGAAGGTATGAAAAAGAGTCTCTTCATCGCGGTCTTAGGCTTGGTGGTTCTGCGGGTCTCCAATGCCCGCGCGCAATCGGAGCCGGAGCCTGTCAACCGGAAGTTTTCGTGGAACGTCGCGGCGGGGTATGGCTTCTCTCTCCACCTCCACGGGGCAGGGACCGACGAGAAGATCGCCGTTGTCGAGCCGGGAGTCGCACTCCGACTCGGCTCGCGATTCGAGTACCTGGCAGCGGGACACTTCGCCCACTACTTTTCTCCGAGCGGTTATCTGATCGGGCTCGTGCCGCTCGGCGTGCGGTTCTACGCCGGTCGAGGCGCGATTCTTCCGTATGTATCCGTCGGCGCCGGCTTCGGCTGGACGGACCTGGAGATCAATGAGTTGACGCGGCGCTTCAATTTTCTCGTCCAGGGAAGTCTCGGCCTGCGTCGCGCTTTGTCGTCGGGCGAGGCATGGTCATTCGAGGCTCGCATCTCTCACATTTCGAACGCCGGAACGCGGGAGCCCAACACCGGCCACAACGCCGTCGTCTTCCTCGTCGGCTTGCGTCCCCGCTAGTGGTTTCTCCTGGGTCGGCGGAGGCCGAGGACAGCGTCGGCGTCCCGGCGCCGGCTTGAGGACCTGACGGCGCCCTCGGTCCATCGTTCCTCTTCTCGTTCGTTGAGTTTGAAGTCGGGCTCCCGGCTGATACGCTTGCCGGGAGCCCGTTCGTCGCGTGCAGTTATGGTCATGAGAAGTGGAACCGGCACGGTGGTCCTCTTGCTGTCCGCAGTTGGTATCGGGTGCGCGGACTATCAGCAGACCCATGCCGCGACGACGTCCATTTGGGACGTCCGGGCGACGACCCATCCCGACGAAGTCAAGAATTGCCGACACATCACCCGCGTCGATTCCAGAGACTCCCAGCGTGGATGCGGCCTGACGGTTCAACCCACGCCCGAGGAGTGCCTGAGGTATCAGGTGAAGTACGCCGGAGGTGACACCCTTCTGGTGAGAGGTCCGATGGGGGATGCCTACGATTGCTCGGGCAGGAGCGTCGCGGCGACGCAGCCGTCTCCCGCGCCGCAACCAACCGCGACCCCGCCAACGACGGCGACGCCCGTGCCGGCGCCGGGCGTCAGGGTCAGGATCGTCGAGAGCCGTGAGCTAGTCCGGGGTTGCGTCTATCTCGACGACATGGACTTGAAAACCGCCTGTCCTGAGGAATATGGCAAGACCTCGACGGACTGCATGACCGACTGGGCCATCAAGGCGGGCGGCAACACGGTTCTGACGGAAGGCGGTCGCACGCAAGTTTTCTCTTGCAAGACGGCGCCCTAAGCAGCGCGGCGCTGCTTTCTCGTTGTTTTACCCGGTCGGCGTCCCGCTCGAGTCCGATTCAGACCGCGAACGCCATCGTCCGAAGCAACGCCGCGATTTCCCCTCGGCGTGTTATGACCGGCGCGATTCCAGCACCGGCGTCGAGCTGTCTGCGGAATGCCTCATCGGTGTCGTACTGATTCAGCTGATAGAGGCACTCCAGCCCCCGGTCGACGATTCCCGATTCGAGCGCTTCCGTCGATATCCGTGAGGTTCCGTTGACCGCCGCGACGATCCGTCGCGCCTCGCGCTCGGAGCGGACGTATGCGACGATCCGGCCAAGACTGTTTCTGATGACGTTGGACCTTCCATCGTGCACCGACCACGGCTCGCTACGCCTCGGAAGTCGTTCGGGATCGGGTGCCGACTCCTCCAGGACTCGGCCAACCAGCTGGCTCAGTTCGGCAAGGTCGATGGGTTTCTTGAGGACGGCAACGGACCCGAGCTCCGGGCGCACCTCGTTCTCTGCCGACAGTATGATCACGGGAATCAACAGAAGCACGGGATCTCCCTCACGGATGGCCAGAAACTCCCAGCCGTTTAGGATCGGCATCTGCAGATCGAGCAGGATGAGGTCGGGACGACGGGCTCCGGTCCTGATCTTCTGGAGAGCTGCCGCACCGTTCGGCGCGTCGGTCACCTCGTACCCTTCGGCCTGGAGAGATTCCACGAGCAGGGATCGCAACGTCTCATCGTCTTCCACGACTACGAGAAGGGGCTTCTGTTCAGGCATTTATCTCTCAGCGCTCGCAATCCGGTCCCCCGGGGACCCAGCGAACCATGTCAAGCAAGATTCGTTCCGGAAGCGAGTTCCAGATATCCGTCGGCCCGCTGGCCCAGGAAACGATCCAGAGCAAGGGAATGGCGCTCGCGAGCCCGATCGACCGGATCGTCCTCCAAGGGCACGCGATGCTGCGGGACGGCACCCTTGACGGTGATCGCGCAGAACGTGCCGTCTGCGCCAGCTACGTGCCGCCCGCGTGCTCGGCTCTCTTCGCCGATGTCCCGTGCTCGAGTCCGTTCGCGGAATGGATCGAGCAGCTTTACGCGGAGAGCGTGACCGGCGGGTGTTCCACATATCCTCTGCTTTACTGCCCGGCGGCGCCGAACACGCGCGGCCAGATGGCGGTGTTCGTAACCAAGACGTTCTCCCTGCAGTAAGGCGCGGCGGTAGTCGGCGCCTCACGCCGCTCGACGTTCGCGTACCGGTGGCTCGATACTTGCTGTCCTATGCTCCGGAGGTTTCGCCGGATGACCGGCGGACGAAGCTTGGAATTCCCTCCGGCAGTCGTACGCGCGAGAGAGAACTCAAACGAGGCGTCGAAGCCCGTTCCGGCGCTTTCGCTGACCGATGCCATCGCCGTCATCGTCGGAATCGTCGTGGGAGCGGGGATCTTCAAAACCCCCTCGCTCGTCGCCGCGAGCGCAGGGAGCCCTGGGCTGGTGCTCCTGCTCTGGCTCGCCGGCGGCGCGATTTCGCTCGTTGGCGCGCTCTGCTACGCGGAGCTGGTCACGGCCTACCCGCACCCCGGCGGCGACTACCACTACTTGACGCGGGCGTACGGAAAACCGCCGGCCTTCCTGTTCGCGTGGTCGCGATTGACCGTTCTTCAGACGGGCTCCATCGCGCTTCTCTCCTTCGTCTTCGGCGACTATGCATCGCAGCTGTTCTCCCTGGGCGAGAAGTCGTCGGCGATCTTCGCAGCCGCACTCGTCCTGATCCTGACGGGGGTCAATGTCCTCGGTCTGCGGGAGGGGAAGTGGGCCCAGAAGACCTTGACGATCGCCGAAGTCCTCGGGCTTCTGCTCGTCGTGGTCGCGGGTCTCGTCGTGCCTCTGCCGGCCGCCGGGATGCCGGCCCGAAGCGTCGCTCCCGCGCCCTCGCCGCCGGGTATCGGTCTTGCTCTCGTCTTCGTTCTCTTGACGTATGGCGGATGGAACGAGGCGGCCTACATCTCCTCCGAGATGAGTGGCCGCCGGCGCAATCTCGCGCGCGCTCTTCTGTGCGGCATCGGGATCATCACCGGCATCTATCTGCTCGTCAACGCAGCCTACCTGCGAGGGTTGGGACTTCCGGCGATGGCGCAATCGGAGGCGGTCGCGGCGGATCTGATGAGGCGCTGGCTCGGGGAATCCGGATCCCGGATCGTGAGCCTGCTCGTGGCGATCTCGGCGGTAACGTCTGCCAACGCCACCGTTCTGACGGGGGCGCGGACGAGCTACGCTCTCGGACGGGACTTCCGGATTTTCCGTCCGCTCGGTCGCTGGCGCCGCCGGGCCGGCACGCCTCGGAACGCTCTGCTCATCCAGGGGGCGATCGCGCTGGCGCTCGTCTCTTTGGGCGCCTTCACCCACTCGGGGTTCGCGACGATGGTCGAATACACGGCGCCCGTCTTCTGGGTCTTCTTCCTGCTGACGGGATTGGCGCTGATCGTGCTGCGGTTTCGCGAGCCGGAGGTTCCGCGCCTGTTCCGAGTTCCGCTGTACCCGTTAACGCCGCTGCTCTTCTGCGCGACGTGCGCGTACATGCTCTGGTCGAGTCTGGCGTATACGGGAATCGGAGCGCTCGTCGGTGTCGCGGTGCTGATGGCGGGTGTGCCGCTGCTCGTCTTTTCGGAGCGCCACCAGCTTGAATACAACAGGAGATGGAGGATCGAACCATGAAGCGGATTCGAGGCATTCGGACCATCACACTGCTTCCGTTGGTCGCAGCCGCGGCGTTCGTGGCTCTGGCGCGGCGGTCCCCCGAGACGGCTTCTCGGCAAGAGGCCACCACCCCGTCGAAGACGAAGGAGCCGGAGGTGCCCTACGTGGCGACCCGCGAAGACGTCATGAACGAGATGCTGCGGCTCGCCGCCGTAACCAAGACCGACATCGTCTACGACCTCGGTTGTGGTGACGGCCGCATCGTGATCACGGCCGCTAAAGAGTTCGGCGCGCGCGGGGTCGGGATCGACATTGATCCCCGACGCATCGCCGAGAGCAACGAGAACGCCCGCAAGGCGGGAGTGACCGACCGAGTCCAGTTCATCGAAGGGGATCTCTTCGATGCCGACCTGAGGGAGGCTACAGTCGTGACGTTGTACCTGCTTCCGTCCGTGAACATGCGTTTGCGCCCCAAGCTGTTCCGTGAGCTGGAGGCTGGCACGCGAGTCGTGTCGCACAACTACGACATGGGCGATTGGAAGCCCGTGACCCAAACTCAGATCGGGGACCACAAGATCTATCTCTGGACGGTCCCGCCAGGGGGCAAGCTTTCGGTGCAGTGAGGTTTGGGAAGCTGGTAGCCCATACGGGAATCGGCTGGCGTAAGGCGGGGAGACCCGCGCCCCCCGGTGTCGCGCCGGCAGGGCGCGTCGCGGCGAAGCCGCGCTCAGAGGAGTCGCCTTGAGAGGGCTGCGTCCCGGACGCAGCATGGCGTGATCAGAACAAAAGAGTTGGTAGCCCATACGGGAATCGAACCCGTATTTCAGCCTTGAGAGAGTCACCCCCGGCAAAACCAGAAGATTAGCCTCAGTTGGTATTGGTTTGTCCAAGTTGAGAAACGACTAGTGTTTATGGGCCTCCTCTCGTCATCCCGGCGAAGCGAGAAGCTAGCTCTGTTCGTCGCGGTTCGTATGCCTTTGTCCTCTCCGGCTGCGCGAGGGCTGCGCCCTGATGCGTAGCTCTGCGACCTCATTACTCCACCTGGTTAGGGCTGCCTAACGGTCTGCGCTTCAGCGGCGAGCGCACCCGAGTGAACGAGGGACGCGAGTCCGCTGGAGGCCCTATGACCGCGGTTTCAGGCGGTCCGTCAGGACCGGCAAGAACGGAACCCACGGCCCCACCTCGTGAGTGTACTGTTTCGCCATCACTCGTGCGACTTGGGCGACATGTCCTAGGTCATGCACCACCCAAGCCGCCAACAACTGACGCAGCGTCACGGGCCCCAGGGTGGGGTGCTCCCCCGGCAGGTCGAGCTGCGACTTGTCGAGATGCCAAGACACCAACAAGTCGAGATTCGCCGCACGGAGCCGCTGGAATTCACTCAGTAGCGACTCCAGCGTGCGACAAACGTTGCGGCTCCGATGGCGAAAGCGATCATATGGTTCGAAGCGAACGCTGGAGCCACGGGCCAAGATCACTCGGGCCCGAGGGATCCAGTCTGTTTCCTCCCCGTCGATCAAGTGCCCGAGGTTGTCGAAGGGGCTGAATGTCTCTGGGCCTTCATTCCCGCGTGCCCAGGGCTCAGCGATATCCTCGAGGAGCGCTCGGAGAGTACCAGGGGTGCGACGAAGCACCTCAATTGCGAGGTCGAGGCTGAACTCCACGTATCCTTTCAAGTCCGCATAACGGGTGGCGGGTCAGCGGCGGCGGCACGCTTGATGTCGTGACAGGACGCTGCATATCCATCTAAGGTGCGAGACACTCTGAAGGCTTCTTACCCTTCATGACCGACTTGAGCGCCAAACGAGGCGCAACGCCCAAAGACACAAAACTCCTGCGGCGGCGGTGATGAGAACGTACCAAGGCTCCGTCGCCATCTGCCTTTCCTCGATCATGCGCCACAGATGTGCCAAGGTGAGCACGCCAAACACCACGCCCGTCGTCATGACATAGGCCTTCATTGGATCGCCTGCGGACGAAGCAACATTGCACTCATCGGTTGAAACGCCGTCTAACGGGCGGCGAGTCCGCTGCAACGCCATGTTCCGCCGCCTTTACTGGTGCCGATTGTCACGTGCGGTGCTGGAACACCCTCAAGAGGTTATACCCCCGCCTACCTGGGCCGGGAAGCGACGCTATTCGACGATCTCTTTCTTGAGACTCTGGGCAAACGCGACCACGTCGCGCTGTTCGGCCTCGGGCACCTGGAACTTCGCCAGGGTCGCGGCGGCGTGACCGAGGAAGACGTTCCAGTCGCTCTCGCTAATGCGCATGCCTCGGTGGGTGAGCACCATGTCCCTGCCGCGGTAGTACATCGATGCGCCTGCGCTCGCGCAGAGGAAGTCGATCAGGAGCTGCTTCTCGCGCCTTACGCCGTCTTCCCCGCGATGCGCCCAGAAGCGGCCGAGCTGCGGATCGGCCTGGAGGCGGGGCAGCAGATCATTCACCACCGCCGTGATCGCGTCGTAACCACCAAGCCGCTCGTAAAGGGTCTTCTTCTCGTCGTTCATCGTGTTCTTCGCAAGTGCTGGGGCGCCCGGAACGGAGCATCCTACCATCGACGACCGTCGGCCTGATCCTCTACCGAACCGCACGATCCCAACACCAACGTCCCCCTTGATGGCCACGACATACTCATGACCGTCCTTGTACTCCAGTTCCAAGGTGTCCGCCCCGAGACGAAGTGCCTCCTCCACAAGCCCGTCGAGAACGCTTACGCTCTTGAGCGCCATCACGCCACTTCAAGCGCCTAACGGGCGGCGCGTCAGCGGCGAGAGAGCCTGCCCTGAGCGAAGTCGAAGGGCTGCACTGATGAGATGGACAGAAACCCAAACGGTTAGGATAGCCGCTGTGACGAGAGCTGAGATGAGCGAGGCCGCGAAAATGCTCGGGAAGCGGAGCTACCGGGTGCGCCTCCGGCGGTTCGGAATTGAGCGGCTGCGCGAGATCGCTCGCGAAAACGGGAAGAAGGGCGGCCGGCCACCCAAGAAGAAACTTGGGAAGGAGGACTGAGGTGTCAATCCGCAAGCGGCCCGACGGGGGCTATGTCATCCGGTACTACGCCGACGGGACGAAGAACAGCCCGCACCGACAGGAGACGCTCGGGCGCATACCGTTCCCGGATGCCCTGAGGATCTACAAGGAGCGGTTGGCAAAGGCAGCGGCCCGTCGCGGACGCATGGACGATTCCCGGGTGACCTTCGGAATGTTGGCTGACGAGTACGTAAACGTCCACGCTGCAGGGAAGTCCGAATTCGCTAAGGTGCGGGCAGAGCAGACCCTTCGGATCATTCGACCAATATTCAGGAAGCGGATCGTTCGCGATCTGAAGCCGCTCGACATCGACCGCCTTCGGCAAATGCGGCTCGCCGGGGAAGTGGAGATAGAGGGGCGAAAGCTAACACCTGCTCGAGAACTCTGACCGGCGCGGCGGGTTGCTCGTATCCCCCGTGCCCCCCGGTGTCGCTGCGGCACGCCGCGCTCAGAGGTGCCGCCTTGAGAGGGCTGCGTCCGCAGGACGCGGCGGTGGCTGACAGAGATTAGGGGTTGGTAGCCCATACGGGAATCGAACCCGTATTTCGGCCTTGAGAGGGCCGCGTCCTAACCGTTAGACGAATGGGCCGAACAGGTGCGAGACGGTAGCACAGCGACTTTGACCCGGCAATCTGGTAGCCCATACGGGAATCGAACCGTGTCGCGCCGGCGAGGCGCGCTTCAAAGAAAGCCGCCGGAGGCGCGAAGCGCCTTGAGAGGGCCGCGTCCTAACCGTTAGACGAATGGGCCGAACAGGTGCGAGACGGTAGCACAGCGACTTTGACGCGGCAACCTGGTAGCCCATACGGGAATCGAACCCGGCATCGCGAAGCGTAGCGCCCTGAGAGGGCTGCGTGTCGCGGCGGCGAGCCGCGCGAACGGAGATGCCCGGCGGCGCGCCGCGTGGGAAAGAGTCAGCCCGTTAGATGAATGGGCAAAACGGGCGCGGAAAGGTCGCACAGCGGCGGAGGGCCGGCAACTCAAAGGAGGGTCTACGACGCGCGGGGTACCGCCGGTTGGGGCGCTTTACCCGGAGTGTATCGCGCCCAGCGCAGGATTTCCGGAATCGTCGGCTTCTTGCCATACATGAAGATTCCGATCCGGTAAATCTTCCCCGCGAACCAAGCGATGGCCGCCGTCGTCAGCAGCGAAGCAAGGACGGAGCATGCGATCTGCCACGACGGAACCTCGGAGATCGCCGTGCGCAGGAACATGATGAGCGGGGAGGTGAACGGGAAGATGGAAAAGAAAATCGCGATCCCTCCCGAGGGATTCGCGAGGACGCCGTTCATCACGGCCATTCCGCTGATGATCAGGACCATGGGGATCATGGCGAGCTGCTGCGCTTCCTGGTCGGTGTTGAACGGCGCCGCAATCGTCGTGTAGACGCTCGCGTAAAGGAAGTAGCCGAGCACGAAATAGAGGATGAAGTACCCGATCATCGAGATCGGAATGCGAGGCATGCCCATGTCTCCGCTCGAGACGATTGCCGCGATGCCGGGGAGAGACAGGTTCATCGCCACGAGTGACCAGACGAAGTACTGGGTTAGCCCGACCAGCCCGATGCCGAGGATCTTGCCAATCATCAGCTCCGTCGGCCGGACCGAGGCGACGATGATCTCGACGATCCGATTCGTTTTTTCCTCGAGGACTCCCCGCATCACCTGGTAGCCGTACATGAACATAGTGCCGTAAAGAATCGTGAGGAAGATGATTGCGGCCACGATCCCGGCGCCCTTCTCCTCGGCGGCGCCTTTCTCGGTGACCTTGAAGGCCTTGAGATCGACTCGTGTTTCCAGGTCCGACGCTAGGTCCGCGGGGAAGCCTCGCGAGGCGATCTTCTCCCGAAGAACGATGCGGTTCAGCGACCGTTCCAGGGCGCTCATAGCGATGAACTCAGAAACTGTCGAGGAGTAATACTCGGCTTCTCCTTTGCGGAGTGCCGCCGGGTCGAGCACCAGGTACGCGTTGATCTTTTTAGTCAGGACCTCGTTGCGGAGGGCCTCCTTCGTCGCTGCGACGTTGTCCCCGACGGGGCGGCGCTCGAGGATCCAGTGCGGGTAGGCTCCTCTCGACTTCTTCTTCTCCTCGGCTTCCCGTGCCGCCACGTCCCTGACCAGAGGCTCATAGAGGTCCCCAGACAGATCCACGACCGCGAGCTTTCTCTCGCCGCCCGCCTTCCGCGAGGTCGCAATCGTGACCCCGATGTACACCAGGAAAAGAGCCGGAATCAGAAGCGTCGCGACCCAGAAGGCCTTCGTCCGAACGCGCTCGATGTACTCGCGCCGGATGACGGCAAATGTCTTCTTCCAGTTCATCCGGTCCTCACTCGATGGTACGGGTCTCTGCGAGCCCCGCGCTCCGGACCGCGTCGAGGTAGATCTCTTCCAGATCGGGCTCCTTCTGCGAGAACGCGTCGATCCGGTGGCGCTCGAGCACCCGCTTCAAGAATTCGCGCCGATCCGTGCCCGGCGACAGCGAGACGATGAAGATTCCGTCGATGGCCTTTGCGGTCGCCACGCCCGGAAGCGCATTGACCTCGCCGAGCGTCGCATCGACCGAGACGCGGAGAAGATCCTGGGAATAGCGCCTCTTCAACTCCTTGAGCGTCCCCTCGAGGATCTTCTTCGACTTCGCCATGAGGCAGATCTCGTCGCAGAGCTTCTCGGCCTGCTCGAGAACGTGCGTGCAGAAGATGATCGTCTTGCCCTTCGCGCGGAAGTCGAGAAAGTAGTCCCGCATCAGGGCGACGTTGATCGGATCCAGGCCCGAAAAAGGCTCGTCGAGAATCAAGATCTCGGGCTCGTGCACGATCGTCGCGATGAACTGAACCTTCTGCTGCATCCCCTTGGAGAGCTCGTCGACCTTCTTGTTGAGCCAGGGGCGCAGCTCCATCTTGTCGAGCCAGTCGCCGATGCGCTGCCTGGCCGTCTCGCGTGAGACTTCCTTGATCGCCGCCAGAAAGTAGAGGTGGTCGATGACCTTCATCTTTCGATAGAGCCCGCGCTCTTCGGGCAGATACCCGATGCGGTTCTGGGTTTGACGGTCCATCGGATGGCCGAGAATCCGTATCTCGCCCGAGTCGGGAGCGGTGATGTTCATGACCATGCGAAGCGTCGTGGTCTTGCCGGCCCCGTTGGGACCGAGCAGCCCGAACATCGAGCCCTTCGGGACTTGGATGGACAGGCCGTCCACGGCCTTGAACCGGCCGAAGGCCTTCGAGACGTTCGCCAGCTCGATCGCGTTTTCCATCGGCTCGCCGATTATTACGGATTCATTGGTGAGCGGTTCAGGACTGCCTTACTTCGTCGCCCGGAATCGGCTAGGATCGCGCTCCACTCGGCCGGAGAGGTGCTGGAGTGGTTGATCAGGCCGGTCTCGAAAACCGGTAGGCCTTAACGGGTCTCGAGGGTTCGAATCCCTCCCTCTCCGCCAACAACGTCGCTTTCGCTTGCTCGGAACCTGGCTGTCGCCACCGGCCCGTGGCTCGGCCGGATGCGGCCTCGACCGCGAGCCTGGTTCCTCGCTGCGCTCGCGCTCCCGCGGCGCGAGCCTCCTCCCTCGCTTCGCTCGGGAGACTTCTCGCGCCGCGAACCGGAGACTGTCATCCCGTGCGAAGCGAGGGGTCCCCGGACTCGAAACATGGTCAGCTCGTGGTGCCGCATAGCCGGTCAGCGCCGCGCCTGGAAGAAGAGCCGGAGCAGCTCAGCTGATTCCTGCGCGAGGAGCCCTCCTTCGACGGCGCAGCGGTGGTTCAGGCGCGCATCCTGCGGGATGTTACCCAGGGTGCCGCAGTACCCTGCCTTGGGATCCGCGCAGCCATATACGATTCGAGCGATTCTCGCGTTGACCGCCGCGCCCGCGCACATCGAG
>DASXTI010000068.1:0-3125 GCA_036505535.1 Thermoanaerobaculia bacterium
TTCGACACCGACGGCAAGAGCCAGTCGATCGGAGCGGTCAAGATCGATCCGAAGGATACGAAGACCGTCTGGGTCGGGACCGGCGAGAGCTGGACCCGAAACAGCGTTTCGGTCGGCGAGGGCGTCTACAGGACGACCGACAGTGGTGAGACCTGGAGCCGGCTCGGGCTCGAAGGAACCGAGCGCATCGCCCGCATCGCCATCGACCCGAAGGACTCGAATGTCGTCTTCGCCTGTGCCACCGGGCACCTCTTCGACGACCACCCGGATCGCGGCGTCTACCGCACGAAGAATGGCGGCAAGAGCTGGGAAAAGGTTCTCTTCGTCGCGAACGACACGGGCTGTTCCGACATCGCCATCGATCCCGCCGACGGGCAGACCCTTTACGCCGGGATGTGGCAGTTCCGGCGCAAGCCGTACTTCTTCACCTCCGGCGGGCCGAAGAGCGGCCTCTTCAAGTCCGCCGACGGCGGTACGACATGGCGAAGAGTCTCGAAGGGGCTTCCGCCGGGGGACCTCGGCCGCATCAGCATCACCGTCTCGCCCGCCCAGCCGGAGGTCGTGTTCGCCACCGTCGAATCCCGACGAGACAAGAAGGTGCCGGGGTCGGAGGACTCGAGCTTCTACAGGTCGAGCGACAGGGGCGAGACCTGGGCACGCCAATCGACCGCGAGCGCCACGACCGGCCGACCCTTCTACTTCTCGAACATGGCGGCCGATCCCAAGAACGTGGACCGCGTCTACAAGACCACTTACAACCTCCACGTCACCGACGACGGAGGCAGGAGCTGGAGCAGCCTCGGCGGCGACTACCACGGCGATACGCACGCCGTCTGGATCAATCCGAAGAACACCGAGGAGCTTCTCGTCGGCACCGACGGCGGGGTCTTTCACTCGACCGACCGCGGGGCGCACTGGCGCTTCATAGGGTCTCTTCCCGTCGCGCAGTTCTACCATGTCAGCTCCGACTCGGCCGATCCGTACAACCTCTACGGCGGCCTCCAGGACAACCTCGTCTGGTACGGCCCGTCGCGCTACCCCGGGGGAATCTCCCCCTCGCGCTGGACCTCACTCCTCTTCTGCGACGGCTTCTGGACCTTCGTCGACCCGAAGGATGAGGACATCGTCTACTGCGAGTGCCAGGGAGGTTGGGTCTTCCGCACCCGCAAGTCCACGCGCGAGATCAAGGACATCAAGCCAACGCCGAAAGAGGGCGAGCCGAAGTACCGCTTCAACTGGAACGCTCCGATCCACATCTCATCCACACAGCCGGGCACGATGTATTTCGGCGGCCAGTTCTTATTCCGCTCGCGTGACCAGGGGGAGAGCTGGGAACGCATCTCGCCGGACTTGACCACCAACGACCGGGAGAAGCAGAAGCAGGAGGACTCGGGGGGCCTGACCCGCGACAATTCCACGGCCGAGAACCATTGCACGATCTTCACCATCAGTGAATCGCCGAAGAACAAGGAGGTGATCTGGGCCGGCACGGACGACGGCAACCTGCAGGTGACTCGGGACGGCGGCAAGAGCTGGACCAACGTGTCCGGGAATGTCCCGGGCCTTCCAAAGGGGACATGGGTCTCGCGCGCCGAGGCCTCTCCCTTCGACCCGGCCACCGCCTTCGTCACCTTCGACGGGCACATGACCGGCGACATGAAGACCTACGTCTTCAAGACGACGGACCTCGGGAAGACCTGGAAGTCGCTGTCGACCAGCGAGCTGAAAGGTTATGCCCACGTCGTCAAGCCGGACTCCGTCAACCCGAGTCTTCTCTTTCTCGGAACGGAGTCCGGGCTCTTCGTCTCTTTCGACGGGGGCGCCTCCTGGGCGGCGTTTCGCGCGGGGATGCCGGCGGTCGCCGTCCGCGACCTCGAGATTCAGCGGCGGGATGGAGACCTCCTGATCGTGACCCATGGCCGCGGGATCTACATCCTGGATGACCTCGAGCCTCTGCGCGCGCTCACCCCGAAGGTCCTCGAGTCGGACGTCGCGTTTTTGCCCTCGCGCTCGGCGGCGCTTTCGATCCCGGCATCGCCGGAGGCGGGTTGGAGCGGCGATGGGAACTTCGCCGGCCGCTCGCTGCCGGAGCTCGCGACGATCACCTATTACCTGAAAAAGCGTCACATCGTGGGCGACCTGAAGCTCGAGATTTCCGACCCGGACGGAAAGCTCGTCTCGACGGTCGCCGGAGGAAAGCGCAAGGGCATCAACCGCGTCACCTGGGCCATGCGCGGTTCCGCGCCCCGGTACGCGCCGGGCACGGGCCCGATCCCGAACTTCGGCTCGATCCAGGGCCCGCGCGTCCTCGCGGGGACCTACAAGGTCAAGATGATCAAGGGCAAGGAGACCTACTCGACCGATCTGAAGCTCGTCTACGACCGGCGCAGCCATGTCAGCGACGCCGACCGCAAGCTCCAGAGCGAGACCACCTGGAAGCTCCATGGTTTAGTCGAGCGGCTCACGGTCCTCGTCGCGCAGATCACCGACGCGCGGGACCAGGCGAGAGGCCGGGCGGAGGGACTCCCGGCAAGCGATGCGCTCCGAAAGAAGCTCGAGGCCTTCGCCGACGAGCTGGAACAGCAGAGGATGGCGCTCGTCTCGACGGCACAGGGGGAAGGCATCTCGGGAGAAGAGAAGCTGCGCGAGGAGCTCGGCATGCTCTATGGCAACGTCAACGCCTCGGAGCAGCGCCCGACGCAATCGCAGCTTGCCCGCACGGACGTCCTCGCCAAGGACCTCGATGCCGCCCGCGCGAAGTACCAGGGCTCGATTCAGAAGCTCACGCCTCTCAATCCCGACCTCGAGAAGCGCAAGCTCGCGCCCATCCAGCCGATGACCGAGCAGGAGTGGCAGAAGAAGACCGCGGCGTAGGAAACGAAAATGCCGGCGCCGCGGATGCGCGACCGCTCTGACTATTCGAGCGGGATATGGCTCTTGTTCCGAGCCAGCCAGCCGTCGAAGCTTTGGAGCGAGGGGTTCAGCGATCGTGCGACGTCGAGGCGGCGTGCGCCGACGAAAGCTTCCTGGAAGTCCCGCTTGAACTGGAACATGTTGCCGAGATCCTCGGCGCCCGGGAAACCGAAGCCCCGGTACACGTCGGGGGGCACGTCGTTGTAGCGCAC
>DASXTI010000069.1:0-3022 GCA_036505535.1 Thermoanaerobaculia bacterium
TCGGGTCGGAGTGTGTCGAGGCTGACGGTCACGCGCCGAAGCCCGGCCCGCCTCAAGTCTCGGGCCTTTTCAGCGAGAAGGACGCCGTTGGTCGTCATGGCGAGGTCGTGGATTCGCGGTTTCTCCGCCAGGATGCGTACCAGCTCCGACAGATCCTGCCGCACGAGCGGCTCGCCTCCGGTCAGTCGAATCCGGTCTACTCCGAGGTCCGCGAAGACGTCTACGAGTTTTCCAATCTCCTCGAAATGGAGAATGTCCTCGCGCGGAAGCCAGGTGTACTCGCGCTCGGGCATGCAATAGGCGCAGCGCAGGTTGCAGCGGTCGGTGACCGACAGGCGCAGGTTCGAGAGCGGCCGGCCGAAGGAGTCTGAGACCGTCATGGACGGTCTATATTAGCCGCAGAATGGGGACAGGTCCGCGGCCATCCGGGCCGAGAAGGAGGCGCCAGTGAGCTCGGGGGTCATCCGCGTGGCGATTATCACGGTCTCCGACGGCGTCGCGGCCGGGGAACGGGTGGATCGAGGCGGCCCGGCCTGCGAGGGGACACTCCGCGCCTCGGGGATCCTGCATCAGATCGTCTCGCGCGAGACCGTTCCGGACGAGGCCAAGCAGGTCGCCCGCGCGGTGCGCGTGCGAGCCGACTCCGGGGAGGCGGACTTGATCGTCCTGACGGGCGGAACAGGAGTCTCTCCGCGAGACCGGACGCCGGAGGGGGTGCGGGAGGTCATCGAGCTCGAGGTACCGGGCTTGGCCGAGAAGATGCGCGCGGAAACGTCGCACGGGTTTCCGGCGGCCTACCTTTCGCGCCAGATCGTCGGAGTGCGCAAGAAGACCCTCGTCGTCGCTCTCCCCGGCTCCCCCAAAGGCGCGGCGGACTGCCTGTCCGCGATTCTCGCGCTGATCCCCCATGCGATCGGGCTGATCCAGGGGACGGCTGCCGATCACCCGCAGGACGTCTCGCTCGGATGATCCCGTCGTAGGGAACGCTTCGCCGAGGACGGTTTCGATCGGGAACGTGATTTTTTTTTCATCCTAAGACAAGATCGGCCGGCGGTGGGGAAAGTGCGCTTCGGAATCGACTCGCTCGTCGAGAGTCCGTGGCCGGTCGCCGGAAGACGAATCGGCCTGATCACGAATCCCTCCGGCGTCACCTCCTCGGGCGTGCCGAGCTGGAAGGCCTTGAAGAGCGTTCCCAACGTGCGCGTCGTGCGCCTCTTCGGGCCGGAGCACGGTCTGGAGGGCGCCTCGTCTTACATGGAGTCGGTCGGTGCCACGATTCATGCCGCCTCCGGTCTGCCGGTCGTCTCGCTGTACGGCGATTCGGCGGAGAGCTTGCGGCCGAGGCGCGAGGACTTCGCCGACTTAGACGCCCTCGTCTTCGACGTGGCCGACGTGGGGAGCCGCTATTACACCTACGTATGGACCATGCTCCTCGCAATGGAAGCCTGCGCGGGCGCGCGCCTGCGCTTCGTCGTTTGCGATCGTCCGAACCCCATTGGGGGCGCCGTCGAGGGAGCGCCGCAGAGCACGGGCTACTTGACCTTCGTCGGGCTGCATCCGATCGCCGTGCGTCACGGCATGACGGCGGGCGAGCTCGCGCGCCTGTTCGCCGCCGAGCGGCGTCTCGATCTCGACCTGGTCGTCTGTCCGGCGGCCGGATGGGCGCGCAACATGGACTATGCGGAGACGGGTCTCCCGTGGGTGCCGCCGTCGCCCAACATGCCCACGACCGATACGGCGCTGGTCTATCCCGGGATGTGCCTGCTCGAAGGCACGAACCTCTCAGAGGGCCGGGGCACGGCGCGCCCCTTCGAGCTCTTCGGCGCGCCCTGGTTCGAAAGCGTGGCGCTGGCGGATGCCTTGAACGGTCTCGCCCTGCCGGGGGTTTCGTTCCTGCCGGCCCCGTTCAAGCCGATGTTCGACAAGCATGCGGGCAAGAGCTGCGGCGGAGCGCAGCTGCGCGTCACCGACCGGGCGAGGTTCCGCCCATTCCAGACGGGGCTGCGCATCATCGAGACGGCGCGGCGGCTCCATCCACTCGATTTCGGCTGGCGGAGCGAATCCTACGAGTTCGATGACCGGCCGGCGATCGACCTTTTGACCGGATCGTCGCGATTCCGGGAAATGGTGGACCAGAACGCGAGCCTGCGCGCCGAGATCGGGCGGCACTTCGACGCCTCGAAGCCCTTTCTCGCCCGCCGCGAGCCCTACTTGCTGTACCCCGACCGCCGCCCGGCGGCCGTCGCCTTCGTCGGCGGCCACGATTCGGGCAAGACCAGCGTCATCGTCGAGCTCGTGCCGCGGCTGAAGGCGCGCGGCGTAACCGTCGGGACGATCAAGCACACGACCCGAGACGTCGACGACGATACCGCCGGCAAGGATTCTCGGCGTCATGCCGAGGCGGGCGCCGCGGCGGCGGCCCTCGTGACGCCGCGGCGGACGACGGCGCGGCATTTCGGAGACGAGGAGCCGCTTGAGGAGGTCCTCCGTCGCGATTTTGGCGCCTGCGACCTCGTGCTCGTGGAAGGCTACAAGTCGTTGTCGATTCCGAAAATCGAGGTCGTCCGATCCGGCGCGGCGCGCCCCGATGTCGTCGAGCCGGACGCGCGCATCTCCGACAGGCCGTTCGAGGACGACACTCCGACGATGCTCTTCGGTGATTGGGAGGTCATCGCCGAAAAGGTGCTGGGACTGGCGGGGTTGGACCGGCAGGCCCGGGGGTGGGGAATCGAGAGCCGGAAGGCGAAGTGAACCGGTCCCGTTTGGGTTCCCGAATCGGGACTCCCGGTTCGCGGGCCTTGATCGTCTTTGATCTGGACGGCACTCTCATCGACGGGTATGACGCGATTTCAGATGCGCTCGCGTACGCGATGGGACGGCTCGGCTTTCCGGCTCTCGCGCCCGGTGCGGTGCGCGGAATGGTGGGCCACGGCTTGGAGAAGCTGCTCGAGCAAGCCGTGGGCCTCGAGGTCGCCGCCGAAGGGGTGCGGCTCTTCCGCGAGAGGTACCCCGAGGTGGCCGT
>DASXTI010000070.1:0-3320 GCA_036505535.1 Thermoanaerobaculia bacterium
ACGGCGGGAGCGCGGCGCAGCCGCTCGAGCACCGCGGGCGGAGGCGCCGAATCCACCGTGATCACGGCAGCGGCTCGCGACCCGCTCCCGCGCGCGAGCGAGAAGCTGCCGATGTTGACCCCGGCCTCGCCGAGAATCGTCCCGACGCTGCCGACCACGCCGGGCACGTCGCGGTTGCGGAGGAAGACAACGATGCCCTCGGGCCGGAACTCGAGCGGCAGCCCGTCCACTTCCACGACGCGCGCGTCCTGTCCCGCGAAGAGCGTGGCATCGGCGACTCCGGTCGTCGCACCGCTGGAAAGGGAGACGCGGAGCGATCGCGCGTAGTTGCCCGGCTCCTCGTGCCGCGTCTCGCTCACGGCGAGGCCTCGGTCCTGGGCGACGAACAGGGCGTTGACGTAGTTGACGGTCTCGGGTGTGTGCGCCTCGAGCGCCCCCTTGACCGCGGCGACCGCCGCCGGCCGGAGCAGATCCTCCGGCAGACCCCAGGTCTCCACACCCAGGCGCGAGAGGCGGCCGCCGGCCAGAGCCGAAAGAAAATGGGCCGTGCGCTCGGCAAGCCGCATCCAGCCGGAGGCTCCGCCCGAGTCCTTCGGCCCACGGAAAGGGAGATTGACCGCCGGAACGTAAGGAGCGCCGGCGAGCGCCTCGAGCAGCGCCTCGACGGTTTGAACCGACACGCGCTCCTGCGCTTCGACGGTGGAGGCTCCGAGATGAGGCGTGGCGACGACATTGGGGAGTCGGAGCAGTGGATCGTTTGGGTCGGGAGGCTCGGGATCGAACACGTCGAGCGCCGCCCCTGCGAGATGCTTCTCCTTGAGCGCTTCGTACAAGGCGGCGCGGTCGACTAGGCTTCCCCGTGCCACGTTGACGAGGACCGCTCCCGACTTCATCCGGGCGATCTCCGAGGCACCCAGGAGAGGCTTTCCCTTTTCCATCGCGGTCGAATGCAGCGTCACGACGTCGGACGACTCGAGCAGCGTCTCGAGCGGCACCAGCGGCACGCCCATCTCCTGCGCCTTCTCGACCGGAAGGTACGGGTCGTGTCCGAGCAGCCGCGCCTCGAAGGCCCGGGCTCGCGCCGCGACACGCGATCCGACCTGGCCGAGCCCCACGATGCCCAGAGTCTTTCCCGCGAGCTCCGATCCGAGAAACTTCGACTTCTCCCAGCGGCCCGCGGCCATCGAGACTGAGGCCTCGGGAATTCGCCGGAGCAGCGCCAGAAGGACCGCGAAGGTGTGCTCGACGGCGGAGACGACGTTGCCGGTCGGAGAGTTGAGAACGAGCACGCCCCGCGCCGAAGCGGTCGGGACATCTACGTTGTCGACGCCGACTCCGGCGCGGCCGACGACCGTAAGGTGAGGCGCGGCCGCGAGGAGCGCCGCATCGACTTTCGTCCCGCTCCGCACCAGCAGAGCCTCCGCGTCCGCCAGGGCCGCCAGAAGCTCCTCCCGCGATGCCCCGGCCAGATCCACGACGTCGTGCCCGGCGTTCCGGAGCATCTGGAGGCCGGCGGCCGAGACCTTCTCCGCGACGACAACCCGGCTCACGCGGCCGCCTCGCGGGCCGACTCATCCAGCGCGGCGAGCAGATTGTCGAGCGAGGCCAGATCGACGTCGCCCATGTGTCCGATCCGGAACGTCGAGGATTTCCACTGCCCGTAGCCGCTTCCGATGGTGAAGCCGCGCTCCTTCGCCTTCGCGACGAGCATCTCCGCGGCGACCCCCGCCGCCGGCCTTACACAGGATACGGTCCACGAGCGGGAGCCCTCCGGCGGCACGTACGTGTGTCCGCGCTCGCGCGCCCACGTCTCGACGCGACGCCGCATCGCCTCGTGGCGTGCCCACCGGCCTTCCAGCGTCTCGACGAGGATGTGATCGAGCTGGACGTCCAATGCAAAAAGATGCGGGGTCGACGGCGTGTAGGGGGTCTGATGCTTTTCGGCGAAGGTCTCCGCTTCCGACAGCCTCAAATAGTGGGAGCGCGAGCGCTGCCGCGCCCGGGCGCGATACCGCTCGGAGGCGAAGGCCACGCCGAGCCCCGGCGGAAGCGCCAGGGCCTTCTGGGAGCCGGAGAGGGCGAAGTCCAGACCCCAGCGATCCGGCTCGACGGGCGAACCGGCGAGCGACGTCACGACGTCGGCGAGCAGGAACGCCTCCGACTTCTCGCGGACGACGCGGGCGATGGCCGGAAGGTCGTTGAGCGTGCCGGTCGAGGTCTCGGAATGGACGACGGTGACCGCCTCGTAGCGGGCCTTCGCCAGGGCGTCCCCGACCGAAGCCGGATCGACGGGCACGCCCCACGGCGTCTCGAGCAGGTCCACGGAGAGGCCCAGATCGCGAGAGCAGGCGGCCCACCGCTCGGAGAATGCTCCCGAAACGATCGCCAGGACACGCTCGGGCACCAGGTTGGCGAGGGAAGCCTCCCACAGTCCCGTCGCGGCGGAGGTCGCCGTGAAGACGAATCCTTCGGTTCGAAAGACCCGCTTCAGTCGCGGCAGAATCCTCGAGTAGAGGTCCGAGAACACCTTGCCGCGGTGGCCGATCGCCTCGTGCGCCATCGCCTGGCGCACGGCATCGCGCACCCAAACGGGGCCGGGAAGAAAGAAGCGGACCTCGCCCGGGCGGCCGCCGGTGGAATCGAAGGAGCTCATGAACGTCGAGATTCTATAAGCGACAATTCGTGATTGGTGATTGGTGATTGGTGATTGGGGCGAATCAATCTCTATCTCGCCCTGATCACAAATCACAAATCGCAAATCACCAATCGTCTATTGGGCCGCCAGCCAGCCTGGAAGATCTCCCATCCTTTCCAGAAACGCATCGGCGTCGACGCCGTCGAGCTCCGCGCGCGTGCGGGAGCCCCCCGGGATGAGCACGACGCGGCAGCCCGCGGCTCGCGCGAACTCCGAATCGACCTCCATGTCGCCGACGACAATCGTCTCGGCGGGTCCGACCCCGACCGTCTGCATGATGCGCCGAAGCATCGTGGGGTCGGGCTTGGCAGGAGTGCCCGCGTCGGGCCCGGCGACCGCGTGCAGGAGAGATCCGACCCCCTTGGCATCCAGGATCATCCGAGAGAAGCCGGAGGGCTTGTTCGAGGCCACGGCCATCGGGTGTCCACGCGTGCCGAGGGTCGCGATGACCTCCGCGACGTCGGGCAGCAGGCGCGACTTTTCCACGGCCACCTCGGGGTACCTCTCGCGGAAGAGCCGCACCCCTTCGGCGGCGACCTCGAGGCCCACGGCTTGCTCGAGCAGCTTCTCCAAGCCGTGGCCCACCATTCCGCGCACCGCACCGGGCGCGAGAGCCGGAAAGCCG
>DASXTI010000071.1:0-6298 GCA_036505535.1 Thermoanaerobaculia bacterium
ATCCTCTGCGCGGCCCAGTCGGCGGATATCTCCTTGCAGGGAATCCCCCAGACCTTCTCGGTGTACGTCTGGAAGAACATCCGGTACAGCCGCCGGCCGAAGCGGTTGGAGACCCACTGCTCGACGTTTTTCTCCTCGGGAATCGGGAACATCTTCGAACGCGCGTAACTGGCGAGGATCAGGAGACTCTTTCCGACTCCGAGATTCTTCAGCGTGCTCCAGATCCGGAGCGGATAGGCGAAGTAGCGGCCGCCGTAGTAGATGCGGGAAAGGCGTTTGCGGCGCCGGAACTCCGCGGGCGGCAGGATCTCGCGCCAGAGGTCGTCCACCGCCTTGACCTTCGTGAAGAACCGGTGTCCTCCGATGTCGAAGCGGTAGCCCTTGAAGGCGGTCGTGCGCGCGAGCCCGCCGACCAGACTGTCCTTCTCGAGAACGGTGCAGGGGATTCCGGCCTTGCAGAGCTCGTATGCGGCGGTCAGGCCGGCGGGGCCTCCGCCCATTACGACGACGCTCCGGGAACGGTCCCCGAATTCCGGCTTTTCCGCGCCGGGCGGCTCTGCTCGGGGATCGGTCGAGGGATGGTTCATGGATGAGTCGCCGGAAACGCGCGCGATGATACTGGAGTTTCGGGCCGCTCCGCTGCCTCCTCCGGAGGCGCCCGGAGAGCGAAGAGCAGGACGCCCGGCGGTGCGGGCATCGGTTCGAAGAGCATTTGGAAGGAGGAATCGTCCGGCATGCGGACTGTTCCGCCCTGCTGGCTGACGAGGAGGTGAGTCACCCCCATCTGCCGAAGGGTGTCGTACAGAAGGCGCCCGTCTCCGAGAACCGCCTGCACACGCGAGAAGCGGTAGGGCCCGAAGTAGTCGCCCAGGAACGTGCCCTCGGCGAAGTAGGCGGCGCTCTCGCAATGAAGGCAATACACGGTGTAGCTCGCGCCGAACCTCGAGTTCAGAGCGCTCAAGGCGGAATGGACGTCGACGCGCTCATCGAGGTACCGCTCGCGGCCGAGGGCCGTCACGGGCAGCGGCCCCTGGCGCCAGACCTTTCGCCATGCCCAGGCGGTTCCGGGCAGGATGAGGAGGAGCGCCAGCGCGGCCGTGAACGCTCGTTCCGGGATCTTCCGAGGCATCCCGCGCTTCCGGAGGAAACCGTCGAGGAACGCCGCCGCGGTCAGCGTGCACGCGGGCACGACCGGGAAGAGATATCGCGGCGCGGGGTTCGACAAGTACCAGCAGGTCCCGAACGCCAGAGCGAGAGCGAGCAGCAGCCGCCGGCGTCGGTCCGTGATCACCGCCGCCGTCAGCAGGGGAGCGAGAAGAAGAAGGAAGGGGGAGTAGATCGTCCTTCTCGGGTGGGCATTGCCTGGCAGGAAGAGCCTGCCGAGCGCTCCTAGAACTCCCCCGGATGGCGTGGGATCGACAGGCTCGGACCAGGCGGTCGTTCCGAACCAGCCGGAGAAGAAGGGAAAGAGCGGGTTCCCGGTCTCGGCTACGATCCGCCCGTAGAAGGGGGAGAGAACCAGCATCGAGACCGCTAGATACCGGAGGGCGAGCCGTCCGCCCGCGCCCCTCTTCACGATGAGCACCGCCGCCGGGATCGCGAAGACGAAGAAGAAACCCTGATACTTCGTGCTCGCGGCGAAGCCGGCGAAGACCGCGCTCCAGAAGAGCCATCGTTCGTCATTCGTATCCACCCACGCGGACCAGGCATAGAGACACAGGGTGCAGAAGAGCGCGAGGCCGACATCCACATAGGCGGAGGCGCCCTCCGCCAGCACGATCGGACTTCCGAGCCAGGCCGCCGCGGCCCAGATCCCGGCCCGTGCCGTGGCGACGCGTCGGCTCCACGCGAGGAGTGCGAGGGCGGTCAAGGCGAGACAAAGAAAGTGGATGAGTTGCGCCGAGACGTCGTCGTAAACAGACAGCGCCGCGGTGAAGAGCATCTCGACTAACTGCGGGAAAACCGGAAAGCGGAGAGTCGGAAGAAAGACCAGCGCATGCCGGGTCGCGAAGGCCTTCGCGTACGGCAGGTGATACATCGTGGCGTCGAACTCCGTAGGCGGATAGAGCGCGAGGAGGAGGGCGGGCGCAAGGCCGAAGAGCAGTAGCAGAACGGCATCGAGGCTTAGCCGATCGGGCAAAAGAGGCGGCTTCCTCTCTTGTTCTCCCCGCAAGAGGAAGATCGCAAATGGCGCGGCGATCAGGAGGAGGATTGTCGCCGGCCGAATCGCGCCGACAAGACCCAGAAGGTGCACGGCGTTGGCGAAGACACCGAGACCGATCGACGTCGCGAACACCCCGCGTTCCATCGAGCCGTGAAACGAGAGAGAGCGGGTCAACGGTCGGCCGAGCGCCGCGGCGCTGGCTGCCACGAGCAGCAGCGCGGCCGCGTGGCTGAAAATGAACCGAAGTTCGCTCACCGCGTTATCCGGCCGCGGTCGGGAAATTCGATATGGCGGTGCGTTTTCCGACAGCTCTCGCGGGATTTCATCCGAATCGGCCGAGTTTCGCACATCGCGCACGCGGCGCGCTCGAGAGGAACGAATCTCATTCTTCTTCGAGCTCCTACGCTGGAGAGTGGGCTCCGAACCCTCTGACCGGTCGCCGCGCGCGCCGTGCTAGCCTGCGCGCATGAAGACAGCGATCGCTTTCATTTCCGTCCTGGCGCTCCTCGCACTCGCCTCCGCCCAGACACCCCGCTCGAATCGGACCGCGGCATCCGGCTCCGACCCGGTGTTCGCGAAGTTCGTCGATGACTACTTCGACGGGCTGTTCGCCAGCCGGCCGACGGAAGGCACCCATGCCGGCTTTCATCAGTACGACACGCGGATGCCGGATCTCTCTCGGGCCGGAATCGAGAGGCGCATCGGGGAGCTGAAAGGACAGCTTGCACGCCTTCTCGCCTTCGACCGCGCAAGGCTGCCATTCGACGATGCCATCGATGCCGCCGCGCTCGAGGGCAAGATCCGCTCGGAGCTCCTGGATCTCGACACGCTCCGAACCTGGGAGAGAAGCCCGATGCCGTACGCCGGACTGGCCGGGTTTGCGGTCCACGGCTTGATCAAGCGCGACTTCGCCCCCGCGGCGGAGCGGCTCCGCTCGGTCGTCGCCCGTCTGACGGCAATCCCGGCGATCTGCGCGGCCGCCAAGGCAAACGTTCAGAATCCACCGAAAGAATTTACGACCCTGGCCACCCGCATGGCGAAGGGCTCGGCGGGGTTCCTGGAAGGGTCGCTCGCCGACTGGGCGAAGCAGGCCTCCGGCGGCGACGCGGCTCTCCGGAAAGAGTTTACGGACGCAAACGGAAAGGCGGCGGCCGCCATGCGCGACTTCGCGTCGTGGCTCGAGAAGGATCTTGCTCCCCGCTCCAACGGCAAGTACGCGATCGGGGAGGCGAACTTCCTCGCCAAGCTCCGATACGACGACATGGTGGACATGCCCCTCGCGGGTCTCCTGGCCAAGGGGGAGGCGAATCTCGCGAAGGACTACGCGGCCTTCGTCGAGACCGCCAAGAAGATCGACCCTTCGAAGACGCCTGCCGAGGCGATGAAGACGCTCTCCGACGAGCATCCGACCGCGCAGGACCTGATTCCTTCCGTGGCGCGGAGAGTCGAAGAGGCGAGGAAGTTTCTGGTGGACAGGCAGATCGTCTCGATTCCTTCCGAGGTGCGGCCGAGAGTCGCGGAAACGCCCCCCTTCGCGCGATTCGGCAGCTTCGCGTCGATGGACACCCCGGGCGCCTACGAGACGAAGGCCACGGAAGCGTTCTATTACGTCACGCCCGTGGAGCCGGACTGGGACGCGAAGCACCAGGAGGAGCACCTCCGGTTCTACAACCCGTACGTCGTCGCGATGATCAACGTGCACGAGGTCTGGCCCGGGCATTACCTCCAGTTTCTCAATGCGCCCCGCTTTCCGACCAAGACGCGACGGCTCGTCTTCTGCGGGACCAACGCCGAGGGCTGGGCGCACTACACCGAGCAGATGATGGTGGACGAGGGTTTCGGCAGCGGCGACCCGAAGGTCCGGCTGGCGCAGCTGCAGGAGGCGCTCCTGCGGGATTGCCGCTACGTCGTCGGGATCAAGCTTCACACCCAGGGAATCACGGTCGAAGACGGGGCGAAGATTTTCGTCGAAAAGGGGTTTCAGGAGCCCGCCAACGCCTACGAGGAGGCGCGCCGCGGCGCATACAACCCGACTTACCTCTACTACACGCTGGGAAAGCTCGAGATCCAGGAGATCCGCGACGAATACCGAAAGTCCAAGGGCGTCAGCCTCAAGGCGTTTCACGACGCCTTCGTCGCTCAGGGCGGACTTCCCATTCCGCTCGTGCGCCGAATCCTGTTCCGCTAAACGGCGTTCTCGTCTCCCTCTCGTCTCTCTGTTCGGAACGCTTCTTGCAAGCGAGCTTCAAGATCGTCGAGATCTCGAGGAGGAGCTCGTGAGCGAAGATGACACGAGAGAGGGTGGCGACCCCAAGACCGATCCCACCGATCCTTCCCGTTCCGACCCGATCGAAAGCGTTTCTCCGGAAGGACTGAACCGGCGCACGTTTCTGGGCGTTTCGCTCGGGGCGCTCCCGGCAGTCAGTCTGGCGGCCGCCGGAGTCAAGGCGGCGCTTGCCACGGTTTCTCCGAGAGGTGGCGAAGGTGCGCTTGCGACGATCCCCGTCCTCCTTCGCGTCAACGGGCAGGAGCGGCGGTTGCGGATCGATCCGCGCACGAGTCTCCTCGATGCGTTGCGCGACGAACTGTCGCTGACCGGAACCAAGAAGGGATGCGACCACGGGCAATGTGGCGCCTGCACGGTCCTGATGAATGATCGCCGCGTCCTGTCGTGTCTGACGCTGGCCGCGATGGCCTCCGAGCAGCGTGTCACCACGATCGAAGGGCTCGCCGAGGGAGATCGGCTCCATCCCATGCAGGCGGCGTTCATCAAGCACGACGCCTTCCAGTGCGGCTATTGCACGCCGGGACAGATCGTCTCCGCGGTGGGGCTCCTTTCGGAAGGCTGCCCGTCCGCTACGGCCGACGTTCGCGAGTGCATGAGTGGCAACTTGTGCCGCTGCGGCGCCTATCCGAACATCGTCGCCGCGATACAGGAGGTCCGGAGCGGGAGGTCGTCATGAACCTCTTTTCATACTCGCGCGCCTCGAACCCCGCCGGAGCGGTCGCCGCGGTAACGGAGAAGCCTCGGGCGTCGTATCTCGCCGGAGGCACGACGCTGATCGATCTGCTGAAGCTCGATGTCCTCACTCCGGACGCTCTCGTGGACATCAACGCGCTTCCCCTCGCGAAGATCGCCGCGCTGCCCAACGGCGGAATGCGGATCGGCGCCCTGGTGCGCAACGGCGATCTCGCGAACGACCCGGCGATCCGAAAGCGTTACCCCGTGCTGTCGGAGGCGCTCCTCTCGGGCGCGAGTCCGCAAATACGCAACATGGCGAGCGTCGGTGGGAACCTGATGCAGCGGACGCGGTGCTATTACTTTCGCGACACCCATTCGCCGTGCAACAAGCGGACGCCGGGCTCCGGTTGCGCGGCGATCGGCGGCTACAACCGGATCCACGCGGTGCTCGGGACGAGCGAGAAATGCATCGCGACCTATCCGGGCGACATGCCGGTGGCACTGGCCGCGTTGGACGCCGTGATCCGGACGCGCGGGAGAGGGGGCAAACGGCGATCGATCCCGATTACCGACTTCCACGTTTCCTACGGGGAGGATCCGGCGCGCGAGAGCGTATTGGAGCACGGCGAGCTGATCACCGCGGTCGATCTACCGGCGACCCCCTGGTTCGCACGCTCCGTGTACCTCAAGGTTCGCGACCGCGCGAGCTACGAGTTTGCGCTCGCCTCGGCGGCCGTGGCGCTCGACGTCGATGCGGGAAGCATCCGCGCCGCCCGCGTGGCGCTCGGAGGCGTCGCGACGAAGCCCTGGCGGTCGCCGGAAGCGGAGAAGGTCCTCGTCGGAGCGAAGGCCGACGAAGACACGTTCCAGGCGGCAGCGGCGGCGGCGATGAAGGGAGCCCAACCGCAGCGGCACAACGCTTTCAAGATCGAGCTCGCGAAGAGGACGGTCGCCCGGGCCCTGGCGATGGCGGCGGCGAAGAGGGCAATAGGCGCGCCATGAGCCCGGTAGTCGGAAGCCCGATCGAGCGCGTGGACGGCCGCCTCAAGGTGACCGGAGGCGCGAAATACGCGGCGGAGTTCTCGCCCGCGGGGCTGGCGCACGCCGTGCTCGTCCAGAGCACGATCGCGCGCGGCCGGATCATCGCGATCGAGCTTGCGGAGGCGCGCCGG
>DASXTI010000072.1:0-5352 GCA_036505535.1 Thermoanaerobaculia bacterium
ATCGAGCCCCACGAGCTCCGAGACCCGGCAGCCCGTCGCTGCCAGGAGCTCGAGGAGCGCGCGATTGCGGACACCGTCGTCGGTGGAGGTGTCGAAGCTCTCGAGAAGCCGGTCGAGCTTGTGCTGGTCGAGGTGTCGGGCATCCGGGCTCGGCTCCGGGGCCTTGGCGAGCTCGACCTTCTCCGGACCCGGCACGGGGAGATCGAGCAAGACGCCGAACCTGAGAAGGCCGCGCAGCGCGATGAGCGCCATGTTCTTGCTCGCCGCGGAAATTGGTCGCTTCCCGGCGTCGCGGCCGGCGAGGAGGCGCCTCCGTGTCAGATGACTGGCGTAGGCCTTCAGGATCCGGACATCGAGATCCCGGACGCGCGGCGTGTCGGCGTCGCGCTCCACGAACTCGAGGAACTCGAGAAGGAATCGCTCGTACCGCGGCAACGTCGTGTCGCTGCGGCCCTTGTCCCGCAGTTCCTGGAGGTACGCCCGCGCCAGGTCACGCACCGAGCTGTTCGGGCCGAGCTCCCGGGGATCGAGGTAGCCAGCCGAAAGGAGACTGTTTTCGGCCCCTTCCTGCTCGCTATCTCGTGTAATCCCCATTCTGCGAGATGTCTACATGGATGCACCCGACGTGTCAAGGGTCCATTCCCCGTTTCCCGCCGGCAAGTCCGCACGGTCGCACGAGCAGAATCGCGCCATGCCGAAGCAGATCCGCGCTCACGTGTTCGCGGACATCAACGGTTACACCCAATTCGTCAAGGCCCAGGGTGAAGACGAGGCCGCCAAGCTGCTACGCACGTTCGAGCGGATCGTGCGAAAGACCATCGCGACGCGAGACGTCGAAGTTGAGAAGACCGCCGATGTCTTTCATCTGATCTTTCGGCTCCCGATCGAGGCGGTCCGCTGCGGTGTCGACATCGCCGACGCGATCGCGCGCTACAACGCGCACGCGACTGTGAAGCTCCGGGTCAAATTCGGCGTCGATGCCGGCCAGGCCGTCCGGAGAGGCGCACAGTACGTCGGCTACGCGCCAGTGCTCGCGTCGCGCTTGTCGAGCCGCGCCAAGCCCGGCCAGGTGCTCGTCAGTGAGACCGTACACAGCCTGATCAGGACGACGCGTCTGCCCACCCTCGACTTGGGAAACTGGAAAACGAGCGAAGGGACGACCCTTCGTGTCTACGAAGCGCGCCCGCCAGATGAACGAGAGTCGGCCCCAGAGGGCGTGCGATTCCTGACCGCACTTTTCTTCACCGACATCGTCCGCAGCACGGCCTCCGCGGCGGCCGCCGGTGACCGACGATGGCGCGATACCGTCGAGCGGCACGACGCGATCGTTCGCGAGGAGCTCGACCGCTACGGCGGAACAGAGATCGACACGGCCGGTGACGGCTTCTACGCCGCGTTCGACTCCCCCTCTCAGGCGATCCGGTGCGCATTCGCGGCAGGCGAGCGCGCTCACGCCGTCGGCGTCGACATCCGTGCCGGCGTCCACATCGGAGAATGCGAGATCGTGTCGGGCAAAATCGGCGGCATCGCGGTGTCGATCGGAGCCCGGATCAAGGACCGCGCCGGACCGCGCGAGGTCCTCGTCTCTCAGGCGGTGAAGGATTCTCTTGTCGGCAGCAGTTTCACCTTCGCGGATCATGGCCGCCACGAGCTGAAAGGGGTTCCGGGCGAATGGCAGATCCTCTCGGTCGTCCGGAATCAGACGTAAGGCCTGACCACTTCAGCGACCCGACGACGAAGTACGCGGCGACCATCACGATTAAGCCGGTCGCGACTTCAGCCCGCTCGAACCAATTGAACATCGGCGAGGCCACCCGCTGCGCTCTCCAGGGCCGCATCGGCCGTGAGGAGCTCAACCCTGCGAGCGCGCGCCAGCGCAACGTAGAGGGCGTCGGCCGCGGACAAGCGGTCGGCAAGCCGGTGTACCTCAGGTAGGAGGGGCGGAAGAGCGACCCGCTCCGCCGCAAGACCGATCAGTCGGGACGTGATGAAGTCGAGGCGTGAGCGATCGACCAGTTTGCGGCGGAAGAGCCGGCGAAAGGTCCCATAGACCTCGGCATCGAAGTGCGCGGGGACGACGAGCCGTTCATTCGCGATCGCCGCGGCCGCCAAGGCGCCGGTCGCCGACTCAGCGAGCATCTCAACCGCCGCCGACGCGTCTAGGACGATCAGTCCTCGAGACCCATCTCGCGTCTGGTCTCACGTACGAGCTCGGCACCCGTTTTCCCTCCGAGATCGACCGGCGGGAGCTTCCCCACCTCAGCCGCCCAATCGGCGACCGTCGGACGGGCAAGATCATCCTTCAGGATCTCGATCACGTACTGACTCATCGACAGGCCCTTGCGATCGGCCCGGCGCCGGAGGCGCTCTCGGAGCGCGACCGGTACGCCGCGAATCTGAAGGTCGGTCTTACGTGATGCCATGTTCAGATACTAGCATGCGTTATGCATGCGTTGCCGCGCGCGGCGAGAAAGGTCGGCGGGCCGCGACTTCCGCCTTCCCTAGACGGCAACCTTCGGTATGCCGGCGAGCGCCTCGCGCCTTGTCCGCCGGGTACTCGTAGTCCTCGAGCTCGCCGCGCAGGTAGCGCTCGGACGCGCCAAGGTCGAAGTGTGCCCGGACAAGTTGAACGCGATCGTCTTGGCCTCCCCGGATTCCCTACACCGAAGCGCCTCGTCGATGACGACGCGGATCGCGTGCGCCGATTCGGGCGCTGGGAGGTACCCCTCGGCGCGCGCGAACATCACGGCGGCCTCGAACGTCGGCCGCTGGCCATTCTGCGACTTGTCTATATGCGCCAGATGTGTCAAGAGCCAATCCCCCAGGCACGGCGCCCGGCGCTACCCGCATCCAAGCGAAGCCGATGTCGATCCGGGGACCCCGTTATTCGACGTATGTGTAGGACCCACGTTCGCGACCGCGGCCGAGGTCCAAAGAAATGAGAGGAGACCTTCCATGCACGGCGTCGCTTCGAGCGAGTACGCGGCAATCGCTACGCAGCGTTCGGACACAGGACTGACGCGAGCGCTCCTGCGTTGCGGGATCCTCGCGGGTCCGCTGTTCATCATCGTGGGGATGATCCAGGTCCTCACCCGCCCAGGCTTCGACGTTCGCTACAACGTCCTCAGCCAAATGGCGCTCGGCGACCTTGGCTGGATCCAGGTCGCCAACTTTGTGACGAGCGGCCTGCTCGTCATCGCGTGCGCGATCGGCATGCGGCACGTGATCCGTTCTGGACCCGCCGCGACCTGGGGATCCCGACTGATCGCCGTGTACGGTGTCAGCCTCATCGGCGCCGCGATCTTCGGCGCCGACCCGGGCTTTGGGTTCCCACCTGGGGCTCCCGCCGGACCTCCATCGACGATGAGCACGCACGGCCTGCTGCACTTCGCGTGCGCGGGAGTCGGATTCTTCGCCTTGATCGCCGCCTGCATCATCTTCGCCCGCCGCTATGCGAAGCTCGGACAGCGGGTCCGGGCCGCGTACTCGGCGGCGACCGGGGTGTTCTTCCTGGTCGCATTCGTGGGAACCGCTTCCGGGGCTGGTCTGGTCGCTTTTACTCTGGCGCTCTGGGTGGCGATCGCCCTCGCCTGGGTGTGGCTCTCAGCCCTCGCCGCGGATCTCACCGGGCTAATTCCGTCCGGGGACGCTTAGCGCGAGCCTCCGCGCGAGAAACCGAAGCGCCGAGAGCTCACACGGACCGTGTTGCTCCCGGCGCTCTTGGCATCCGCTCTCTTCAACAGCCCTCGCTCGATCGCGGGGAGCGGAGCTACACGGCCACCTTCGGCAGCTCGGCGAGCGCCTCGCGTACCTTCTCTGCGGGGTACTCGTAGTCCTCGAGCTCGCCGTTCAGGTAGCGCTCATACGCGCCAAGGTCGAAGTGGCCGTGGCCGGAGAGGTTGAAGGCAATGGTCCTCGCCTGCCCCGACTCCTTGCACCGAAGCGCTTCGTCGATGACGACGCGGATGGCGTGCGCGGACTCCGGCGCGGGTAGATACCCCTCGGCGCGCGCGAACATCACAGCCGCCTCGAACGTCGGTCGCTGGTGCACCGCGACGGCTTCGATCACCTTCTGCTCGTACAGCGAGCTCACCGCCGGCGCCATCCCGTGGTAGCGCAGCCCGCCGGCGTGGATCGGCGCCGGCATGAACGAGTGACCGAGCGTGTGCATCTTCACGAGCGGCGTCATCATCGCTTCGTCGCCGAAGTCGTAGACGTACTGACCCTTGGTGATGCTCGGTGCGGCCATCGGTTCGACCGCGATCACCCGGAGGTCCTTCACCTTTCCGGTCAGCTTGTCGGCCACGAACGGGAACGCGAAGCCGCTGAAGTTCGAGCCGCCGCCGATGCAGCCGACGAGGATGTCCGGGCGCTCGCCGGCGAGCTCGAGCTGCTTCTTCGCCTCCTGACCGATGACCGTTTGATGCATCAGCACATGGTTGAGGACGGAGCCGAGCGAGTACTTGGTGTCATCGCGCGTGGCGGCGTCCTCGACGGCTTCGGAGATCGCCAGGCCGAGGCTGCCGGGATTCTTCGGATCTTTCGCCAGAGCGGCGCGGCCCGCGTTCGTGTCGGGGCTTGGGCTCGGGACGACCTCGGCGCCCCAGGTCTCCATGAGGATCCGGCGGTACGGCTTTTGGTCGTACGAGACGCGGACCATGTAGACCTTGCACTCGAGGTTGAACATCCGCGCGGCGAGCGCGAGGGCGCTCCCCCACTGACCCGCGCCGGTCTCCGTCGCGAGGCGCTTCGTGCCTTCCTCCTTGTTGTAGTACGCCTGCGCGATCGCGGTGTTCGGCTTGTGGCTTCCGGCGGGGCTCGTGCCCTCCCACTTGTAGTAGATGCGCGCCGGTGTGCCCAGCACCTTCTCGAGGCCGAGCGCGCGAATGAGCGGTGTCGGTCGCCAGAGCTTGTAGGCGTCACGGACTGGCTCTGGGATCTCGATCCAGCGTTCGCGGCTCACCTCTTGCTTGATCAGCTCGATCGGGAAGAGCGGCGCGAGGTCCGCCGGGCCTATGGGCTGCCCCGTGCCGGGATGGAGTGGCGGCGGGAGCGGCGAAGGCAGATCAGCCTGGATGTTGTACCAGTGCGTCGGCAGGTCCTTTTCGTCAAGCTGGAACTTGCGCTGCGTCGTCGTCGGTCGTTTCATGGTCGTGACAGCCACACCCGGCTCCCCCAGTCGTCGCGGATCGCGAACCGGCAGAGCCTACTCCCGACGCGAGAGACTGACCGCGGCCCGTCTCGTGGTCGGAACCGCGAAGCGCTGGCCCGCGGGCGGCGTCGTCGAGGTGCGGCCCGTCGCCGAGTAAGACCGTCGAGAGACCTGGCCTCTGCGGTGCTAGGGCTGCCCGG
>DASXTI010000073.1:0-10380 GCA_036505535.1 Thermoanaerobaculia bacterium
GGAGCGGCGAAGGTCCGCTATCGAGACTTCATCCTCTGGAACTCTCCCGCGGGGATCATCTGGGGAGCGGGGTCGGCCCTCCTCGGATACTACGCGGCCGTCAACGCCGAAGCGGTCTTGAAATGGTCGAGCGTCGCCGGCATCGTGCTTCTCATCGCCGCGATTGTCGCCGTGACGTTTTTCCTTCGCCGAAAACGCCTCCGCCGACGACACGCCCGGACCCCGAGAGCGTCCTCCGCTTGAGACGCGAACGCGTACGTTCATGCGAGAACGATGGGACCGTTGCAGGAAGCCCTGACGACCCGTGGCACACGGTGAATTCTCGGGTGAACCGCAAGCCACCTGGCTCACGGAGAACGACGCTCCCGACCGACGGATGCGATTGCTCTCAGATTTCTCCTTCATCGATCCTGATGGGAAAGAATGGCGAACGCCCGCGGCGTACGTGATCGATGGCGCCTCGATTCCGAAGGCGCTCTGGACGCTCGTGGGCTCGCCCTACACCGGAGACTACCGACGAGCCTCCGTGGTCCACGACAAAGCATGTGACGACGCCGGCGGAGACACGGCCGCGCGCCGGACCGCGGACCGCATGTTTTACCACGCGTGCCGAGCCGGCGGTTGTTCGGTCGCGGAAGCCATACTGCTCTACATCGGTGTGCGGATCGGCGCGATCACGCCACACGTTCCGGCATGGAGCCCTCCGGATCCCCCTGCCGGAATTCACGGGCCTCGGCTCTCCCGAACAACCAGCGAGTCACGGCTCGAAGCCGACTACCGGCTCACCGCGGAGCACGTCCTGAGGCAGGGCGACGTGGACGATCCCTCCGAGATCGAGCGACGCACCGATGAAGCGCTGACGGCAGTCACGGGCATCGATCTCCGCGGAAAGTAGCGGCGCCAGGCGCGATTGACCAGCATCAGTCGGGTGTTCTTCGAGCGAATCTTTTACAACTGCGGGTGATTTTCTAGCGCAACGGGCTCCTGCGAGATATGATTCTTTCTGGCTTATCAAACCGGCCTCTTGAAGCGACTTCTCGAAAGGGTTATGCGTTCCTGGGCGGTCCCGGTCTCCGTTCTCTTCTCTGGTCTGGTCACAACTCTGGCCTACGACCAAACGCCAACCGCCGCACTGGTTGGCGCTCCACTTATAGACGACGCGATTCTTACACTCGGAGCCTTGGAGGTGTGCCGATGAGACATGAACAGCTCGTGCCGTGGAATCCGGATGACGCCAAACTCTCGCGGCGCGGCGGAGGCTCTACGGCGTTGATTCTGGCTCTCCTCGGGGCGGGCCTGGCCGGGGTCGCCCGCGGGCAAGTCATTACGGAGTTTCCGATCCCCACGGCCGGCAGCACCCCGCTTGGTATCACGGCCGGCCCGGATGGCAACCTCTGGTTCACCGAACCCGGCGCCAACCAGATCGGGCGGATCACCACGGCCGGTGTCATCACCGAGTTCGCTCTGCCCATTGCCGATTCCTTCCCTCTTGCTATCGCAGCCGGCCCGGACGGCAACCTCTGGTTCACCGAAAACGCCTTGAAGATCGGGCGGATCACTACGGCCGGCGTCGTCACCGGTGAGTTCCCGATCCCGACTCCGGGCGAGCCTTTTTTCGGTATCACGGCCGGCCCGGACGGCAACCTCTGGTTTACAGAAGCAGAAGGCATAAAGATCGGCCGGATCACTACGGCCGGCGTTATCACAGAGTTCCTGCTCCCGACCAGCGACTACCCTTGGGGTATCGCAGCCGGCCCGGATGGCAACCTCTGGTTCGCAGCAAGGAACAGCAACCAGATTGGGCGGATCACCACGGCCGGCGTTATCACGGAGTTCTCGATCCCCTCGGTCAACAGCAACCCCATCGGCATCACGGCCGGCCCGGATGGCAACCTCTGGTTCACCCAAGCCAATATTAGCGGAGGCAATGGCATCGGCCGGATCACCACGGCCGGCGTCATCACGGAGTTCGCCTTCCCCGCGCCCTGCTGCGGGGCTTTTGGTATCGCGGCCGGCCCGGACGGCAACCTCTGGTTTACCGAAGAGGATCCCTTCAACAACAAGATCGGGCGGATCACCACGGCCGGCGTCATCACGGAGTTTCCGATCCCCACGGCCGACAGCATCCCTCTTGGTATCACGGCCGGCCCGGATGGCAACCTCTGGTTCGCGGAGGGTAATGGCAACAAGATCGGGCGGATCACGACAGGCGTGGTGACGCCGTCCACGCTCGTGATCGACGGCTGCGACTCTGGGGTTCCGGACCTGCTTCTCCAGGACGGCGGTACGATCACAGATCGCATCCTTCAATGCGCGGCTGGCGCCGGAAACCATGGCGCTTTCGTCAGCTGCGTGAGTCAGTTGACGAACGATCTCAAGGACGCGGGCATCATTACCGACGCACAGAAGGGAGCGATCCAGGGCTGCGCGGGTCAGGCCCAGATTCCCTGAGGCAAGGTTCTGCCTTCCCAAACGGCCGCCCCCTTCGGGCGGCCGTTTCCTTAACGAATCGTACTTTGTTCGACGCCCGACGGCGTGTGGTGGCCGCCCTTCTGTCAGCGGTCCCCGGCGTAGGGTACCAGCTGCCAATCGTGCGACAAGTGTCGATGGGCGGTTCCTTGAGTTAGCGCTCCATCTGCTGAGACCGACGTTACCTTACCTTGTAGGAAGCCCAGAGGAGGCGAAACTCCATCTCGTCCGGCTTCGCATGTCGCAGCTGAGATGGGTGTGCTGATATTGCACCCGCAGTGCGAGCCGCTGCTCCCTGGTCGACTCGGTCCTATCAGAGGCGGAGGCGATGACCTTCAGCGGGCACAGGGCGCCGAGCAACATGCGCGTGCAGCGGACTCGCCGCTGAAATTGGCGCCGCGGATTACCTGAAAGGCGCCTCGCTTCCTCGAGCATCAGTGCGCGTTCGGGGTGTACACTTCTCGCCTTCCGAGGAGGCATTCCGTGAGCAGTTCAGACGATCGCGACGCACTGACGCGGGAAAGGCTCGCCTGTGCGATAAGGGATATGGAACAGATTCTCGAGACGATGCGAGACGACGCGCGAGCCTATGCTGCCCTCGCTTCAGCGATCGCCTTCGCCGAGGTGGTCCTAGAGCGGCGAGACGCCGCACGGCCGACGGATGCGCTTCCGCGGCCGACGCTGGGAGTCGTGCCGCCGCGGGAGACGCCGTGACGACCGATGCCCCTCTGATCGCGTCGGCCCCGCACCTACTTCTACGGTTCCGCCTGCAGCGGACTCGACGCCTCGCTTCCGCCAGCGTCGGCTCCAGCACCTCGATCTTGTTGCCGAGATCTGCCGGTTGCGTCCCAAGGTAGACTTCCAGTTCTGTCCTCACTGATAGGGCTTCTTTAGCTTGCTGAGGAGTCACATGCCAAGACGTCTAAGGTCTAATCGCGGGCTGTCTGCACAACAGGCCCATCAGGCTCTGTCGGTTCTTCTCCACGACGGGAAGGTAAGGGCCAGCGAGGTGTGGAAGGCTGTGAAGCGACGAGAACATCTCGTTGAGGATCTAAAGGGAAGGCTTGCGGCACTCGAAGCGGGCATCTTCCCGGCCGTCCAGGCTCAGACTGGGAAACTTGCGCGGAAGAGGAAGCGCGCGAGACGGAAGCCAATCTCGGGTGCTCAGCGAGCAGCGTGGAAGGCTCAGGGGCGCTATATGGCGGCGGTTCGCAGGCTGTCGAAAGCTAACCGGGCGAAGGTTAAGGCGATTCGCGCGAGATCAGGCGCCCGCGCTGCTATCGCCGCCGCGAAGAAGATGGCGCGGAGCTAGAATGTCGTCCGCCTCGCGTGATCGCTCGCCGCTGACGCGCCGCCCGTTCGGCCGCCCGAAGTGTCTATGGCTGACTTCGCGGTAAGTCCGCGCTTTCGAGCCAACGACCTCGTTGGAGCCACGATCGAGCGCAAAATCGACGTCTTTCAGGACCAAGTCCAAGGCTGGCTTCTCGATCATGCCTAGACACTCTCGAGTTCGGCGGTTCCTCATGCTCAACACACAGGCTTCGCGATCCTCACGCTCATGCTGACCTACGTGGAGGCGATCGCCTGCTTCATCAGAGGCGAGTCGAGCGACCGAAGGTCACCGGAATTCTTCAAGTTCGGGTTGGAGAACATCTTTCCCGAGCTGTCGGCCCAAAATATCGAGGCGTTCGCAAAGGACTTCTATCGGGAGGTGCGCTGCGGGCTGCTTCATCAGGCCATGACTCGAGGCAGAGTCTCAATCGTCCGAGCTCAGGCGCTAGCGATCCAAGCGACAGTTGGGTCCGACGGCTCGTCTCTCCACATCCAACTTGACCCGTGGACATTCCTCGCACACGTCTTGAAGCACTTTGAGGGTTACGTCGCACAACTTCGCGATCCTTCCCAGAATGAACTTCGTCAGAACTTTGAGCGCTGGTTCGAGGCGCGGGCCGCCTGACATGCGGACTTGCAGTCCGACCCGAAGTCAGCCGGCGGGGTCGTGAGAAGATCCCTGCCAAGTGGGTAGCCCGACACACCCGAGGTTCCAGTACTTGCATCAGGCTGTTCGCGCAGGGATCCAGCTCATCCCGGATCCTGCACCGACAGGCCGTTACTTCGGCGTCTCGGCCGCCACCGGTCGCTTGGGCTGCGACGCGCTCGCGGCTGCTTGGTTTGCGGAGTATTACGACCGCGAGCGGAACGATCAGGATCCCGGCCTCGGCAGTTTCCTGTCGGAGGATCTCGCGAAGGCGTACCCACAGCTCAGATTAGACCTCGGACCCAACTGCCCATGGGGACCAACCAGTTCGTGTTCGCACTCCAACATGGGACGCTCTCTCGAGCAAAAGATCATCCACCTTCAGGACCGTCACCAGCTCAGCCGCGAGAAGGTCGCGGACTGGCTCCAGGTACACTCCTTCTAATCCTTTAAGCCCAAGGTTCTGTCACCCGGTGTTATAGCTTGGCGGAAGCGTGTGGGAGTCGAAGCTACTCGGAATTCGCGGAAACGCTAGGGAATTTCGCGATTCTGTCAGCGTCGGAGCCCTGAGTGTCAGCGAACCTCTCGGCGAGATAGGCGTCGCGCTTGCGAACCTGCACATGATGCCGCTCGCTCGATTTGATCAGGTAGCGGTCGAACATCGACGGGGTTTTTATGCCCTGAAAAATGTATTGCTTCGCGCTCTGCGAGCCCCGAGTCGATCAAAACGCCCGCAGCAGTCTTCTTGATATCGGAGAGGGTGAAGCCCGCCCGCCCAGACTCGAGGCCGCACGCTTTCAGCGCATCTGCCGCCCTTTTCGCTTGAAACCCGCAGCTCCCACGACTTCAAATCGAGCTTGTCCCAGCGCAGGGATCTCGCACCCTTCGGCCGGGTCGCGGTCAGAAAGAGCCATTCGACGGAGTCCCCGCACGTCGGGGCAGCTGATCGCTTTCAGAATCGCAGGGACCTTCTCTAGCGGGATCTCTTTCTCCCGCACGTTGTCCTCGGTGGGTTTTTCGATGAACGGCGCAAACCGAAGAGCGCCCCGCTCGACGGCGTACGAGAACGCCCGGTTCAAAATCCCAAGCTCATGCCGGATGCTCGTGTCGCTGACGCGCCGCTTGCCTTTATCGTTGAGCAGCGCGCGACGCGCTTTCTTGTACGCGTCAACGTGCCCGGGCCGGAACTCAACGGTCCGAACGCTTCCGAGCAGCTTCGTGAGCGTTTTCGTGCGATCGCGAATCCCTTTCCGGCTCGCGAGCTTCTTCGCGTCGGCGCGCTCGAGATTCGCGTCGAGCAGCTCGCCTACCGTGACCTTCTCGGTTTTCGGCGTTTTCAGCACGTCAAGCTGCTCTTTCGCGTTCTCGCGGTTTCGCGTTAGGCGCTTCCAGCTCTCGCTTCGCCTCGACCTCGTCGGTCGTCTTCGCTGAGACGATGATCTCTTTGCCCCCCGCACGGTAGGACAGAAAGACGTTTTTCGAGACTCGCCGCGAGGGGATTGGCAGATCGAGGATCGGCACGGATTGGCGGTATTGGTCCCGCCGGCAGACCGCCACGATTACTCTCGAGCACTTTAGCCGAGAGTACCCGGGGCCTCTTGCACCAGGCCTGCATCTCCTTCAGGGTTAGGCGGCGAGGGCCGCCTAACCCTGAAGAGCTCTTGCAGGCTTTCGCTACGGACACTGCGGGAAGAAGTTATCCGCGAAGGTTCCAGGAGAGGGGTGACAACTGTCCGCCCCTGGCGCAGACACCGAAACGTTCGTGTAAGAAACCGAAACCAAAACCAGCTCTTGGCCGTTCGGGCAGGTTAGAGAAGTGGGCGGCGGATCCACTGTGAGACAAGCTGTAATCTGGCCGTTCTTGCCAGACGTGAACGTGCCAGTCGCGCTGACGTCGGCTTGCACCTCGACTTTATTGGCTGCATTGGGGCATTGTTGCCCATGGTTCAAACAGCCGTAGATAGCGTCAGCATGGGCCGTAGCCGTTACGTCAAGCGTCTGATTACTACCGAGTCCCGCTATCTTGAAACACACATTGAGAGTGCCATCAGAGTTAACGCCGCTTGCGCTACATCTGAGGAAGTGGGGGTTCTGTGCCTGCAGGGTGGTAGCCATGAAGCCCGAGAGGGCGATCATGGTAAGGGTGAGAATGCTTAATTTCTTCATTGGATATCCTGTATTATTTATTGTTCGTTTTTTGATTGATTCCGCTGCTTGGCCTCACCACGAGGCAAAGTAGTGAACCGGGTTGAGTTTAAGCGAAAAGGCTTCCCCCTTTAGAGTACCATCCGGAAATTATTAGCAACTATCTTTCTCCTTCTCCTTCTTGTCAGCCCCAGGCTTGACGCCCGTAGAGCTGACGGTTCTAAAGACTGACACATACCCCCGAACAGACAAGATGACTACTCCCCTTGATCGAGGGGGGTACCTTGGGCCCTGGCAGCTATAGGGCGTTTCGCTCGACCTCCTTTGCTACGGACCAGCTACCGCGCCTCGTTCCACCTCCTTCCGGTATTGGGAGAGTCAGCCGGCGTGAAGGCTACGCCCGGCGCAAATCCCGCGATATGGGCTTTTGGGCGTGAAAGGGCATGAGAAGAGGGCCTAGGGCTTTGGGTGGGTGCGCTCCATGAGGAGGGATCGGGGTCAGTCTTCTATTGTGCTATTAAGTGCCCGGGCCCGCTGTGTCCGGGGCAGTGCGTGCGGGTCGGGTCACGGTGGGTCAGGTCTATATTTTGGATTAGCGACGATGATTGGGGCGGGCGGCGTACGCCGGTCGCACGAGTGGGGCTTTGAGGTCAGTCGTGCGTCGGTGTATTACGAGGCTGATCGGCGAACCCGACCCCGATCCCGGCCGCCGCCGGCGAATCGCGTCGAGGATTACCCTCCCTTTGGATTCTTGCGTGAGCGGGCGACGACGTCCCCTTCTATCTGGGAGGTCTGGGGAAGACGACGGTGCTTTTTCGGCGAGGCGGCACCGTGGTCAGAGCGCTCGCTCGCAGAAACACCTCGCCCCCGCTTTCCGGCGCCTCGAACGCATAACCCCCGCTCGCTTTATCTGTGCCGATCCTCGCGGGGGTCAGACCGCATCCCCGCCGCCGGACTGTCAGCGATTCTGTCAGCGAACCTACTGCCTCTAGCCGCCTCCTAGCCTGAGCCGGGCGCGCTCATGGGCTAAAAGGAAATGCCGCCACACCCGAAGGTTGCGGCGGCACGTGGCAGCAGATTGGCGGAAGCGTGTGGGAGTCGAACCCACCCGTCCCGGCGAAGGCCGCGACACCGACGGATTTGAAGTCCGCGAGGGTCACCGGACCCCATGCGCTTCCGGGCGGGATTATGAGGCCCTCGCGACGAAGAAGGTAGTTGAGAAACCGGAGGCTGGAGGCGAGGGAGCGCGCCTCAGCCGCGGGCCTGTGCGGCGCCGCGGCTATCGTTCAGGGTGCGGGCGTCGACCGACGTCAGGGGTCAGCTCGGCAACCGGCTCGGCGTCGGTCTTGCCCAGCCGCACGCCGAGCAACGAGGCGATCGTCGGCGCCAACTGAGTGATCTCGACTGGTCGGTCCAGGCGGCGCGGCACGATCCCCGGGCCTCGCGCGAAGAGGAGACCCTCGGGCTTGTGGTCTCCGGTTCGTCTGCCCGGAAAGACCCCTTCGATGACGCCCGTTTTGGGTGAGTGGATCCGGGAGATTGGCGCGCCCCGCTCCCATTCGACGAGCAGGTCCGGGAGATCTGAGACGTGCTCTCCGCTGTAGAGGTCGGCCGTACGCAACACTCGCTTGACCAACGGCTGCCCCGTGTCCAGGTTGACGAACGCCAGCAGGTCACTCGAGAGCGTCTCGCAGAATGCTTCGTACTCCGGACCAGGATGGATCCGACCCTGCGGCTCGCGGCCCACCAGATTGATGCGAATGCCACCGTAGACGTCGTTGTTGGGCGTGGTGAAGCAGAGTCGGGAAGCGAGCTCCGGAACGCTGGCCGCGACTCCGAGCGCCTGCTTCGCGCGTCCGCGAAGAGATCGGAGCCAGGGACGCACAGAGGAAGGGAGACGATACCAGACCGACTCGAGAAACCGCGCGAGGGCTTGCTTGCCTCCGGGCGCGACCGGGAGCTCGAGCAGGCTCCGGAGCATCTTACCCAAGAGGAACGTGCCGTCGTAGTGCGGGCCCATCCCGTGGCTCGCGAGAACGAAGACCGTAGTCTCGGGCCCCGCGAGCTCGATCAGGCGCCCGAGAGCCGCATCGATTGCGACGTAGACGTCGCGAACCGGGTCTCCGACCACTCTCGCCATGTTCGGGTCGTGCCGCGGGTGCATCGGGTCGTGGAGATGCCAGCAGTGATGGCCGACGCAGTGGCTCTCCGCGAACACGGTCAGGAAGAGATCCCAACCTCCACGCTGAAAAAAGTGTGCCGCGAGCTCTCCCTTCTTTCGGGCTCCCGCCACCAGCGCGTCGCGCAGGCTCGCGAATTCGGCGGGACCGCGCTGCATGAATTCGTCGCACTGATCGACGGGGTGCGGGCCGAAGCGCGCTCGAATCTCGGAGGCGAGCGACTCGGGCCATGTGCAGAAATCGAGTTCCGGATCGTGTGTCCCCCAGTCCACGACCTGGATGCCATTGACCCGCGGAGAGGGGACCGTCTTGGGAACGTCCAGAATCGCGACGCGGCAGCCGCTCGCGCAGAGCGCGTCCCAGAACGGCTCTCCCTGGGTGTCCCTGGGGCTCACGTCATAGTGGTCGTAGGTTCCGGTGCGCAGTTGGGAAAAGCAATAGCGCCCATGCCGGTCGGGCGAGAGGCCGGTCCAAAAAGAGGGCCAGACCGCGCCGACGAAGAACCCGATGGGGTTTTGCGTTCCTCCCCAGGCGGAGGTTTCCAGCAGCGACCGGAACGTCGGCAGGATTCCCTCTCGGGCCCACGCGAGAATCAGATCCTTGTCCCCGGCGTCCACGGCGAGGAAGAGAACGCGGCTGAGCGGGGCTGCCGCGAGCCCCGAACCGGCGGGGGATTCCTGGACTTCGGAGGACGGCCTCATAGCCACCGAGAGAATCTCGGTCGCCCGGACGTCCCATTGCGTTTCGACATCCGGACGATGCTACCCGATGCGCGCGCGGACTGCATGCTTCCGGGCCTCATAAGCCGCGGGACTGGCGACGCTTCGTCCATTCCATCGCGGTCAGCAGGACGAAGGAAGAGAGGGCGAGCACGAGGGCCATCGCGTAGGCCGCGACGGGGTTGCGCTCGTCCAGCGATCGAAAGATGAAGAGCGTGGAAGTCTCCGTCAGCCCAACGATGCTGCCGCTGACGACGAGGACCGCGCCGACCTCTCCGACGGCCCGGGCGAAGGTCAGCAGAACCCCGTACTGGAGGCCGGAGCGGATGCCAGGGAGCGTCACGCTCCAGAAAGTCCGCCAGGTGCTGGCGCCGAGGGTATAGGCGGCGCTCTCCTGCTCCTCGCCGATCTGCTCGAGGACCGGCATGATCTCCCGGATGACGAAGGGAAGCGAGATGAACGTGGTGGCGATCAGCATTCCGGGAAAGGCGAACAGGATCTTGACTCCCACGGCCTCGGCGAGCGGGGCGAACCACCCCGAGCGGCCGAAGAGGACGATCAGCATGAAGCCCGCGATCACCGGGGAGACGGCGAAAGGCAGATCCACGATCCCGTTGACGAGGCGTCGCCCCGGCAGCTTCCGATCGCGCACGAGGAGCCACGCCGCCGGGACGCCGAAGACCGTGTTGATCGCAGTCGCGCCGACGGCGAGCAAAAAGGTCAGCTTCAGAGCCGAAAGGGCGTCGGGCGTCGAGACCTCCTTGAAGAACGTCGCCATCCCGCGCGAGAGAGCGCCCCAGGCGAGCGCGGTGAGCGGTGCGAAGAGCAAGACGACCGCATAGAGCAGGGCGAGCCCGACCACGACCCACTCGGAGAGCCGCGGGCGGAC
>DASXTI010000074.1:0-3969 GCA_036505535.1 Thermoanaerobaculia bacterium
CAGGACAACTATCCCTACTTCCACCCCCTCTACGCGGGCCAGATGCTGAAGCCCCCCCATGCGGTCGCCCGGCTCGCCTACGCGCTCGCGCAGTGGATCAATCCCAACAACCACGCGCTCGACGGCGGCCGGGCGAGCTCCCAGATGGAGAAGGAGGCCGTCGCCGAGATCGCGTGGATGTTCGGATGGGAGACGCACCTCGGCCATCTGTGCGGCGGCGGGACGATGGCCAACCTGGAGGCCCTGTGGGTGGCCGGACAGCTTCATCCGGGGGAGAGCGTCGTCGCGTCAGAGCAGGCGCACTACACGCATCGACGCATCAGCGCCGTGCTGGGCTTGGACTTCGAGCCAATTCCCTGCGACCGGCGGGGAAGGATGGACACCGATGCGCTTCGAAAGGCTCTCGACCGCGGCGGGACCGGCACGGTCGTCGCGACGATCGGAACGACCGCGATTGGTTCGGTGGATCCGCTTCCGGAGCTGCTCGCGCTCCGCGAGCGCTACGCATTTCGGCTACATGCCGACGCCGCCTATGGCGGCTACTTCGGCCTCGCGGACAATCTGACCCCCGAGACGCAACGCACGTACGACCGGCTGCGCGAGGTCGACTCGATCGTCATCGATCCGCACAAGCACGGTCTTCAGCCCTACGGATGTGGCTGCGTTCTCTTCCGCGATCCCGAAGTCGGCTGCTTCTACCGCCACGACTCGCCGTACACGTACTTCACGTCGAGCGAGCTTCACTTGGGCGAGATCAGCCTGGAGTGCTCGAGGCCCGGGGCCGCCGCCGTAGCGCTCTGGGCCACGCAGCGGCTCCTGCCGCTCTCGCGAGGCGGGGCGTTCGCGCGCGGGCTCACGGACTGTCGCGCCGCGGCATTGGCGCTCTACGAGAGGCTCTCGGCAGATGCCCGCTTCGTGACGGCCTTCGCGCCGGAGCTCGATATCGTCGTCTGGGCCGTACGGGCCGCCAGCGTGAGCGCGGCCTCGGAGCGCGCAAGACGGGTCTTCGCCGAGGCCGCGCACCGCAACCTCCATCTCGCCCTGGCCGAGCTGCCAGCCGATCTCTTCGATCTGTCGGCAGCCGGCGTGGAGCCCGATCGCGAGCGGATCACGTGCCTGCGCTCGGTGCTCATGAAGCCGGAGCACCGCGAGTGGCTCGACCCAATCTGGAAGATCCTCAGCGAAGCTACCGACGCAGTCTAGCTGCCCGTCCGCCTACTTCGCCGGTCGGTCCGCGCGAGTGAGCCGACTCACCTCCCGTCGCGAAAGACTTGCGCGTAGTCCTTCGCAAAATGGTGAAACGTCCGAGGATGGTGCTTGGTCACTTCCCGTATCGTGTCGGAAACGGCGGCGCCGTAGCCTTCCCGATAAGACGCGAAGAGGATGAGCATGTCATCCACGAGCCACCGGGGCACGCCGGAAGCGAGCAACTGCTTGCGCGCGTACTCGGGCGGGACATGCACGTAGGACACCTTCTTGCCCGTCGCCTCGGAGATGGCATCGGCCACCGCGTCGAAGGAGAGAGCTTCGGGGCCCGTGAGGTCGTAGATCTTACGGCTGTGCTTATTCTCCGTGAGCGCGCAGACCGCGACCGCGGCGACGTCCCGGGTGTCCACGACGGAGACTTCCGCCGTGCCGAGTGGCAACGAGAACGTCCCGGTCGCGGCGATGGACGGCGCGAGGGTCAGCATCTGCTGCATGTAGAGATTCGGCCGCAGCATCGTGAAGTCGATACCGGAAGCCTCGAGCTGCTTCTCGGTTGCCCAGTGCCAGCGGCCGATCTGCGTGCCCGAATCGGGACCCCCGGCGACCGAGACCTTGACGACGTGCCCCACGCCGGCGCGCTTCGAGGCTTCGATCGCGTTGCTCTGGAGCGAGACCTGATCCGGATGGGCCGGAGAAAGAAGAAAGAGCCGGTCCACGCCGGAAAGCGCGTGGTCGAGGGTCTCGGGCTTTCCGAGATCGCCGACGACGATCTCGACGCCCGGCAAACGAATGGGGGAGGCGCGCATCGGATCGCGGACGAGCGCTCGGACCGGAACCCCGGCCGCCGAAAGCTGCCGGACGACTTCTCCCCCGACCTTACCTGTCGCTCCCGTCACGAGAATCACGGTCCCTCCTTCTCGAGCGGGCCAGAGGCGCATGAATGTGCACAACCATTTCACACCCGGAGAGAGTCGGAGATCAAGGAATCAGGGGATCAGCAGAATCTTTCCCGCCGTCTTGCGGCCTTCGAGCGCCCGATGGGCCTCGGCCGCGTCGCGGAGCGGAAACTCGTGCGCGATCCGCAGCTTGAGCTTGCCCTCGCGGACCCAGCCGAGGACCTCGCTGGCGTGCGCGAGGAGCTCCTCCCGGCGGGCGATGTACTGGAAGAGAGCCGGCCGCGTCAGGTAGAGCGAGCCGCGCTGGGCGAGCACCTGAGGATCGAAGGGTGGAACCGGGCCGCTGGACTGGCCGAAGAGAACCATCATGCCGCGAACCGCCAGGCTCGCCAGCCCCTTATCGAAGGTCGTCTTGCCGACCGAGTCGTAGACGACCTGCACGCCATTGCCGTCGGTGAGCCGCCGTACCTCGGCCTCGAAGTCCTGCCGGGTGTAGTCGATCGTGACGTCGGCGCCAGCCTCGCGCGCCAGCCGCGCCTTCTCCTCGGTCGAAACGGTGCCGAAGACGCGAGCACCGCGCCGCTTCGCCATCTGACACAGCAGCAAGCCCACTCCCCCCGCGGCTGCGTGCACGAGCGCCGCGTCGCCCGGCTTGAGCGGATAAGTCGAGTGAGCAAGATAGTGAGCCGTCATCCCCTGAAGCATCGCGGCCGCGGCCTGCCGAGTGGTGACCCCATCGGGAAGCTTTACCAGCCGCCGCGCCGGCACCGCGGCGAGCTCGGCGTACGCGCCGAACGATCCGACGAATGCCACGCGATCCCCGGGCGCGAGATCCGTCACGTCGGGCGCCGTGGCGACGACGGTTCCGCCGCCTTCGTTTCCCAGCGTGACGGGCATGGAGACCTTGTAAAGTCCGGTACGGTGGTAGACGTCGATGAAATTGACGCCGGCCGCCTCGATCGAGACGACCGCTTCTCCGGCGGCAGGCTGCGGGTCGGGCACCTCCTCGTAGCGCAGAGCTTCCGGGCCGCCGGAAGAATGAACGCGAATGGCTCTCATGACATCCGCCGATCCTCGTCTCAAACGACGACGACAGGCTTCCGGGCCGCCTCGACTTCGCCGAGCGCGACCGCGTAGAACCACCGATCGACCATCAGGATGCCTCCTCAGCCGGGCGAACCATTAGCGATTCGCGATTCGTGATTTGTGGTTTGTGATCGGGGCGAGGGAATGACTTGATCGCCTCAATCACAAATCGCCAATCTCCAATCACCAATTCCTCTAGTTCACCGTTTCCTCGGGTACGACCTGCTCGGTCGGCGACGGGGAGGCGTGGTGGTGGACCAGACGCCACTCTCCGTTGATCCGGCCGAAAAGGTTTGTCGCCTGCATGCGCGCGGCGTCATCGTCCTCTTCTCCGCCAAACGGAACGATGACCTCCACACAGCTGACCCAGGCGAGATCGCCCGCGATGGCGATCCGAATGTCCTCGCAGGAGACGGTCCAGGGACGGGAGTTGGAGAAAATGTTCTCCCAGGACCGCTTGATTTCCTCCCAGCCGTCGAGCCGATGCCAGCCCGGATGGACGCAGCTCGTCGAGTCGTCGTGCAGCCAGACGACGGACATGGTTTCGAGGTCGCGGGCCTCGAGCGCCCGGTAAAAGGCGAGGTTCGCGGCGGCGACCGCTGTCGCGTCGGGCGTCACGCTCATACGATATACCTGCTCACATGACCGACGACACCGCCATCGGCGGCCCGTCCGCGCGCTTTCCGGCGACTCGCCACTCCGCGGTTCTGGCGGCACAGAGCGCGGACCTCATGGAACGCGAGCGCGGTCTCGCGATTCTCGTCGAGACCTACTGGAAGCC
>DASXTI010000075.1:0-2306 GCA_036505535.1 Thermoanaerobaculia bacterium
GAACCCGAAGGCGTCGATATCGGGCAGAACGCTCACGGCGCAGGCGACCGCGGTCAGGACGGGCGGGACGCGATGGGGACCGAGAGCGACGGCGAGCGCGAGCGGAACGGCGGGATGCGAAATGACGGACGCCACGTCGGGATTCTAGGCGGAGTCCGGATCGCGGCCTCGCCCGCTAGCGCAGCTCGATGCGGCCTCGCGGCGTACCGAGGATCGCGACGAGCGCGGGTGTTGAGCCCGCTCGGACGGGGAGATCGAGGCCGAGTAAGTCGAGCATCTGAGAGACTCGCTCCGGATCAGGATGTTCGGCGCGCAGCGCGATAAGAGAGACGCCCTTCGCGGCGCTCGCCGCAGGGTGGGGCGTATCTCCCCAGTCGATGAAGAACGGGACGATCCCATCCGCCACGACGGTCGAAGGATCGGTGAAGCGCCAGGACAGCAGAATCCCGTCGGGGCGTCGCCGGCTGCCGGAATTGACTTCTCCGAGCTTCACCCCGTGACGGCCGGCATCTTCCACCAGCCTCTCGAGCTCGGTGCCCTTGGCTGCCCACCCGGCGAGCCGCGGCGTTTTGAGGTCGTCGATTCCAAACCATCGGGACCTTGCGGGCTTCGGTTGCGCCGGGTCGGGCCCCAGAATCTCGAGGTACGTGGCGGGCCCCAGGGCAATCAGAGCATTGCGGGTTCCACGACCGGGATGCTGGCCCCCCGGCGTCACCCGGACGCCCAGCAGCCCCTCGAGCCTCTCGATCGCGGCATCCAGATCCGGTGCCGCGTACACGAGATGATCGACTCGGGCCAACAGGCCGCTCGATCTCTCCGTCGCGAATGCGAGGGCGCGAAGCACGAGCGGACCGCCGGGCCCCTTGTAGTCCTGCTGGATGGCGGCGCGACCCCTGACGGGCGGCGCTCCGTTAGGGAGCACGAAGCCGTCTTCGTCGAAGAGGCGGGCAAGCGACCTTCCATCGCCGGCTCGCAACGCCGCCTCATACTCGGTCAACACGCGCGCGAGCTCCGGCGGTAGCTTGACGCTCGGCTCCCCGGCGCCGTCTCGCCTCTTTTCGGCGACGCAGACCGAGGTCCCGACGATGACGCTCATCACGAGAACTCCCCGCATAGCAACTCCCATGAGGCCATGTTCTTCTCCCGGTGATTCTAGAACCGTGCCGCGACGCCGCTTCCGTCTCGAACGCCGCGCGCGGAAGGATAATGGCGGGGAGGGCCGTTGCGTTGTCCCGTCGACCAGAGAACAGCCGCGATCGGATGCTCCTGCCGCGGTTTCTCTATCGCGGACTGAGGGCGCGGCTGCGAGATCAGCGGGCGGAGCTGCGGGCTCTTATCTCGGCGATCCGGCCGGGTGATACGGTCCTGGACATCGGAGCGCACAAAGGTAGCTATCTCCTATGGTTGAGTCGAGCGGTCGGCCCAGGACGAGTGGTGGCGTTCGAGCCTCAGCCAGGGCTGGCGGACTATTTGCGCCGCGCTTCTCGCGCCGCGTCCCTGAACAACGTCACGGTCGAGGCAGCCGGCGTCTCCGACCGCAGCGGGAGACTCTCGCTTCACGTCCCCGGGGAAGGAGACTCTCCGGGCGCCTCCTTCGAGGCGGCGATTCGGCAGATCTCGGTCTGCCGGGACCTCGTCGTTCCCGTGTTCTCCCTCGACGAGTATTTTCGGGAGGGGACGCCGCGCATCAGCGCAATCAAAGTGGACGCCGAGGGGCATGAGTTACGGGTGTTTCAGGGGGCGGAGGAGATTCTCCGCCGGCATCGACCACTGCTGGTATTCGAGTGTGAAGGACGACACTTGACCCACGGGAGCGTGGACGACGTCCTCCGTTTTCTCGAGGAGCGGGGCTACACCGGTTTCTTTGTCCGGCGATCCCGACTCCTGCCGATCCGAGAATTCGATCCGGAAACGCACCAGAGTCGGATCGGCGACCGTTTCTGGGATGCGAAGGATTATTGCAACAACTTCATCATGCACAGCGCGGATCGTGGGGTCAGGTCTCCAGATTCCGGTTCCGGAAAATGAAGACCTGACCCCTCATTCAGCCAGCGCGGGAGGAGGTCAGCGGCAATGAGGAATTCCGTTGCGCTTCCAGCTTTAGCTGCCGCATGTAAAGGAAGAGCGGGAAGCCTAGCGACACGCCGGCCGCAAGCGTAGCAACAATCGGAACCCAGAGATTCCGCATGGCTAAGCGTCGTCCTTCGACGCCGATAAACACGAACAAGACCAGCGCGGATACGACGACGTCCAACCCAAAGAACCCTCCGATGCGAGTCGAAAACAGCTCGGAGAAGAAGAGCGGC
>DASXTI010000076.1:0-9803 GCA_036505535.1 Thermoanaerobaculia bacterium
TCGCGACGACGCGGGCAGAGCCCAGCGGCACCACGCGGCGGAGCTCTACGAGCGGCGTGTTTCCGATTGCGTCAAGAACCTGCTGTGGCGACGGCATTAGAAGCTGATCGCCCGCAGCCTAACAGTCGGGCGTTCAGCGGCGAGCCGAGCAGGGAAGCGAGCTGCCCCAGCGAATGCGAAGACGGTGAGTCCGCTGCAACGCCGTGTTCCCAACGACTCATCGGTTTTTCCTGGCCTTGCTCTGCGCGAATCCTACCCCTCGAATCCGACGGCTACGAGGTCGCGAAGCGGTTCTAATCGAGAAGGTCGGGAGGTCAGCGTCCGAGCTCAGCGTGCCAGTTCAGGACGACGGTCGTCGGGATCAAAGCTTCGCGCCCTCTCCAAATCGGCGAGCTCGGCTTCCGAGAATTCTTCGGTGTCGCCGGACTGACCGCCTGCCTCCGGGCCCAACCCACGCTCACTGTTTCGCTTCGACTTGGCCATGGTGGGACTCTACATCCATCGAGGGAGCTCGCTCTCTGAGCGTCTCAGCCGGTCGCGGTGTCCCTGCAGGCGGGCGACTCCCGGATTCCCGTGCGCCGTGCGTCCCGTCGGCGGCGAAGAGGCCGACCGGCAGGCCTACGCCGCGGCCTACGCCCGGCCGGGACGCATGCGCGCGGGATGGGCCTATTTCGTTTCGTTCCTGCAGGCGGCCAAGGACTTCGGCGAGCTCTCGCGGAACCGTCTGACGATGCCGGTTCTCGCGATCGGGGGCGACAAGGCGTCGGGCGAGTTCCTGGGCGAGCAGATGAGCTGGTCGCGGATGACCTTCGCGTGGTCATCATCAAGAACTCCGGCCATTGGGTGATGGAGGAGCAGCCCGCTCAGACGACCGAAGCGCTTCTGAGGTTTCTATGAGGCTCCCGGCGGCTTTCACGCCCGCTTTCCGCTTTCATCAGGCAAGCGGCATAGAGTCGAAAACCAAACCGGTCTGGAGAACGCATGGCCACGATGCTCGAACGAGTCCAAGCGATGCTTCGCGGGGAGGCACCTGACCCGCCGGTGGCCCGTCTCGTTGGATTCCACCTGGTGGAGGTCGCGCCGGGCAGAGCGGTCTTCGAGATGGAAGCCGGCCCTCAGCACGCCAACCCGATGGGAACGCTTCACGGCGGGATCCTTTGCGACATCGCCGACGCCGCGATGGGCATCGCCTATGCGTCAACGCTGGAAGAGGGAGAGAGCTTCACCACGCTCGAGCTGAAGATCAACTTCCTCAAACCGGTCTGGAAGGCGCGACTCCGCGCCGAGGGTCACGTCGTCAAGCGTGGCAAGACCGTTGGTCTCGTCGAGTGCGACGTCGTGGATGAGGCCGGAAGCCTCGTCGCTCGCGCAAGCAGCACCTGTCTGACCCTGGCCGGCAAAATGGCAGCGGGGCGCTGAGTCCTTCCAGCCTCTCGGCCGCGCGCCAAACCACGATTCGCTGCGGCCCGTTGAGACGACCAGCGCACTCCTCGCGATCTCATCGGGTGTACCGAACCTGCCCAGCGGAACACTGCTGGAGATCATCTTCCGTCGTTGCTGGCCCGTTTCCGAGGACGCCAGCAGGTCATTCAGCCCGGGAGTGTCGATGATTGGACGATGGTATCGGTCGATACTTTGGTATCAGGCGTGCGCGCCGAGCGGGGCCTCGAGCCGCCGAATCTCTCGATATCGGAAACAGTCTACGAGGTGATCATTCACCATGCCGACCGCCTGCATGTGCGCATAAACGATGGTGGAACCGACGAAGCGGAATCCCCGGCGCTTGAGATCCTTGCTGAATGCGTCGGATTCGCGGGAGGTCGCCGGAATCTCCCGCATCGCCTTTCGCCGATTCAGCTTGGGATATCCATCGACGAACCGCCAGCAATAGGCGTCGAAACTTCCGAGCTCTTCCTGAATCGCTAAAAACGCCCGCGCGTTGCGTACCGCGGATTCGATCTTCATCCGGTTTCGAATGATTGCCGGATCCCGTGTGAGCTTCTGAATCTGTTTCCCGGTATATCGCGCTACTTTCTCAGGATCGAAGTGGCTAAAAGCCTGGCGATAACCCTCCCGTTTTCTGAGCACGATCGACCAGCTGAGCCCGGCCTGCGCCCCTTCCAGCATCAGGAACTCGAAGTGCTTGCGGTCATCGTGGACTGGCACGCCCCATTCGCGATCGTGATAACGGAGCATCAGCGGATCGCTGCCCACCCACGAACATCGCTTCAAATGCATGAGCTCCCGATATTAGGACATCAGAGCCTCGAGGACCTGGCTTGCATTGGCTCGGGCGGGTCAGCTATTCGAACGTGGGTTGGTCGAGCGCTGCCGGTCCGGAGCTCGTTCAGGCCGGCGCAGCTGCGCCGGACGCCGCCCGGCGCTATGGACCAGGCGGCTTCCTGGAGGAAGACCCATCTCAATCCAAAGCCAAAATTACTTGAGCTCCTCCGAGACGTAGAGGTCCGAGAGGATGCGGACGTACGTGTAGGCATAGGCCGCGGCGTCCGGGGTCATCACGACTCCCTGGATCACGACGACTCCGGTCGGGTCCGATGGAGCAAACTGTTTCCAAAGCTCTCTCTTTCCGGAGACGGGGTTCACTCGAAAAACCCTGGCCGGGAGCTCCCCTGGTCCCTTGACATAAAGCGACTTCCCGTCGGGACTCCATTGGATTGGGAACTCACCGTCCGCGACGCCGGACACCGGCAGGGAATCGCCGGGTGAGGTCGGATAGAGATGAAGTCTTCCGTCCGGGCTCCACGCCGCGACGAACCGGCCGTCCGGCGAGACCGGGCCGATGCCCAATCCTTCGATGGAGCCTCGGATTCCTTCCGGGGAGATCGGGGCCGGCGGTCCACCGGAGATCGTCTGGACATAAAGCCGCCATCCTCGACCGGCTTCGCCGGCCGCGAAGACGATTCGCTTTCCGTCCGGAAGAAACCGGCCGTTGAAGTGCTGAAGCCGGTCTCGCGTCACCGGGACCGGCTCGCCCGGTCCGGTAGGGAGCAGAACGAGCTGCTGTTCGTTGATTCCGGTGCCAAACGCCGGGCTTTGCACCGGCCTGCCCGAGAAGCCTCAAGTCTTCACCGGAAAGCGCACCTGCCGCACGGACGAAACTTCTAAGACCACGGTCGTTCCTGCTTGCGCAGGTGGGCAGAAAGACTCTGCTCCGGTGGCCACTTTTGTGGTTGGAGCGGGAAAACGGGGGTCGAACCCGCGACATCCACCTTGGCAAAACGACTGACCAACCCCGGACGGAACCCGACAGCTCTAGATAAAGAGCTTACCGGCTATCCGGTGGCATCGTGGTTCGTCCAAAGCTGTCTAAAGCGTCGGATTCGGCCTTTATTCGGACTCCTCCGCACGCAGGCATCCCCGAGCTTCCTGGCGTTTATCTCCTCGATCAGAGGCCCCCAGTGAAACACCACTTCGGCCTTTGTCCTCCGCGTCGGTTCCATCGAGCGCCAGGGCCGCCTCGCCAATCGCCGCGTCATGGGATTCGACGAAGCCGAACGTCTTCGACTGACCGGTGCGATTGGTTCGCACGGCCAGTCGGCGCGAACATCGCGCCCAACCGCGAGAGAGTCTCGCCAAAGGTGAGGTTGAGACCGGTCTCACGAAGCTGATCGCCGGTCTGCGAACGGGAGGGCCGGTATCAGACCCGCGGGGAATGCCGGGCCGCGGCTAGGGCGATGCCTTGCAGGCGAAGATCTGAGCTCCGTCGCCTTCGAGAAGGACCGTGTTGCCGCCCGATCCGATGGCTCGGTCGGTCAGGCAGTCTTTCGACTCCTCCGATCCATTCGGGCAAGCGGTCTTTACGTCCACCGTGTCTAGATAGACGCAGCCTTTGACCGCGTCCCGGCGGGCGACGAATTCGACCTGCTTGGTGCGTGGAGAAGTCGTGACTCCCGGAGTCGGGGTCGCAGCCGACGTCGGCGCTGGGGCCGGGGTCTGTGCCGAAGTCATCGGGGGCGCCTCGCTTCTGCCCGAGCAATTGTAGGCCTCTCCCACCGGCCCGTTCATCAGTAGCGTGTCTCCGCCGACAAAGGTCACCTGATACCGCAGACACTCCTCGACCGTCGGTTGAACGGTCAAGCCACATCCGCGCAGGCTATCGTTCGAATCGACCCGGCTGATCAGTCGGCAGTCGGCGACCTCGCCGCGGTCAGTGACGGCCCGCACGCTCCAGAGCGAGTTCGTCGCGGTCAACCTCTGCTGATAGTCCGAGCAACCGACGGCCGCCGTCAGAAGCAGGAACAGCCCATCGATTCTGGTTCTCATGATCTCTTCACTGAAGGGTAGCAAGTTGGAGCGGGAAACGGGGGTCGAACCCGCGACATCCACCTTGGCAAGGTGAGGTGGCGCTTCGGGACGTTCCGGGATGCTTCCGGATCAACCGCTTAGGTTCTGTCCTCAAGTATCCTGAAGCGTCCCAGAGTATCTTTTGAAGCCCCATTGAACTCTCGTTGAACTCGCCCTCGAATACCACGCTCCCCGGATATCTCGAGTCTTTGAGGTGCCGGGTTGACGACGTCTACTTCTTAGCCGGCGTCTTCTCTTCCTCCACCATCTTGAGGTCGAACTTCCCGTCGCCCTCGATGAAGAAGACGCACTCCGACGCCTTGTCGCACGCCGTCGTGTGTCTGTAGGTCGAAGGTTCGAACAGGTACGAGCCGGCCGAGAGCCTCACCTCGGGCTTCCCTTCCGGACCGTGGATCAGCGTGCCTGAGATGATCACCGCCTTCAGATTGGACGAATGCGTGTGGAGCGCCGAGGAGAAGCCGGGCGGGAACTTCTGGATGGCGCCGTAGGCACCCTTCGTCGGGTCGCCCCAGAGCGTGACTCCCATCACGCCTGGAGGCGCACCGGCCGTAGGCTCCCACTTGAGATCGGCCGCAGGCCACACAACCGCTTTCTTTGCGCTCCCTTTGTGCGTCCCCTTCGCCTTGCCTGCCTCGGCGCCCTGCACCAGCAAAGCCGCGGCAACCAGGAAAAGAACTGGGAAGGCCAGCGTCTGCTTCCATCTCCTCAACATGACCAGTCTCCTTTTAGACAATCAAAAGTCTGTATCGATTGATGAATTCGCGTTTCGGAGCGTCGGCTGCGTGCGCTTCCTGCACGAACCGGCGCAGCCTCTCCGCATCGGTATCCCCCACTCCAGGGCTCTACTTCATCTGCGCGCTGCCATCCCAGGTGGCCATGACCTTGCCGTCCGGCCAGTTCAGCGACAGCCGATACGTGCCCCCACCGGTCAGCCCCTCGAACTTGCCGGTGCCACCGATGTAGTACCACTTGCCGCCCTTCTCAGTCGCACTCCCGTAGGCCCAATAGACGTCTCCGTCGGCATCCAGGCCGTCGCAGTAGCCACCGGAGCTGAAGCTTTTCCGATCCGCCGAGGTCACGGTGGTGAACATGCAGTCCTGGCTGGCGTTCGAAAGCGGAGTGTTCGGGTTGTCGTTTAGCGCGGTGCCCCTCAGGACCTGGCGGTTCACGGTGCGGCCATCCGCCAGCTTGACACTGGTCTCCGACACCGGGGTCCAGGTCGAGCGGCCCTTGAGCACGATGGTCCCTGCGGCCGAGGCTCCCGCCAGTCCCAGCAGACCCGAGACCGACAACGCGACGATGCGGTGGGTTTTCATCACAGTTACCTCCTTAAGCTCAATTGAATCTCCGCAGGGCTACCAACCCGCGATTTCCTAGGAGAGTCTTGCTGGAACAGTAGCACGGGGCGGCGGTACGGAATCGTCTCTGAAGGTCAGCTCTGAATCCCGCCGGCGCCGACCGCGCGACGATCCGGTGGAACCCGAGGCGCTTGCCGGCGGGAATGTCACTGAGCTGCTGAAAGACTACATCGCGTCGCGTGCCTTGCACCGATGGCGCCGAACCAGCCAAGGATTGGAGCGGGCAACCGGGATCGAACCGGCGACATCCAGCCTGGGAAGAAGGGAATCGGAACCGGGGATGGGTGGGGATTTTTGGGAACGTGTTTAGGGTGCCTGTGGGCCCGGGCGCCCAGCGGGACAGGGCAGCGGGGCGGGATTACGAGCTGGAGCGGGAAACGGGGGTCGAACCCGCGACATCCACCTTGGGAAGGTGGAGCTGTATGTCGGTGTCCCCCGGGCTCGGCGCGCGCTGATGCGCCCGGGGTCTAGGTCCAGGCCGCGAGAGATGCCCGCGCGCTACCACCCGTTACGGCGACAGAGCCAGCGTAATTCGGATGGCCTGCTCCACGTCGAGAACTTCGTCGCGACTGAGTGTGCCGATTCTCGACTTCAGACGGGATTTGTCGATCGAGCGCAGCTGGTCTCCCAGAACTCTCGCAGGATTTCCGCGAATCTCGACCCGGGCCTCCCCGGGAAAGAGCGAATCCACGTTGCTCGACGCGGGCAGAACGACGACCCGGGAGCCATACCGGTTGAGGGAGTCGTTCGAGATGACCACCGCCGGTCGCGTCTTGCGAATCTCGGTGCCGAGAGCAGGATCCAGCGCAACCCAGTAAACCTCACCGCGGCGCGGCGCCCGCTTCATCGAGGCCAGTGCTCGATTTCGGTTGCCGACCAGTCAGAAGCGAGCGCTTTGCGCCAACGCTCTTTGCGGGCCGCTTTGTATGCGGCATCCAGCTCTTCCCGATCCGGAAAGAGCCGGGCGCGGACCGACGCCTCGATGAAGGAGCTGATCCCCTTCGAGGGGAGCTCTTTCTTCAGACGTCGGTAGAGGTCCTCGTCGATCGTGATGTTGAGACGCACGGGCATTCCGGGCCTCCTCGATCCTGTATTATATACAGCATCAGCGCTACGGCATCTCGGGAGGCGAGACGCAGGGTTGTCTGATCGAAGGCTGGCGTCTCGGAGAAACCTTCGAGCGCCCGTTGAACTCTCTTTGACTCCCTCTTAACTCCAGGGAGAAAGCGGCCTCATCACCTCGCGCCAGCGACGAGCTTCTGGAACCTCGGATTGTTGCGGAGCGGATCGAAATTCGGGTCGATCTTGAGCCTCCCGCGAGGCGGCGGAGAAGTTGGCGACCGACGCGGGCAGAACCTTGACCGCGACGTCGCGATCGAGCTTCGCATCACGCGCCCGATAGACCTCACCCATCCCGCCCGCACCCAGCGGCGCGAGGATCTCGTAGGGGCCGAGACGGGTGCCCGCCGACAGCGGCATGATTTTCTGGCGGCGGATTCTAACGTCCGCTCAATCGCGCGCGCTATTCGACGACGGTCGAGCGGAATTTGGAGCGGGAAACGGGGCCGGAAAAAAGGTGGCCATTACGGCGCAGGAGCTCCCGCCCCTTTCTCGGGGGGAATTTCCAGCCCCGCCTTGCGCAGCCCGTCAAGCAGATGCTCAGTGAGTTCAGCGTCAAGCCACTTGCCGAATTCCTCTCGCGCAATCGCGCCGAAGTTCGGCACCAGTGCGTGCAGCTCCCGCAACGCCGCGCTCGCGCGCTGCTGTTCGCCGAGCTGCCCATAGACTGCAGCCAGGTACACGTGCGGCCAATGGTAGGCGGGCATGTTGACCTTAAGCGCGCTTGCCAGCGCGCCGTGATAGTCACGCTTGCGGTAGGCATCGCAAAAGGAGACATAGTGATACCAGCCCGCATGATGTGGGTTGAGCTGCATCGCTCGTTCCACTATGCCCAGGCCGTTTTCCCAGTCACCGGCATAAGCGATCATGTTTCCGAGTATTGCCGCGGTGGAGGAATCCATGCGATTCAGGGCGAGGGCGCGTTCCGCTGCTTGTCGGAAGGCCAGGTAGTCTTTCTGGAAGAACAAGGAGGTAGCCAATGCGCAGTGGGCGAAGTGGCTGGTCGGCGCAGATGCGACCGCTCGTTGCGCAGCAGCACGAGCGCGGCCGACTGGATCGGGTCGGAGGTTGTAACCGAACGCGTACTCGTGCCAGTAAATCGACGCCAGTTCGGCGAGGCAGTCACTGTGGTCAGGGGAGACGGCGACCGCCGCTTCGAGTATGTCGCGGACTTCCGAGTGCTCCTCCGGGGTCATGCGCTCCCAGTAGCCGAAGGCACGGAGCACCGCCTCATGCGGGGAGTATTGGCCGGCGCTCCTGCCGCGCAGCGACTCGCTCATGCTATGTACCAGTGCGCCGTACTGGTCCGCGACCGTCGAAACGATCCGCGGAACCAGGTCGTCCTGCAGCTCGAAAACCGCTTCCGGGCTGAAGGTGCGTTCGTAGTTCTCGGCCCAGAGATGAGCGCCGGTGGTCGCATCGACGAGTTGCACGGCGAGGCGCACCTTCGTCCCCGCCTGCCGGAGGCTTCCCTCCATCACATACCGCGCGCCCAGTTCCCTGCCCGCGGAGCTCCCGCCGGCCGCCGCGGTGCGCGCGACCACCCGGAGGTAGGAGAAGCGCGACAAGCCTGTGACGATCTCTTCGGTCAGCGCCTCGGCCAGAGCCGTGATCTCGGCGCTCGCTCCGCTCGCCTTGAAGGGCAACACCGCGACCCAGAATCCCTCCTCGGCCCGGACCCGACCCGAGTCCGTACCAGACCGCGCTCGATCTGCTCTTGCCGTAACCGTCCCGATTTTTCTTTGCGACTCGGGCGGTCCGTCGGTCTCGGGAATCGAGAGCCCCGCTTTGCGCAGCCCATCGAGTATGGGATCCATCAGGCCGCTCGCGAAGTGCCAGGTCCCGACGTTCGAGCGCGCGTGCGCCGCAAACTCGGGATCGAGCGCCAATAAATCTCGGACCGCGGCCTGGGCTTCGGCGCGCCGGCCGAGGTGCCCGCAAGCCGACGCCATCACGAGGTAGGGCCAGAAGAGTCCGGGTACGTCTACCCGGTTCGCGCACTCGAGGGCCTCTTCGTACTCCTCCTTGTGGAAGTGCTCCCAGAGGGGAGCGAAATGCATCCAACCCGCGTGGTTCGCATTGAGCTCCATTGCGCGGCGCACGATCGCGGTGCCTCGCTCGAACTCGCCCGTGTGCACGATCTGCAGACCCAGGATCCCGAGGGCGTCGGTGTTCAACGGATTGAGGGCCATCGCGCGCTCGGCCGCGGGACCAAACGCCGCGATGTCCTGGCGGAAGAAGTGCGTCTGCGCAAGTGCCACGAGCGCGAACTGGTTCGCCCGATCCAATTCGACCCCGCGACGGGCAGCAGCCAGGGCTCGATCGAGCGAGTTCGCGTCGCTTCCCGGGAAGCCGAACGCGTACTCGTCGAGGTAAATCTGCGCGAGGCAGGCCCACAGGTCCGACTGTCGCTTGTCCCGCTCTACCGCGCGCTCCAGCCGGCTCTTGAGCGCCACGAAAGACGCCGGCGTAATCTGCTCGCGGTAGGCGAAATACTCGAACTGCCACTCCACCGGCGCGAGCTCGTCGTCCTTTCGCTGGATCGCGGACCTCATCGAATGCACGAGCACCCCGTAGCTGTCGGCGACGGTCGCGACGATCCGGGCGGCGACGTCGTCCTGCACCGCGAAAATGCTCGACGTCTGAAGGTCTCGGTTGTAGGTCTCGGCCCAGAGCCGCGCTCCCGCCTGGGCGTCGACGAGCTGGGCGCTCACGCGAATGGCCGAACCTCCCTTGCGGATGCTTCCTTCCAGCACGTAACGCGCTCCGAGCTTGGCGCCGAGCGCCCGTTCGTCTCCGGCTTCCCCCTTCAGCCGGGCAGTCGAGGCGCTCGCGACGACCGATAGATACCGAAATCGCGAAAGCCCGGTCGTGATCTCCTCACCGAGGCCGTCCGCGAACGACTCCATCTCCGCGTCCCCGGAGCTCTTGAAAGGAAGCACGGCGACCCAGAAACCCGCAGAACCGATCGGCGGAGCGGTTTCCCGTGCGCCGCTCGGG
>DASXTI010000077.1:0-3875 GCA_036505535.1 Thermoanaerobaculia bacterium
CTTCGGTCTGGCCAAGGCCCTTCCCTCTCCCGGCGGAAGAGGGATCGGAGGCGAGGGGCTGACGTCGCTTCCGACGGCCATGCCCAACCTGACACAGGAGGGCACGATCCTGGGGACGTTCCAGTACATGGCGCCCGAGCAGCTCGAGGGCAAGGAGGCCGACGCGCGGACGGACATATTCGCTCTCGGCGCGGGGATCTACGAGATGGCGACGGGCAGGAAGGCGTTCTCGGGCGCGACACAGGCCTCGTTGATTTCGGCGATCCTGCGGGACGAGCCGCAGCCGATCTCGCAGATTCAGCCGATGAGCCCGGCGGCGCTGGATCGGGTAGTCAAGACCTGCCTGGCGAAAGACCCGGAGGAGCGGTGGCAGAGCGCCGGCGACGTGGGAAAGGAGCTGCGTTGGATCGGCGAGGGCGCAGGCACGGAGGCGCCGCGCGCGCGCTTTCGGCCACGGCTTCCCTGGGCGGCGGCAGTGCTTCTCCTCTTGGGCGCCGTCCTCGGCATGCTCTACCTCCAGGGCTTTTTGCGATTCGGGCGAGCCCAGGTCCCGGTGCGGGGATCGGCGAAGTTCACCCTTCCAGCGCCCGACGCGGCAACGACGATTGCAACTCCTGTCGTCTCTCCCGACGGACGGCGCATCGTTTTCGCGGCAACCGCCGAGAATCGCACCATCCTGTGGGTCCGCTCCCTCGACTCCCTGGTTGCGCAGCCGCTGGTCGGGACAGAGGGCGTCTCTTTGAATGCGCCGCCTTTCTGGTCTCCCGACGGGCGCTCTCTGGCGTTTTTCGCGGGCCGAAAGTTGAAGACGATCGACGCGGCGGGAGGAGTTCCGCTGGTGCGCGCCGATGCGCCCGAAGGGCGTGGCGGCGCATGGAGCGCGGAAGGGGGGATTCTCTTCGCAGCCGAGACGACGGGGCCGCTCCTGCGATTGCCGACCGACGGTGGCCCGCCATCGCCGGCAACGACCCTGGACAAGAACCGAAAGGAGTTCTCCCATCGCTTCCCGAGTTTCCTTCCCGACGGCCGGCGCTTCTTCTACTGGGTGGAAGCGGGGGACTCTCCCGAGGAGCAAATCGCGGGTTACGCGGACAGAGAGATCCAGGTCGGCTCGCTGGACGCGAAGCGCGTGCTCGCCCGGTTTCGCCTGGCGGCGGATTCGAGCGTTGCTTTCGCTCCTCCCGGCTACCTGCTTTTCGTGCGGCAGCTCCTCCTGTTCGCCCAACCCTTCGACCCTAAGGCGCTTCGCCTTCGCGGAGAAGCGCGGACGGTGGGAGACGAAGTCGCGAGCAGCACGGGAAGCGGCATGCCATACGGCGCGCCGGGGTTTTCGGTCTCCCGCAACGGAGTCCTCGCGTACAAGGTGGCCGACCGCTCCGAGAGCCGCCTGAGCTGGTTCGATCGCGGCGGTCGCCGACTCGGCACCCTCGGTCCGCCGGGGTTGTATAGGAACCACCGGCTATCTCCTGACGGCACGAGACTCGCGGCCACGGTCCTGGACGCGAAGCGAGGGACGACCGATATCTGGGTCCTCGAGGTCGGTCTCGGCTCCTCCCTGCGTCTGACCTTCGATGCGTCCGACGACTCGATGCCTGTCTGGTCGCCCGACGCAAGCCATATTGCCTTCGATTCCGCGAGGAGGCCGGCCACGATCTATCAGAAGCTCTCGACCGGCGCCGGCAGCGACGTGCGTCTCCTGCAGAAGAGACTCCGCGGGCCGGTCGAGCTCCGCTTTCCGCTCGACTGGTCGAGCAGAGGCCGATTCCTAATCTTCCAGTACAGCTTTCCCGCCACCAGGGGGAACATCGGAATCCTGCCGTTGTCGGGCGACGCTGAACCTCGCGCCCTGATTTCTACGGCGGCTGATGAAGTCCAGGCCCAGTTGTCACCCGACGAACGTTGGATCGCCTACTGCTCGGATGAGTCGGGACAGTACGAGGTTTACGTCAGGTCGTTTCCCTCTTCGGAAGGACGCTGGCAGGTTTCGGCAGCGGGAGGGTACGAGCCCCGATGGAGGAAGGACGGGAAGGAGATCTTCTACCTTGCCGCTGACCGCAAGCTCATGGCGGTCCCGGTCCGAGCCACAGGCCCGACGTTCGAGGTGGGCGCGGCGACGGCCCTGTTTGAGGCTCCGGTCCGGGGCTTCCTCCAGGGATGGGAGAACTCCAATCGCTACGACGTGACCCCCGACGGTCAGCGCTTCATCATCAATGCCCCCACCGAGGGCGTTGCGTCGTCTTCCATGGTCGCTGTCATCGACTGGGCCGCGGGGTTGAAGAACTAGAGGAGACTTCCGATTACACATTGGACTTCCGATTTGAGATGACGATCCCGGCTGGCAGTCGCCTCGGCCCTTACGAGATCCTGTCGCCGATCGGCGCGGGAGGCATGGGCGAGGTCTACAAGGCGAAGGACACGCGGCTCGAGCGCACCGTCGCGATCAAAGTGCTGCCCCAGCATCTGTCGGCCTCTTCCGAGGTGCGGCAGCGGTTCGAGCGGGAGGCGAGGACGATCTCGCAGCTTTCGCATCCACACATCTGCGCGTTGTACGACGTCAACCGAGAAGGGGAGACCGAGTACCTGGTCATGGAGTACCTGGAAGGCGAGACGTTGTCGGAGCGCCTGGCGAAGGGTCCGCTTCCGCTGGAGCAGACGCTTCGTTATGGGATCGAGGTCGCGGATGCGCTGGACAAGGCGCATCGGCAGGGGATCGTCCACCGGGACTTGAAGCCCGGCAACGTGATGCTGACGAAGTCGGGCGTGAAGCTGCTCGACTTCGGGCTCGCCAAGGCGATGGCGCCGGCGGCGCAGCCTGCCGTTCTGACCTCGCTTCCGACAGCGCTCGGGAGTCCGAATCTGACGCAGGAAGGCACGATCCTGGGGACGTTCCAGTACATGGCGCCTGAGCAACTCGAGGGGAGAGAAGCCGACACACGGACGGACATCTTCGCCTTCGGCTGCGTGCTCTACGAAATGGCGACGGGGAGGAAGGCGTTCTCGGGCTCAAGCCAGGCCTCGCTCATCTCCGCGATCATGAAGGAGGAGCCCGCGGCGATCTCCTCGGTCGAGCCGATGTCGCCGCCGGCTCTGGACCGCATCGTCAAGACCTGCCTCGCCAAGGATCCCGAGGAGCGCTGGCAGAGCGCGGCGGACGTCAAACGCGAGCTTCGGTGGATCTCGGAAGGCTCGCAGGCCGGCCTCGCGGCACCGGTGGTCGCTTCGCGTCGGCGTGCCGGTCGACTCGGATGGCTCGTCGCGGCCGCGCTCGCCGTCGTGACGTCCGCCCTCGCGGCGCTTCTCATCACGCGCCGAGCGCCCCCGTCTCCGCTGATGCGCGCATCGATCCTGCCTCCGCCCGGCGCGGAGTTCGTCTCGACATGGCTCGACGCCGGGCCGGTCGAGATCTCTCCGGACGGCTCGCGGCTGGTCTTCACGGCGCGAAAGGGAGAGGGTGCGAACCAGCTCTGGGTCCGCGCCCTGAGGGACTCGGAGGCGCGGCCCCTCTCCGGTACCGAGGGAGCCTCGCGGCCCTTCTGGTCCCCGGATGGGCGATTCATCGGCTTCTTCGCCGACCGGGCGTTGAAGAAGGTCGACGTCAACGGGGGTCCCGTCTTCAAGCTGGCCGAGGCGATCGAGTCTCGCGGGGGAACGTGGAGCGAAGACGGCGAGATCCTCTTCACGCCGGATGCCCGGGGTCCGGTCTATCGAGTCGCCGCCGCCGGCGGAAAGGCGACACCGGCGACCGTCTACGGCCCGAAGGACACGACGCACCGCTACCCTCGCTTCCTCCCCGATGGGAAGCACTTCCTCTACCTCGTGCGCCACTCGGGAGCGGGCCCGGGCGAGGAGCCCGAGATCCGTGTCGGCGCGATCGG
>DASXTI010000078.1:0-54232 GCA_036505535.1 Thermoanaerobaculia bacterium
CCCCGTAAACGGCTATCAGGAGCGCGATTCCAGCAACGTTCACTAACACGCAGTCTAGCAACGGGCCCACCCCTCGCGGCCGGAAAGGTATTTATGACCACCGGCGCACTCGCCGATGCGACGCCGCCCGATGGTGACGGCGCTTCGGGCTAGCGCCGACCCAGCGGATCGCCGCTCGCGGGGGCGGGTCTCCCGCCCGCTGCTAGGCGCGCCTGGGCAGTTCCAAAGGCAGGACGTTCGACTCGGTGTCCTGCTGCTCGACGTATCTCCGACGGCGTCGCTGCGCGTCGAGCTTGTCCTCTCTCGACGTGATGTTGTACCGCTTGAAAAGGGACGGGGTCTTGTGTATTCCATGATGTCCATCGCGACCGACTGATCTACCCCACCACGGCGACTCCCGGGTGCTGCCGGGCACCCTCGACGGGGAGCGGGGACGGCAGCTTTCCCGGCGGGTGGACTCCGCGACCCCAGTGTTAGAGGTGCTGCTGTCTGCGGACTGTCTGCGCGACTGTCTGCGCTATGGCTGCCGCAGGCCGCAACAGCGGAGAGTTAGGCGGCGCGGCGAACCCCCGCAAGAACGCGGCGTGCGGCGATTCCTGCCTCTCGCCGCCTCCCGCTGCCACATGAAATGCGGGGTTCGAATCCCTGCACCGCCACCAACCTTCGGGTCGGCTCGCAATCGGAAGTCATCCGCGCGGTCCGGGGATGAAACACGCGGCAACCATCGGACTTATTACCTTTCTGTAGGGAAACTGAACTCTGAAGCTTTGACAGACGGCCCCGATCGCCATAGACTGCGCTCGAACTGTGACAACCGATTCTCCTGGTGAAGACCGAAGAGGTGCGCGGATGAGACACGAGCAGCTCACGATGGGCAACCCGGATGGCGCCAAATCCTGGCGACGCGGCGGACGCTCTGCAATTTTGGGCTTGGCTCTCCTCGCGGCGGGTTCCGCCGGCGTGGCCCGCTCTCAGGTCATCACGGAGTTCCCGGTCCCGACCGTCAACGCCGACGTCGACAGCATCGTGGCCGGCCCGGACGGCAACCTCTGGTTCACCGAAAATAACGGCAACAAGATCGGCCGGATCACCACAGCCGGGGTCATCACCGAGTTCCCGGTTCCGACGGCTGCCAGCGGTGCGGACAGCATCGCGGTCGGACCGGACGGCAACATCTGGTTCTCAGAGGAAGACGTCAACAAGATCGGCCGGATCACCACGGCCGGCGTCATAACCGAGTTTCCGATCCCCACGGCTGCCAGCAGTCCGGACGGCATCGCCGCCGGCCCGGACGGCAACATCTGGTTCACAGAAGAAGTCGGCCACAAGATCGGCCGGATCACCACGGCCGGCGTCGTCACCGGTGAGTTTCCGACCCCTACGGCCGGCAGCGAGCCGGAAAACATAGCGGCCGGCCCGGACGGGAACCTCTGGTTCACCGAACGGACCGCCAACCAGATCGGCCGGATCACCACGGCCGGCGTCATCACCGAGTTTCCGACCCCCACGGCAGCCAGCGCACCGGACGGTATCGTGACCGGCCCGGACGGCAACATCTGGTTCACCGAACGGAACGCCAACCAGATCGGCCGGATCACCCCGGCCGGCATCATCACCGAGTTTCCCGTCCCGACGGCTGCCAGCGCCCCTCTTCGCATCGCGGCCGGCCCAGACGGCAACCTCTGGTTCACGGAAGAAGACGGTAACCAGATCGGCCGGATCACCACGGCCGGCGTCATCACCGAGTTTCCGATCCCGACGGCCGCGAGCGACCCGGAAGGCATCGCGGCCGGACCGGACGGGAGCCTCTGGTTCTGCGAACGGGACGCCAACAAGATCGGTGTGATCACGACAGGCCCGGCCACACCGCAGCCCATGGCCGTCGACGCCCACAGCGTCACCGGCAGCAGCTCCAACGCCAACGGCGTTCTCGAGTCGGGCGAGACGGTGCTCGTCGCTCCTTCCTGGAAAAACACCCTGACCATCGCGCAGACGTTCACCGGAACCGCCTCCAACTTGACCGGACCTCCGGGGCCGACCTACACGATCGACGACGGCTCGGCGGACTACGGCACCATCAGCCCCGACGCCACCGGAGACTGCGACAGTGCCACCGGTGACTGCTACCTGATGACCGTCTCGGGCGCACGCCCTGTGGACCACTGGGATGCGACGTTCACGGAGGACCTGAGCGTCGGCTCGATTACCAAGGCGTGGACACTGCATGTGGGCGACAGCTTCACCGATGTGCCGACGTCGCACCAGTTCTACCGCTTCGTCGAGAATCTCTTTCACAACGGCGTCACGGGAGGCTGTGGCGCCGGCATCTATTGCCCCAGCAACTCCGTCACGCGAGCCCAGATGGCGGTCTTTCTGCTGAAAGGCAAGCTCGGCGCGAGCCACGTCCCTCCGCCTGCCACCGGCACGGTCTTCAACGACGTCCAGGTCGGAGACTTCGCCGCCGACTGGATCGAGGAGCTGGCCGGCTTCCAGATCACCGGAGGCTGTGGTGGCGGAAACTACTGCCCCACCAACCCGGTGACACGCGCTCAGATGTCCGCGTTCCTCCTGAAGTCGAAGCATGGCTCCGCCTTCACGCCACCCGCCTGCACCGGGATCTTCGCCGATGTCCCTTGCCCCTCGCTCTTCGCCGATTGGATCGAGCAGCTCGCCGCCGAAGGGATCACGGCAGGCTGTGGCGGCGGCAACTACTGCCCGAACGATCCGAACACCCGCGGCCAGATGGCCGTCTTCCTGGTCAAGACCTTCGGCCTCCTGCTCTACGGACCGTAGACGGGACTTCTTTCACCGTTGGTCCGGGGCAATAGCGCGGCGCGCCTCGCGGTGTAGAGTCGTCCGCGCGGTCGTCGGATCTCGTCGCTGGAGGCTCGCCGTCGGGAAGAATTGACACGAGCTGACTGGCGGCGCTGACTGCTCTTCGATAGATTAGCGGCTCCTCGTTTCCGACGGGGAATTCATTCAGGAGGTGGGTGAAATGGCTCAGGAAGTGGCCCAAACGACAGCGAAGGTCAGACCGGTTCCCGAGGGGTATCACACGGTGATCCCCTATCTCTGCATCAAGGGCGCCGCGGACGCGCTCGAGTTCTACAAGAAGGCATTCGGCGCGACCGAGGTCATGCGAATGCCGCAGCCCGACGGGCGGATCGGGCACGCCGACATCCGCATCGGCGACTCACACGTCATGCTGGCCGACGAGTTTCCCGAAATGGGATTCAAGAGTCCACGTACATTCGGTGGTTCGCCGGCGCAGCTGGCTCTCTACGTCGAAGACGTGGACACGTTCGTGGACCGGGCGGTGAAGGCCGGGGCGAAGCTGACGCACCCCATCGAGAACCAGTTCTACGGCGACCGGGCGGGGGCAGTGGAGGATCCCTACGGCCACACCTGGCACATCGCCACGCACGTCGAGGACGTCCCTCCGGACGAGATGCAGAGGCGAGCGAAGGAGAAGTTCGGCGGCGCGTAGCTCCGACGGGAGCGCGCCGCGGCTCATCACCGGAGCGAAGTGACCAGGCGGCGCCCGGTCACGCACGAACGGCTTCTGAAACTATTTTTGCGGCGCGGCGGCCCCCGGCGGAGGAGGCGGCGCCACCTCCGCGTCGGGAACGTGGTTGGTGATCGGCGGGATCGTCTTCAGGTACGTGAACATCGCCTTGAGATCGCCCTCCGGGAGACTCGCGTACGACGGCCACGGCATCGGCGGCAAGATCTCGCGCGAGGTCCCGAAGTGTTTGCCCGTCTTGATCGCCTTGACGAACATGTCTTCGGTCCAGATGCCGAGACCGGTGTTCTGGTCGGGAGTCAGGTTGATCGCGTAGCTGACTCCCCACGGGCCCGCGAAGGCCGTGTTCGTCGCCGCGCCGAACCACGTCCACGGCCCCACGGGGGCTGGAGGGGGCGGCATCTTCAGGTCCTCGGGATGACCCGACAGCATCTTGGTCATGTCGGGCTCGGGGCCCTTCGGTCCCATCTTGAATGGGGTATGACAGTCGTTGCAGGCCAGCGTCTTCACGAGGAACTCGCCGCGCGCAACCGCCGATTTGGCCTTCGACCCGGGCGCACGCTCCGCCGCGTCGCCGCGGGCGACCAATAGCGCTAGCACGACCACGACCGAGCCTCCGGCGACCCGAAAGAGCGGAAACCTCTTCACGATGGATCCTCCTTCAAGAAATCGTGGGCGAAGCCGGGCGGATTCTAATGGATCGGGGGCAGCTGCGATTCGAAGAGGGGCTACCATTAGCCCATGAACCCTGTTTCGGGCGCGTTGCTGGCGGCTGCGGATCGAGGACTCATTCCCTCCGGCGAGACGGTTCTCCTCGCCGTATCCGGCGGGGCCGACTCGATGGCGCTCCTCTACGGCGCCGTCGACGCTGCGGACTCGACGGGCTGGCACCTGTCGGTAGGCCATGTCCACCACGGCTGGCGGGGCAGGGAGGCCGACCGCGACCTGGCGTTCGTCGCCGAGCACGCGCGAAGGCTACGGCTCCCCTTCTTTTTCCGGCGCCGCGACGCCCGCGGGGCGGCGCGGGAGCTACGGCTGTCGCCGGAAGCCGCGGCGCGTCACGTGCGCTACGCGGCGCTGGCCGAGATGGCCGACGAAGCCGGCGCCTCCTCAATCGCCACCGCGCACCAGCAGGAGGATGCCATCGAGTCATACTTGATCGCGCGGCGGCGGCGGGCGGGACTGGCGGGGCTTGCCGGACCGCGCGAGAGGCGGGAGGACGGCGTCGTGCGGCCGTTTCTTTCCGTGTCGAGGGGGGAAATTCTTGGTTTTCTCTCGGAGCGCGCCGTGAGCTTCCGCCGCGACGCCTCTAATGGCGATTTGCGGCTGACACGAAACCGGATCCGCCGCGAGCTTCTCGCGGGACACGGGGAAGCGGACCGAGAAGAGATCATCGAGGAGGTTCGCCGCCTGGCTGAGGCGCGGCGGCGGCTCGAAGAGGAGTTCGCCGCAAACCTCGCGCCAGGCATCCACGCCGGCCCGGCGGCGACGCTGGCTCGAGCCGGACTGCTCGAGCGTTGCGCTCCGGAGCTGCAGCGGCTCGCCCTGGAGCGAATGGCCACTCCCTTTGCGCGTTCCGGCCGGCCGCCCATGACCGGCCGCGAGCGCGAGCAGATTCGGACGCTCCTCGCCGCGGGTGCGGACTTCCGCTTCGAGGCCGGCCGGCGAATCCGGTTCGAGCGGCGCGGAGGGATTCTGTCGGTCAAGCCGAGCCCGCCGCATTTTCACTGGTGGGCGGTGTACGATTCCGCCAACCCATCCTCGACCGAGCCGGAAGGCCAGGAGATCGCACCGTGAGACTCGAGCGACGTTATGCGTCGCGCCAGATCGCTGAACGCGTGGAAGCCGTGGCGAGCGCCGTCGACAGGGACGTGCGCGAACGGCCTCTCGTTGTGGTCTCGATTCTCAAAGGCTCCGCGTTCTTCATGGCGGATCTCGCGCGGAAGCTGGGCGGCCCTTTCTCGTGCGAGTTTCTCCACGTCCGGCGCGCCGAGGGGGCCCATGACGTCCTCCAGATCGACTTCACGACGGGCTTCACGGTGAGGAACAAGCACGTTCTGCTGCTGAAGGACGTGGTGCACACCGGTGTCATCGAGACGTATCTGATGGACCAGCTGCGCAGCGAAGGCGCGGCCTCGCTGCGCCTCGCCGCCATCGTGGACAAGCCGCTGGACCGAAAAGCCGCCGTATCCGTCGACTTTTCCCTATTCTCCGCCGAGAGCGGCGGCCTCTTCGCCGGCTATGGCATGGAATACGAGGGGCTCCACGCCCACCTGCCCGACATCCACGAGGTGGTCCAGGAGCAATAAAAACCGGCCGGAGTCCGTTATGCTCAAAGCTCGGGACTCTGTCTGGAAGGAGTAGGCCCCTTGAACGCCACGATCAAGAATCTTCTGCTCTGGATGGTCATCCTCGTGTTGATCATCCTCGCCTGGAACGTCTTCAGGACGGGGGCGACCGCCGTCGAGGAAATCTCCTTCTCCCAATTCCTCGATCAGGTGAGTCAGGGTCACGTCCAGAAGGTTCAGATCCGCGGCGAGGAGATCCGCGGCAATTACACCCCGTCGGCCGGAAAGCGGGAGCCGCTTTTCAAGACTTACGCGGCGAACTACCCCGATCTCGTCAAGGACCTGCGCGCGAAGGGGGTCGAGATCGAGATTACCCCCATGAAGGACTCTTCCCTCGTCTCGGCGCTGGTGATGTACGGACCCTTGATCCTGCTCGTTGCGATCTGGTTCGTGATCATGCGCCAGATGCAGGCGGGAGGGAACAAGGCCCTCTCCTTCGGCAAGTCGAGGGCGAAGCTTCTGACGCCGACGCAGAAGAAGGTGACGTTCAAGGACGTCGCCGGCGTGGAGGAGGCGAAGGTCGAACTTCAGGAGATCATCGAGTTCCTGAAGGACCCCCAGAAGTTCCAGAAGCTCGGCGGAAAGATCCCCAAGGGCGTGCTGCTGATCGGCTCTCCGGGGACCGGTAAGACTCTGCTCGCCCGCGCGGTCGCCGGCGAGGCGAACGTTCCCTTCTTCACGATCTCGGGCTCCGACTTCGTCGAGATGTTCGTGGGCGTGGGCGCCTCGCGCGTCCGCGACCTCTTCGAGCAGGGGAAGAAGAACGCGCCCTGCATCATCTTCATCGACGAGATCGACGCGGTCGGCCGGCATCGCGGCGCCGGCCTCGGCGGCGGGCACGACGAGCGGGAGCAGACGTTGAACGCCCTGCTCGTCGAGATGGACGGTTTCGATACCAACGAGGGGGTCATCCTCGTCGCCGCGACGAACCGGCCCGACGTGCTCGACCCGGCGCTCCTGCGCCCGGGACGCTTCGATCGCCGCGTGGTCGTGGACCGGCCGGACCTGAGGGGCCGCGAGCAAATCCTCAAGGTCCATACGCGGAACACTCCCCTCTCGGAGAACGTCGACCTCGCGGTCATCGCGCGCGGAACGCCCGGCTTCTCCGGCGCGGACCTGGCGAACCTCGTCAATGAAGCGGCTTTGAACGCGGCCCGCTTCAACAAGAAAAAAGTCGAGATGATCGACTTCGAGTACGCCAAGGACAAAGTCATGATGGGTCCCGAGCGCAAGTCCATGATCATGACCGAGGAGGAGAAGCGCAACACGGCGTACCACGAGGGGGGCCACGCGTTGGTCGCGGCGATGCTGCCCGACGCGGATCCGGTCCACAAGGTCACGATCATCCCGCGCGGCCGCGCCCTCGGCGTGACGATGCAGGTGCCGCAGGAGGACAAGTACTCCCACACCAAGGAGTATCTCGAAGCGATGATCACCGTCATGATGGGCGGCCGGATCGCGGAGGAGAAGTTCCTCGGCCACATGACGACAGGTGCCGGCAACGATCTCGAGCGAGCCACCGACATGGCCCGTAAGATGGTCTGCGAATGGGGGATGAGCGAGATGGGTCCGCTGACCTTCGGCCGGCCGGAGGGGGAGATCTTTCTCGGCCGCGACTTCGGGCGCACGCAGGACTACTCGGAGGAGACGGCGAATCAGATCGACGCCCAGGTCAGGCGCATCGTCACCAATGCCTACGACAAGGCGAAGAAGACCATTACCGAAAACGAGAAGGCGATGCACCGGCTCGCCCGCACTCTGCTGGAGAAGGAAGTCTTGGACGGCGATGAGGTTCTTCAGATCCTCGCCGAGGAGAGTGGCATCGACATATCCAAGCTCCGCAAGACCGGGCCACCCAAGCCCCCGATCATGCCAGGCACGCCCGCGGATGTCGCCGACGGCAACGTCGGCCCGCTGGTGCCCGAGCCGGCCTGAGGAAGAAGTCAGTAGTTAGTAGTTGGTAGTCGGTAGTATTGCGTTCCGAGCCATCTCGACTACCGACTACTGACCACTGACTACCGACTATCCATGACCATCGCCGAGTCCTTCCTTCCCGAATTCGACGCCGAGATGGCGGCGACGCGCCGACTGCTGGAGCGCGTCCCGGCCGAACGGCTCGAGTGGAAGCCGCACGGCAAGTCGAGAAGCCTTGGTGAGCTCGCCACGCACGTCACGGAGCTTCCCCGCTGGGGCATGCGGTTCGGTTCGCCGTCCTGGCTGGTCGGCAGCGAGAAGGCGCCGCCGATGAGAACCCCATCCGAGTTTCTGGCGCGGTTCGACGAGAACGTGGCGGCCAGTCGCGACGCCATCTCCCGCAAGACGGACGAAGAGATGGAACAGGACTTCGCCGTGCTGCAAGCCAACGGCGAGGTCTTCTTCCAGCTCAAACGCACGTCGCTTCTGCGCCGCGTGCTCCTGAATCACTTGATCCACCATCGCGGGCAATTGACGGTGTATCTGCGCTTGAACGACGTCCCGCTTCCATCGATCTATGGGCCGACAGCGGATGAGGCAATGTAGAAGAATTGTCGATTGTCGATTTCCGATGGTCGATTAGGGCTCGAGCTCCCCGACTTACTCAATCGGCAATCGGCAATCGGCAATCCATTAGACTGCGCGGCGTGAGCCTCTACGCCGATCTCGTCATACCCGCCCCGGATCCCGATTCCCTCCGGGAGATCGCCTCCTGGGACCGATTCCGCCCGGCAACTCTCGCCGCATACGAATTCCCCGTCGATGTCGTTCGTCTGGAAGGCTCCCATTCGCCGCCGATCGTGCTCTCGCGTAGCCGGCGGGCCGAGAGTCTCAAGGCTCTGCCGGCCACACTCCGGAAGCGCGCGGAGGCCGCGTTCGAGCGAGCCGCCCGAAGGCCCGCGCGTCTCAAGCTCGCCCGTGGGCGAAGCCTCGATCTCTCGCAGGGGCCCATCGTCATGGGCGTCCTCAACGTGACGCCCGATTCCTTTTCGGACGGCGGCCTCTACTTCGATCCCGAGCGCGCCATCGAACGCGGGCTCGAGATGTTCGAGCAGGGAGCCGCGGCGGTCGACGTCGGCGGCGAGTCGACGCGACCCGCCAGCTACGGCGCCGCGCGGCAGCTTTCCCCCGACGAAGAAATCCGCCGCGTGGTTCCGGTCATCGCGGGCATCCGGGCGCGATCGGCGGCGGTAATCTCCGCCGACACGCGCAAGGCTGCCGTCGCCCGCGAGGCCATCGCGGCAGGGGCGGACCTCGTCAACGACGTCTCGGCTGGTCGTTTCGATCCCGCCATGGCCGAAACGCTCGCCGAGCTGCGCGCCGGAGCTATCCTGATGCACATGAAGGGGACGGATCCGCGCACGATGCAGGATGACCTGCACTACGACCATCTCTTGGGCGAGGTCGCGGCCGTTCTCGCGCAATCCACCGACTTGGCGATCGGAGCCGGCGTGCCCGCCGAAGCCGTCGCCGTCGATCCCGGCCTCGGCTTCGGCAAGAGTCTTCAGGGTAACCTGGTGCTTCTGCGGCACATCGCGGCCTTCCGGACTCTCGGCTTCCCGGTCGTCGCAGGAGCCTCCCGGAAAGGCTTCGTCCGGCGCTTCTCGGGCGTGCCTGACGACTCCCCTCCTGCCGATCGACTTCCCGGCTCTCTGGCCGCGCTCGCGGCGGCCGCGGACGGCGGCGCTTGCATCGTCCGCGTTCACGATGTCCTCGAGTCGGTTCGCTTTCTGCGGATGCGGCGGGCGATCGCGCACGCCGGGTCTCCCGCCCTCGAGCGGATCGGGGCGCCGGCTAAGTGATCGACGCCTTCACCAACCGTTTCGGCTCCCTCTCTCACCTCAATTTCGGCTGGCGCGACGCGCTGGACATCCTCATCGTCGCCATCATCACCTACGCGCTGCTGCGTCTGATCCGCGGCACGCGAGCCGTCCAGATGGTCCTCGGGCTCTTCGCGATATCGCTCGTCTACGGGGCCGCCGGACTTCTCGGCTTGATCGCTCTGACGACCGTGCTGAGAACGCTCATCTTTTACCTCCCCTTCGCGATCATCGTCCTCTTTTCGCACGAGCTGCGCCGGGCGCTGGCCGCGTTCGGCCGGACCCCTTTCTTCGCGCTGTTCTCTGGGTATCACGCCGAAGAAACAGTCTCCGAGATCGTGCTCGCCGTGACCTCACTCTCCGCCCGGCGCATCGGTGCGCTGATCGTGCTCGAACGGCGCGAGGGGCTGAAGACCTACATCGAGAACGGTTCCCTCGTCGACTCGGCGGTTTCCTACGAGCTCCTCGTGACCATCTTTGCGCCGGGCACGCCGCTCCACGACGGTGCAGTCATCATCTCGGGCGACCGGATCGCCGCGGCGGCGAGCTTCCTTCCTTTGTCGCTGCGGGAGGGACTGCCGAAACGCTTCGGCACGCGACACCGCGCCGCGATCGGCATCACAGAAGAGACCGACGCCCTGGCGATCCTCGTCTCCGAGGAGCGCGGCACGATCTCGCTCGCCCGCGCCGGAGATCTGCAGGAGGACCTCGACGCCAAGTCCCTGCGCGACCTGCTCTTCCGCGAGTTCGCCGCCCATAAGTAAGATCGGCTGATCATGAATAGTCCGGGCTAGCCCATGCAGATCTCGAAAATTCTGTTCCGCAACGCGGGCACCAAGCTCCTCGCGCTGGCGATCGCCTGCATCACCTGGTTCGTGCTCTCTGGCGAACGGCGCGAGCGTATCTCCGAACGCAGTTATCGCATTCCGCTCTCGGTCGTGAACATTCCGCCCGGAACGATGATCGTCTCGCCGCTCCCCGACGCCGTCGACGTGCGCGTACGCGGGTCCTTCACGCAACTGCGCCAGCTGGAGCCCGCGAAGCTCGAGGCGGTAATCGACTTGATCGATGCCGTCCCCGGTGAGAAGCGCTATCCGCTCGAGCCGGGAGACATCAACGTGCCGCGAAAGGTGGAGGTCATCGCGATCTCGCCCCCCGAAGTGCGCCTGACGCTCGACCAGGTCGCCGAGAAGACGCTCCCGATCGTCCCCGACGTGACCGGCGAGCCCGCGCCCGGCGCGAAGATCGAGGAGGTGATGGTCGAGCCGCGCATGGCCCGGGTAGCCGGTCCGGCAAAGACCCTTGCGAGGCTGGCGGCGGTGCGGACCGAGCCGGTCTCCGTCGAGGGCCGAGACGCCTCCTTCGCCGCTCCAACGATCGTCGCGCTGCAGGCTCCCGGCGTTCGCGTGCGCGAAGGACAGGTCGTCACGGTGCGCGTCCGGATGCGATTGCTGGCCACCACGCCGCCCGCGGCTCGGCCGAAGAAGCGCTGACGCGAATCGAAATGGAGGAGACGTGAAGCTATTCGGAACCGACGGACTGCGCGGAAGGGCGGGCGAGTTTCCGCTCGATCCGGCCTCGGTGCGGCGACTCGGCCGCGAGCTCGGGTGGCGGCTGCCCGGCGGCGCCGCGCGGGTCGTCGTCGGCGGCGACACTCGCGAGTCGACCCCCTGGATCGTCGCCGAGATTTGCGCGGGCCTGGGCGAGACAGGCCGCGGCGTCGCGGTCGCGGGAATCATTACGACGCCCGGAGTGGCGGAGCTCGTCTTGGAGCTCGGCGCGAGCGCGGGTATCGCCGTCTCGGCCTCGCACAACCCCTACGAGGACAACGGCATCAAGATCTTCGGCCCGGACGGCCGCAAGTGGCCGGACGAGGAGGAGGAGCATCTCGAGAGACGACTGCTCGAGCAGGCGGGCCGGCCCGAGACGGCCGATTCACCGCGACGCCCGGGGACGGACCCCGGACTCGTCGCGACCTACATATCGAGATTGAGCACCGGAGCCGGCGGAAACCTCGACGGGCTCTCGATTCTGATTGACGCGGGAAACGGCGCCGCCTTCCAGATCGGCCCGCGAGCATTCCACCGCGCGGGCGCCCGCGTCACAGCGATCCACGACGCGCCCGACGGCCGGAACATCAACCGCGACTGCGGGGCACTTCATCCCGAAGCGATGGCGCGCCACACGCGCGAGTCCGGAGTGGCACTGGGCGTTGCGTTCGACGGGGACGCGGATCGATCCATCTTCGCGGACGAGACCGGCCGCATCCTCGACGGAGACGACGTCCTCTGGATCGTGGCGCGCGACTGGAAGAAACGGGGATGGCTGGGGCATGCCGGAGTAGTCGCAACCGTCATGTCGAACTTCGGGCTCGAGGCGGCGCTCGCCCGCGAAGGCATCCCGTTCCGGCGCTCGGCCGTCGGTGATCGCAACGTGGCGAGACTGATGGATGAATCGGGCGCGGTTCTGGGAGGCGAGACCTCGGGGCACATTCTGCTCGCTCCGCTCTCGCCAGCGGGCGACGGGATTCTGACGGCCCTCGTGCTTTCGTCGATCGTGAAAGCGAGCGGCCGGAAGCTCTCGGAGCTCGCGACGCTCGAAAAAGTGCCGCAGACTCTGCGCAACGTCCGGGTCGCGCGCCGCGTCGCCATCGAGGAGTGTTCCGGCATCCGCGGCGCGTTGCGTAAGGCCGAGGACACGCTGCGCTATCGGGGCCGCGTGTTTCTGCGCTATTCGGGAACCGAGCCGCTTCTGCGGATCCTCGTCGAGGGCCAGGAGGCGGGCGAGGTCAAAACCATCGCGGACGAGCTCGAGGCGGCCGCCAAAGCCGAGCTGACGTGAAGAAGATTCGCGCGGTCCTGTTCGACGCGGGCGGAACTCTCATCCACGTCGACGGCCAACGGGTCTGCGGAGCCGCGGGCCTTCCCTATGACTCCTCCGCCTTCCAGGTGGCGGAGGCCTCTGCCGTGGCCACGGTCCGAGCCTGGGTGCTCGAGAATCCCGGATCGAAAGATCTCGAGCGGCTGCCGCTCTACCTCGACACCATGCTCAAGGACCTCGGTTTGTCCTCCGAGCCGGAGCGCCGCGCTGCCGCGCGGCGCGTTGCCGCGGAGCACCACCGCGCCAACCTCTGGTCTCGCCGGGCGGACGAAGCCGCCGAAACTCTGGAGGCCCTTCGGGGCCGCGGCTATCGGCTGGCCGTCGTCTCCAACGCCGACGGGCGCGTCCGCCATCTCCTCGAGTCGGCCGGCCTGGCTTCGTTGCTCGAGTTCATCCTGGATTCGGCCGAAGTCGGCGTCGAGAAGCCGGATCCCCGGATCTTCCATGCCGCGACGGAATGGCTGGGGCTTTCCCCCTCCGCCTGTGCCTACGTTGGCGACATCTACGAGATCGACATCGCCGGCGCGAAGCGCGCGGGCTTGGAACCCGTGCTTCTCGGCAGCTCGCCGGCGCCCGAGCCGGTCTTGCGCATTCCCGATCTGCCGTCGCTGCTCTCTCTGTTCCCTGGATTCGCATAGCTGCCACGCACGACAGACGCCTCGAGCAGTCGAGGAGGCAACGATGGCCAAGCGCACCACCCACCGCAGCGTCGCCGTCAAGAAGCTCTACGCGGTCCGGGACTCCCGAAGGCGTTCAAAGACATTCAGACCGACGAGCGCGCACGGAGCGGACCTGATGAAAAAAGCAAAGCGGAGGCTTAGGACCCCCCAAAGAAGAAGCAGGAACCATCGCGTCGTTCTGCCGAGGAGGCCGGGGAAGGCCTAACCGTACCGCTCGACGTCGGCAGGAATCTCGCCGATAACGTTCGGCTCCTGAAAGATGACGGCCGTACCGGCGATAGGCAGATAGACGGTATGGTTGCCCGCCGCCATATCCACGCGGCACTCGTAATAGCCGTGCGGCGAGATCGTCATCAGCATGGCGGGCTTGTTCTTGAATTCGAGCATTGGACAGAACACGATGACTTTGGCGGGCATGGCCGGCTCACTCCTTCTCGAGAATGCTCTGCATTTCTTCCCACGTCACGGGACGCACACCCAGCGCCTTCGCCCTTTCCCGTTTCGATCCCGCTGATTCTCCCACGAGCAGGAAGTCGGTCTTCTTCGAGACCGAGCCGGCGATTTTCGCTCCGGCTTCCTCCAGCCGCGCGGCGGCTTCCTCGCGCGTGATGCCGGGAAGCGTGCCGGTGATGACGACGGTCTTGCCCGCCAGCACGCCCGAGCCGCGATCGGCCGCCTGCGCTCCCGAAAAGTTCACCCCGAGCCTCCGCAGTTTCTCGATCAGCTCTAAGTGCCGCGGATGCGAAAGGTATGAAACGATCGCCGAAGCCGTGTTGGGCCCGACCTCCTCGGCGGCCTGGAGCGACTCCTCGGTCGCGGCCGCGAGCGCGTCGAGCGTGCCGAAGTGCGAGGCCAGAGTCCGGGCGGCCTTTTCTCCGACGTGCCGGATTCCGAGCCCGAAGAGGAGGCGCGAGAGGTCGTTCTCTTTGCTCCTTTCGATCTCGGCGAGCAGGTTGGCGGACGACTTCTCGCCCCAGCGCTCGAGGACAACGAGGTCGGCGGCCTTCAGCTCGTAGATCGACGCGACGTCCGACAAGAGCCCGGCGGTCACGAGCTGGTCCACGAGCTTCTCGCCGAGTCCTTCGATGTTCATCGCTCTCCGGCCGCAGAAGTGCCGGATCGCCTCCCGAACGACGGCCGGACACGCGGGATTGACGCAGCGCGTCGCAACCTCCCCCTCTTCCCGCACGACCGGATCGCCACAGACCGGACACTTCTCCGGCATCACGAAAGGCCGAGCGTCCCGCGGACGCTCGTCGAGAAGGACGCGCACAACCTTGGGGATGACGTCTCCTCCCTTTTCGACGACGACCGTGTCGCCGACACGGACGTCTTTGCGCGCGAGGTCTTCATAGTTGTGGAGCGTGGCTCGCTTGACGGTCGTGCCGCCGAGCGAGACCGGATCGAAGTGCGCCACCGGGGTCAGAACCCCGGTGCGTCCCACCTGGACGCCGATCCGGCGCACGACGGTCCTCGCCACCTCGGCCGGGTACTTGTAGGCAAGCGCCCAGCGCGGAGACTTGGAGGTCGCGCCGAGCTCATCCTGGGTTGCCCGGTCGTCGATCTTGATCACCACGCCGTCGGTCTCGAAGTCGAGCTCGTGCCGCTTCTCCTGCCATGACTCGACGAAACGCCGCACGTCTCCGAAGGTCTCGCAGTGCCGCCAGTGCGGATTGACCGAAAAACCGAGCGCCGTCAACCGGTCGAGTGTCGCCGTCTGACTCGGAGGCATCGGCGTTCCCTCGACGACCGCGTAAAGCCACGCGTCCAGTCGCCGCTTCGCGGTGATGCGCGAGTCGAGCAGCCGCATCGTTCCCGCGGCCGCGTTGCGAGGGTTCGCGAAGAGCGGTTCCCCCTCCGCTTCGCGCTCGGCGTTGACGCGCTCAAACGCCTTCTTCGTGTAGAACACCTCTCCACGGATCTCGAGCGTCGTCTTTTCGGAAATCCGGAGCGGAATCGCGCGAATCGTGCGAACGTTCTGGGTCACATCGTCGCCACGAAAGCCGTCGCCGCGCGTGGCGCCCCGCACGAGGCTTCCTCCTTCGTAGCGGAGCGCGATCGAAAGACCGTCGATCTTCAGCTCCGTGACGAAGCCTCTTGGTTCCCGTCCGAGGATCCGGGTCGCGCGGGCGAGCCACGCCTCGGCCTCCTCCCACGAGTAGGCATTCTCGAGCGAGAGCATGGGCCTCGCATGGACGACCGCCGCGAAACCCTCGGCCGGCTCGCCCCCCACGCGGAGGGTCGGGGAATCGGGACTGGTCAGATCGGGGTGCTCCGTCTCGAGGAGGAGGAGCTCCCGCATCAGGCGATCGAAATCGGCGTCGGTGATCGTCGGACGGCTCTCGACGTAGTAGAGCCGCTCATGACGCCGGATCTCATCGCGCAGCTCCTCGACGCGCCGGCGGACATTCTCCAGAGCGAGCTCGCTCGATCGCGACGTGTCCCGAGGCTGCGGCCGGACCGACTTTTTCGCCATCGGCCCCATGCTACAGTCACCGCAATGTCTCCGGCAAAGGCGCGAGTTCTCCTCCTCGCACTCTCCGGAATGGCGGCATCCGCCCGGCTCCCATCTCAACCTTTTCCGCCGCCGACGGCCTCCTACCAGATTACCTGCCAGCTCGACCCGGAGAAGAAGACCGTTGAAGGAACCGAAGTCCTCACCTGGAAGAACACGACTTCGAAACCGGCATCGACACTCCGGCTTCACCTGTATCTCAACGCTTTCCGCAACACGCTTTCGACTTTTTGGCGGGAGTCACAGGTCGATCATCGCGATCATCGCGATCATCGCGATCGAAGGCTTCCCGACTCGTGGGGCTCGATCGAGATCGTGCGGATGACGGGCTCGGACGGCGCCGACTTGCTTCCCGCGATGCGATTCATCGCGCCCGATGACGGGAACGCCAACGACCGGACGGTCGCCGAGGTCATCCTGACGAAACCCGTGCGTCCCGGCGAGACGATCTCGGTCGCCATGGATTTCGTCTCCCGTCTGCCGCGCGTCTCCGTACGCACCGGCTACAAGGGGGACTTCTTCCTCGTCGCGCAGTGGTTCCCCAAAATCGGCGTCTTCGAAGAGAAGGGGTGGAACTGCCATCAGTTCCACGCCTGGAGCGAGTTCTTCTCGGATTTCGGAAGCTACGACGTCTCCATCGACGTCCCGGCGCGGTATCGCGGAAAAGTCGGCGCCACGGGACAGAAGGTCGACGAGCGCGAGACCTCGGGCGGACGCGTGCTGTACCGCTTCAAACAGGAGGGCGTTCACGACTTCACGTGGACCGCCGACCCGGGCTACCTCGTCCTCGAGGACCCCTTCCGCGAAGCGGGGCTGCACGACGTCCAGCTCATTTTGCTGTTGCAGCCCGAGCATGCGAGCCAGGCGCAACGTTACTTTCGAGCGGCGAAGGCGGCGCTATCGGGTTACGGGCGGATCCTGGGGCCCTATCCCTATCCCACTCTGACGATCGTGGATCCGCCCTGGGGAGCGCGAGGAGCGGGCGGAATGGAGTACCCGATGCTGATTACGTGCGGCACGTCGTGGAGCGCGCCGAAGAGCGTACAGCGGCCGGAGGGGGTCACGGTCCACGAAGCGGGCCACCAGTTCTTCTACGGACTTCTCGCGTCCAACGAGTTCGAGGAGGCGTGGCTCGACGAGGGCTTCAACACCTACATGACCGACCGAGTGCTCCAGGCGACGTACGGCCCCAACCATGTCGCGCTCGACGTCTTCGGCCTCCACTTCCCGCTCGGCATCGACGTTCACCATCCGCTCGACACCAACCGGCGCTATTTCGAGGTCGCCGATTGGGACTTGCTCGCCTCGGAAAGCTGGCGCTTCCGAAGCCGGCTCTCCTATGGGGGTCAGATCTACGCGAAGACCGCCCTGACGCTGTCGACCCTCGAGCGTCTGCTCGGCGCGCCCGCGATGGACAAGGCCCTCCGCCTCTACGCGGACCGGTGGCGCTTCCGTCACCCCACGACCAAGGACTTCATCGCCGCGGTCAACGACTCGACCGGCGGCGACTGGAACTGGTTCTTCGACCGCACGTTCTTCTCCTCCGGCGTCGTGGACTACGCGGTGGTGGAGGCGAAGAGCGAGCGCGCCGAGCCGCCGCGCGGCCTCTTCGAGAAGGACGGGAAGCTCGTCGAGAAAACCCCGGCGGGAACCACCGGGCCGAAGACTTACGACACCATCGTGACGGTCGCCCGGCGCGGCGACGTCGCGATGCCCGTCGAGATCCTGCTCCGATTCGATCGTGGCAAGCCGTACCGCTCGAAGTGGGACGGCGAGGCCCGATGGAAACGCTTTCGGGTCGAGGGCGGTCCGCGGCTCGTCGAAGCGATCGTCGATCCCGACGAACAGATTCTCCTCGACGCGGACCGCACCAACAACGGCCTGCGGACCGAGGACGACCTGCGCGCCGCCACCCGTTGGACCGCTCGCGCCGTCTTCTGGATTCAAAACATGATCGACTTCCTGACGGTCGCCTGGTGAATCGCGGACCGCGCGCTTTCGTCTGCTTCGCCAGAGGGCTGAAGCTATCGCTCTCGAAGCCCTATCTCGCCGTGGCGCTGTGGCTCATGCAGCTTCTTCTGTCGGCCGTCTTGATCTTGCCGATCGGCAACACGCTTCACGCGCTGCTGGATCGCTCGCCCTCGGCCGACAAGATGGTGGCCAATCCCGACTATGGCTGGTGGGAGACGCTCCAGCGCGTCCATCCCGACCTCCTCGGCAACTTTCCGGACCTCGCCACCGGACTGCTGTCCCCCGAGGGAGTCCGGTGGAAGGAACTGCCCAAGATGCGGGGAATCGGAGCGACGGCCTTTTCGATCGCCCTGCTGGCGATCGTGCTCCACGCGTTCGCGCTGGGGGGAATGCTCGGAACGCTGCGGGAACCGTCGGCCTCGCTCGTGACGTTCGGGCGCGAAGGGATGCGGCGCATGCCGGCCTTCTTGATCTTCACATTCACGGCGTTCGCCGGAGCCTTCGCGGCCTACCGGTGGATCTATGTGGAATCGGGCGAGGCGATGCGCAACCGCGTGTGGGAGCTCGCGACCGAGCCGGCGGCGCTCGCCGTCACCGCGCTGCGGTTACTCGCCCTGCTGCTGACCCTCGCTGTCATCAAGCTACTCGCCGATTCCGTGCGCGCCGTCTGGGTCGCGAGACCCGATCTTCCACCGGTATCGCGGTTCTTCTTCGGGGTCGGCGGGGCGATCTCGCGGCCACTGCGCCTCTTCGGAATCCTCGGGATCTATCTTCTGCTGACGGCCTTCCTCTACGTCGTCTGGCTCGTCATCGATCCGTCCGCCGGCGGTGAGGCCCGATTCGCCTTGGTTCCGCTCATCCTCGCCCAGCAGGTCTTCGTCTTCGTGCGTCTCTTGATCAAGGTCGGCTACTACGCCGGGGTTTCCGAGGCGCTGACGCGTGCGAAGTCCCCCGAGTATTCATACGTGGCGGGGGATCCTGCGGTCCCCCGAGCCCCCAGCGTGGCGGGGGATCTTGCGGTCCCCCGAGCCCCCGGTATCCCCGCCTCAGCGCAACCGCCCGCCGGGAACGAAGCCCCGCTCGATCGCGCGTAGAGCCCCGTCGAAGCGGACGCGATAGACAAACGGCTGCCGCCGAAACGCGCCGTTGACACCCGGGCCCCACGGTCCCGTGAACCAGGGAAGGAAGCGCAAGTCCTGCACGATGACCGTGGCGCCGCCGTCTCCCTGGGGATAGACCGTCTCCAGCGGGAAGCGCGCGAAGGCGCGGTAGATTCCGACATCGGGCAAGGCGCGGGCCGCCTCGAGCACCGGCGAGTCCGAAGGCTTTGCAAACCGCTGAATCCGCGCACCCTCGGGAGGCGGGTAGTAGTCCGACAGGCTCTGGAGGACTTCGCTCCACCTCCTCGGAGGGAGCGGATCCCCCGTGCCACGCGCGAAGGGTCCAATGTCGAAAAAGGCGACGTGGATCTCCTCCCGACCTTCCGATAGGCCGAGCCAGCGGAAGGGAGACAGAAACTGCGGCAGAACCGCGACCTTCGCGCCCGGCGTCGGGCGATCGATCCGCTTCCAGGTTTCCAGCGCCCTCGCGTGGAGCGCTCCGCAGAATCCGATATAGAGAATCAACAGAGACGATCCGGCCGCCGCGACGAGACGCCCTTTGGCTCGGAACAGGAGCGCGGCGAACACGCTCGTAAACGCGATGCCCGTAAAGATCGGATCCAGAATGAAAACCCAGTCGAGGGAATAGCGGGTCCGCGAGAGTGGCGTCCAGAACATCGTCCCGAAGGACGTGATCCAGTCGAAGAGGATGTGGGTCACGATGCCGATGGCCGCGAAGAGCCAGAGCGTCCGCAGGCGCGCCTGCCGGAAGAGAAGCCGGGCCGCCAGCGCAAGGAGGAGCGCGAGAAAGGGCATCAGGAGGAAGGAGTGCGTCCAGCCGCGGTGGTCGCGCAAGTACTGGAGACGGTCCGAGAAGAAGATGAAATCGATGTCGGGCAGCATTCCCGCGAGCAGGCCGAGCACGAAGGCCGCTCGCGCCCCAGGCCGCTCCGCAAAGGCGCGTGTCAGCATGGAGCCGGCGAGGCCGTGGGAGATCGTATCCATCGAAGCCGGATGATACAGTCCGAAGAGATTGACGATTGATGATTGCTGATTGGTGATCGGTGCCTTGGCCGCGCAGTCGCTGAACGGCAAAGTCACGCTCGTGACCGGCGCATCGTCCGGCTTGGGGCGCGCCTTCGCCGTCGCCCTGGCCCGCGCCGGCGCGAAGGTTTTCCTCGTGGCGCGGCGCGAGGAGAGGTTGCGGGAGGTGGCGCGCGAGATCACGGATAGCGGCGGCGAGGCCGCCTACCACGTCGTCGACCTGCGTGTGGTGCCCGCTCTCTATGACCTCGTGGACGTGATGCTCTCACGGTACAGGCGGCTGGACATCCTGATCAACAACGCCGGGCTGGGCTATCGCTCGCCACTGCTGGAGACGAAGCGCTCGGAGATCGCGGAGATGCTCGAGACCGACTTGAACGCGGCGATCTACCTGACCCAGGCGTCGCTCAACGCTCTGCTGAAGAGCGCGCCGTCCGACATCGTCAACATCTCCTCCATCGGCGGCCTCGAGGGCTTCGCCGAGGGAACCGTCTATTGCGCCGTGAAAACGGGGCTCGTCGGCTTCACACGGGCGCTGGCGGCGGAACTGAAGCCCGCCAACATCCGCGTCACGGCGATCTGTCCCGGCTCGGTCGAGACGGAGTTCTTCGACCGCTACCGCCCGACCCTCGACCGTCCTCACATGCTCTCGACCGACGACGTGGTCCGGGCGCTCCTCTACGTTCTCACCTCGCCGCCGAACGTCATCCACGGCGAGGTGGTATTTCGGCCCCGCGTGGTCTGACATTCTCGTTCCCGGTCCGGCGGGTCCGGTGTCTCGTATAATTCATGCACGGATGCCCTCTATCCTTCTGGTCGACGATACCGGCGTCTTTCGCGGAGTGGCGGAGCAGGTCCTCGCTCAGACGGGCTGTCAGACGCTCGTGGCTTCCGGAGGCACGCAGGCTCTCGACATCGTGCGCCGGGAGCGCCCGCAGATGATCGTCGTCAACGCCGAAATGAAAGGAATGACGGGGACGGATCTCTGTCGGGTTCTGAAGGCCGATCCCGCTTTTGCCCGCACGCCCATCGTTCTCGTCGGCCTGCAGGGCGCGGAGAGCGCGGCGGCCTCCATCGGCGCCGACGCTACGCTCGCTCTTCCGCTCGACGCGGACGCGTTCAGTGCCACGATCCGCCGGTTTCTGCAGATCCAGCCGCGCGAGGAGGCCCGCTCGGCCGTCGAGTGGTCGATTACTTTCTGGCGCGACGGCCTTCAGCACAGCGGTACGATCCGGGACCTTTCCCGGGGGGGCTTCTTCGTGCGGACGCCGGTGCGTCAGCCGATCGGCGCGCGCCTGGAGGTTTCCTTCGACGTCCCGGTCGAGCATGGCGTGAAGACCGTCGTCGCGGAGGCGATGGTGGTTCGCGTCAGTCGCGAGCCAGATCGCGGGCTGGGGTGCCGCTTCTTTCAGCTCTCCTCGGCGTCGCGCCAGTACCTCGAGGAGTGCCTGCGCATCCTCGCGTTGGGCGACGTCCCGGCGCGGCCCTAGGAGAAGCCGAGGCTCCGTCTCCCGCTCCAAGATCCCGGAATCAGAAGACCTACTCCTTCGAAGGTGGTTCCTTGGGCTTTTCCTTCTTCGGTTTCTGCGCCTTCTGGGCCACGCGCGGCTCGGCAGGCTTCGGAGGCTTCTGCCCCACGCGAGGCTCGCTCGGCCTCTCCGGCGGGTTTGAGACGGCCTTCGGAGGTGACTGCTCGCCAGCCACTCGCTCATGCGGAGCGGATTCTTTTCGAGCCGTGGCAGCCGGTGGCTGCGAATGCTTCTCGGGTGCCGGCCTTACGGCCTTCTTCGACTCCGCCGATCGATTCTCGCGGACGGGTCGGCTCTTGCCCTGGCTGGCCGAGCGGCTTTCGGCGCTCGCTGCCGGCCGCTCGCTGCCCGACGCAGTCTTTCTCTTCGCCTGCGCCTCCGGTTTCTTCGGGGGCTCGCCGGCCGGCGCCGTGTGCGCGGGTTGCTTCGGCTTCCGGGGCTCGGCCTTGTGAGTCTGAGCCTTCTTCCCCTCCCCGCCCTTCTTCGTCTCGGCGCCCGTTTTGGCGGGTGCTCTGGACTCGACCGCCTTTCCCGATTCCGCCCGTTTTCGGGACTCCGCCGACTTGCCGGATTCGGTGGCTTTCTTAGACTCGGCCGTCTTCCGGGACTCGGCTCTCGGGGATTCCCCGGCCTTCCCGGCGACTCTCGCCTTGGCCTGGGGAGGAGCGATCACGGCGAGCTTCCGGCCATGGACCGCGGCCGTTGCGGCGGTTATCGGGGTCGGCGGCGTGCCGCGCAGGCTCGTCTTCTGAACCCTGACGCCGGCGCGCTCGATCGTTCGGACCGGCGGACCCTCGTTGCGAATGATCCCGCCGGAGGCCGCGAATTTGGTCACCCGGCGGCCGCTCGCGAGAATCGTGCCGTTCTGCCGGGGATCGACGCGAACGGTCGCGACCCGGGTTCCAACGAACCGGTTCACCGGGACGAAGACATAGCTCCTTTGCGAGACGACGACCGGCGGGCCGAAGTAACCGGACATGCTCAATTCCATCGACGGCGGGATCGGCGCCCACCCGACGTAGGAATCGCTGTAGCTCCACGTCACCCAAGCCGGAGCCCAGACGAAACCGGGGATCCACACCCAGCCATAGGCATCGGCCACGATCCATGTTCCGTAGTGGTACGGAATGTCCCCCCAGGGGTCAGCGGAGACCCATGTCCAGCCATAGTCCGTATAGATCCACTCCCCGACGGTGTAGGGCTGCCATCCCGCGGCGACACTGCCGGGATACCAGCAGTCGCCGTAGGACCCGACGGAAACCCAGCGGCCGTGGGGCGCAAGCGAGTCGTGGAAGTAGGAAAAACTGACGCTTACGGCCGCGCTCGCGGGGCCGGCCGGCACGAATACCAGCAAGAGGAGAGGAAGCAGAAGCGCCGAAAGGTGTTTTCTTCTCACCGTCCACCTCCACAGAGACCTGCTGCAATGCGGATGCCACCAACGGGGGGGCGATCCCAGGCGTATGGTTCCGTCCGTCCTGCGGGAACGTATAAGTAATTACTTATATATGAGGTTACCCGGGGCACGGGCGTGCCGAGGACTACGGGTTGTTCGCGGCGGCGAGATCGACCAGCTCGATTCCCGCCTCCCGAGCGACCTTGACGGACCGCTCATCCCTATAGAACTCGCCGAAATAGACCCGGACAATTCCGGAGTTCGCAATCAGCTTGAAGCAGGGCCAGCAGGGGCTGGCGGTCGTGTAGAGCTCCCCGCCGTTTATCGAGACGCCGTTCTTGGCGGCCTGGATGATCGCATTGGCTTCGGCGTGGACCGTCGAGACGCAGTGGCCGTCCTCGACGATGCAGCCGACGTCCGAGCAGTGAGGCAGCCCGCGGATCGAGCCGTTGTATCCGGTCGAGAGGATCGTGCGGTCGCGCACGATCACCGCCCCGACGTGCTTGCGCGGACAGGTCGAGCGCGTGGAAACCTGCCTCGCGATGTTCATGAAGTAGGTGTGCCAGTCCACCCGTTGTTCGATCATCGGCGCGATTATGCCCGACGTGTCAAAGGAGCGCGCGCGGGCGGCCGCACGCTGCACTCGGCGCACGGCCTATGTCAGAATCGTTCTCGTGAGCCGCAAACGCCGCGTCGTGATCACTGGGCTGGGCGCCGTGACGGCCATCGGCGCGTCGCTGTCGGACTTCTGGAAGAGCCTCCTTGCCGGCGCCTGCGGAATCCGGCCGCTTTCGCTGTTCGACGCCTCTCCCTATCGGACCCAGACGGCCGCGCAGGTCGCCGAGATCCCGGATGACTTCCTGACGGCCGTGGAGCGGCGCCGCATGTCGCGCGCCGACCGGATGGGCGTGGCCGCCGCGACCGAGGCGATTGAAGCCTCGGGCCTCGACGTGTCGCGAGAGGACCCGACGCGGCTGGGAGTCATCCTCGGCGGCGGGACCTCAGGGCTGATCGACTCGGAGGTCTTCTTCGAGCTCTATCTGCGCGGGAGAAGGGCGCGACCGTCGAAGGTGTTGAACCACCTTCCCGACTCCATCACGGACCGCGTCGCGCAGCGGTTCGGACTCGAAGGCATCAAGTCGACGATCACGACCGCCTGCTCCTCGTCGGCCAACGCGATGGGCTACGCCTTCGACGCGATCGTCGCCGGCTTGGCCGACGTCGTCATCACCGGAGGCTCCGACGTGCTCGCCCGCTTGACCTACGGCGGCTTCAACGCTCTCCGCTCGGTCGACCCGGATCCCTGCCGTCCCTTCGACCGCGAGCGCAAGGGGCTTTCCATCGGCGAGGCGGCGGGCATCCTCGTCTTCGAGGAAGAAGGCCGCGCGCGCCGCCGCGGCGCGCCAGTCGTGGCCGAGTTCCGCGGATACGGCGTCACTTCGGACGCCTACCACATGACCGCGCCGGACCCTTCGGGCAGCGCCGGAGGAAGGACGCTCACCGCCGCGCTCACCGACGCCGGCGTTAACGCCGAGGAGATCGACTACGTGAATGCCCACGGCACGGCCACGCCACAGAACGACTCGGCCGAGACAGCCGCGCTGAAAGAAGCTCTGGGCGAGCGCGCGCGACGAATCCCCGTCTCGTCGATCAAGTCAATGATCGGCCACTGCCTGTGCGCCTCGGGTGCGATCGAGGCCGTGGCGACGGCGCTGACCGTGCGCGACGGAAAGGTCCCGCCCACGATCCACTACGAACACCCCGACCCGGCCTGCGACCTCGATTACGTTCCGAACGTCTCGCGCGACGCGCGGGTCCGCGTCGCACTGTCTAATTCCTTCGCGTTCGGGGGCAATAGCTCCGTAGTCGTGCTCGCGCGCTACGACGGGGCCTGATGGTTTCACGCGGTTGGGTGACGGGGACCGGGGCGGTCTCTCCCCTCGGACGGAGTGCTCCGGAGTTCTACCGGAGGTTACGCTCCGGCGAAAGCGCAATCCGACCTTTTCCGCCGGAGGAGCGCGGGGACCTTCAGGCAACCCACGTCGCCCGGTACGAAGGCTTCTCGCCGCAGCCCGAGATTCCGGCGATGAAGGCACGGCGGCTCGACCGGGGAAGTCAGTTCGCCCTGATCGCCTGCGCGCAGGCCGTCGCCGAGGCCGGTTATCGGATCTCCGAGGCGCCCGAGCGGATCGGAATCGCAATGGGCACGGGCTCGGCCGGAGCCGGTGCGCTGACGGAATTCCTGCGCGTCTTGATCCTCGAGTCCCCCGAGGCGGCTCCTCCTTTCCATTTTCCGAACACCGTCGCGAACGCCCCCGCCTCCCAGGTCTCGATCGAGTTGAAGATCCTGGGGCCGAACGTCACGATCACGCAGAAGGATCCTTCGGCCTTGAACGCCGTCCTTTTCTCCTCGCTCGCTCTCGCCTCCGGACGGGCGAAGGCGATGCTCGCGGGCGCGGTCGACGAATGGAACTTCTTCTACGCGATGGGGTTCGACCGCGTGGGAGCGCTCCGCGGACAGAAACGCGCCTCCGGGATCGTGCAGGGGGAAGGCGCCTTCGTGGTCTTGATCGAGGACGAGGAAAGCGCCCGAGCCCGAGACGCGACGCCGCTCGCGCGCTTAGCCGGCATCGCCACAGCGGGAGTGCCCTCCGAACCGTACCGCTTCGCTCCCGACGCCGCCGGGATGGAGCGCGCGATACGCGGCGCCCTGCGGGATGCGGATATTTCGGCGGCCGACATCGACGTCTGGTTCCCTTCCTGCAACGGGGTTACGGAAATGGATCGGGCCGAGGCCGAGACCATGATGGGTCTCTTCGGCGGACGGCTGCCGCCGTCGATCGCCGTCAAGGACGCGATCGGGGAGATGGCCGCCGCGGGGGGCGCACAGCTCGTCGCCGCATGCCGCGCCCTCGCCGAATCCGGAGGCGCTTCGCGGTGGGCCTTGATCAACTCCTTCGGCGCCGGAGGCAACTTCCTCGCCGCGGTTCTCGAGTCCGCCCGATGACGGCATCCGTGCGAGTGGCCGAGCCGCTGAAGGGACTCACGATCGAGATCCCCGTGCGCTTTGCCGAGTGCGATCCCTATGGAGTGGTCTGGCACGGCCACTACGTGCTCTACATCGAGCACGCCCGCGAGGCCTTGACCGGCCGATTCGGATTCACCGCCGCGCGCGCGCTCGAGATGGGCTACCGGGTGCCCGTCACACGGATGGAGTTGAGGTACCGGGCCCCCGCGCGCCCGGATCAGACGATCCGCGTCGCGGCGCGGTTGCGGGCGCCGAGCGTGGCGCGCCTCGTGATGGACTACGAGATTCGCGACGAGGCCGGCGAGCTGCTTGCTTCGGCCGTGACGGAGCAGGTCGTCGTGAACGCATCGGGCGAGCTGTTGTTGACACTTCCGGCCGGCCTGCGGGCTCTATGCGCGTCGATCCTCGAATTCCAGGATTCGATGGACGAATCGGCCCCATGAAGGCCGAGGAGGGCGCGCGCTCCCGCCATCGGCAGTCGTTTCTCTTCCTCGTCCGCTTTCTCGTTCTCTTGGTCGTCCTCTACTTCATCGTGGCGTCGCGGCCGGTCAACGACGCGGTGATCGTTCCGTTCACGGGGGCGGTCGCGCGGGTGTCGGCGGGGATCCTGAACGCGATCGGCGAGAAGGTCACGGTTCGAGGCACGGAGATTTCCTCCGACCGGTTTGCCGTCAACATCGAGAATGGATGCAACGGCGTGGAGACGGCTCTTCTCTTCGGATCGGCGGTCTTGTCCTTTCCGGCGCCCTGGCGCCGGCGGCTTCTCGGCCTCCTGGTCGGCTTCATCGCGATCCAGATCATCAATCTCGTGCGTGTCGTCACGCTCTTCTGGATCGGGGCCCACCGACCGTCGCTGTTCAATTCCTCGCATACGGTTCTCTGGCAGTCGATCGTCGTGCTCTGCGGCGTGCTCCTGTTTCTGGCCTGGGCGTCGCGGGAGAGAAGGACGCGGGCGCCGGCGGGGCATGGCTCGACTTGACCTACGCTGACGATCCTGGGGTCCGCGTCCGGCTCGGCGGGCGGGCCGTCCTGGGGCTCGCGCTGGGATTCGCGGCGGGACTGGCGTTCTGGCTCGCCTTCGCCCAGCCGTATGAGCGAACGATCTCGGCGGCGGCAGAAGCGCTCGTGCGGACCCTCGAGCGCCCGGCCGTCACGCAGCTTTCGGCCTCGAGCGGCGAGATCCGCGTCGATCGGACGGACTTTCCACCCGCGTCTCCGCGACCGGGGCTCCCGGCGGCCGACATCCACTTCAACTTCGTCCTGCTGGCGGCGCTCTTCGCGCTCGGCCCGCGTCCGCTGCGTCCGCGGAATTTCGTTAGATTCTGGCTGGCCGCGGCGGGTCTCTGGCTCATCCACGTCGTCGCGCTCATCTTCCAGGTCGAATCGCTCTACGCCACGCGGTTGGGGCCTTGGAGCGAAGCCCACTATGGACGACTCGCCCGAAACTTCTGGGCGGCCGGGTTCCACTTCTACCAGATCGCCGGCCGGTTCGCGGCGCCGTTTGTGTTGTGGTGGCTGCTGGGAAGGCCGGAGGGCGAAATGACGAGGAGAGGCGGAAGGAGTTCGTAGTTAGTAGTTTGTAGTCTACAAACTACCGACTACAGACTCCAAACTATCCCCTCCGGCTGCGCTCTCTCCGCAGGTAACGATAGTCCGGAATCTGGAACTCTTTGAGCTTGGCGATGAGCGAGCCACGCGAGATGTTCAGGACCTGGGCGCCGCGGCTCTGGTTGCCTTCTACCCGGCGCATGGCGCGGTCGATGACCTCGCGCTCGACGGTCTCGACGATCTTTTTTAAGTCGTCGGTCTGGCGCAGGACGTTTTCGGCCGGGCTCGCTTCGGCTGCGGGCGCGGCCGGCGCGATCGGGACCTCCATGGTATGGCGCACGATCGGCTCCTCGGCTCCCGGGATGGCGGTAAGTCCGGTGAACGCGATGCCGGCGACCTGAACGAGCTCTTCGAGGAACAGGACCGCGCGCGCCGGCAGTCGCGGAGTCTCGCGCACGAGGATCGCCAGACAGCTCGAGCCGTCGCGGGAAGGCTCGACCACGAGCGTCAGCACTCCCGTGACCGTCTCGGCGCGCGAGAGCCGCTCTCCCGAGCGCAACTCCTGCACCATCCGCGGCGGAAGCATGGGATTCTCCCGAAACGTCGAAGCGAGCGGCCGGAAGCCCGCGATCGCGGAGAACTCTCCCACGGCCCATTCGGAGGGAGGCAGCTCGCGATCCAGAAAATCCGTCAGTTCCGTCGCGAGGTCCTCGGTCGAGCGTGCCTCGCGGCAGAGCCGGTAGGCGGCAAGCCGCAGGCCCCGGTACTCGACCTCCGTAACCGGAAGGGCGGGCGCAGGCGCGGGCGGCGGCAGAGCCGCGTCTCCGGCGGGGAACTCGCCGACCGGCGTCGGCCGCATCGAGGGGGCGGCGTCGACGACCGTGATCGTCGCTTCGCCGATCGAGATCCGGTCGCCCGGGGCGATTTCGCCTCCGAAGAATTCGCGGCCGTTCACCTGAACGGCTTCGATGCCCTTGAAGAGATCGAGATGATAGGCCCCGTCCCGCTCGAAGAGACGAATGTGTCGCCCATAGACCCCGCGGGCGCGGACCACGACTTCGTTTCCAGAGGAGGCGCCCACCGTCGCGCTGGAGCCGGTAATGCGATGAACTTCGGCACCCGTGCCAGGTCGTCTTCGGACTTCAAGTGTCAACATCGCTGAGCCTCTCCCGTGCAACACCGAACACTACACACTTTCTGACCGGATGCGCAACAAACGTCCCCGCGGCGACGGGCTTGACGCCGGCGACTTCGCGAGCCGATGAGAGAGCGCCCGGAAGTCGAACTCTCGTCAGGGTTTGAGGGCTGAACGACCTCATCCTGTCATCCTAGAACAGGCCGGACACCCTGCCGTTCTCGTCCACGTCGATCGTTTCGGCGGCCGGTTTGCGGGGCAGCCCGGGCATCGTCATGATGTCTCCGCAGATCGCCACCACGAAGCCGGCGCCGGCGAAGAGACGGGTTCGATCGACGTGCAGCGTGAAGCCGGAGGGGCGGCCCCCCTTTCTTGGGTCATCGGAAAAGGAGTAGGGGGTTTTGGCGACGTTGACGGGCAGGTTGCCGAATCCCTGTTTTTCGTAGCGCTCGAGCCGTTTCTCCGCCTCCTTCGAGAAGGACACTCCCCCCGCTCCATAGAGGCGGCGGGCGATGATCTCGAGCTTCTCCGCCAGCGGCCGGTCCCACGGATACAGCGGCCGATAGCGAGCGCCCCCCTGCGCGATCTCGCGGAGGACGACGCGCGCGAGCGCTTCCCCGCCGGCGCCGCCGTGTGCGAAGACTTCCGAGACCGCGGCCTTCACGTCGAGCTCCGCGCAGCGCCTCTCGAGGAAGGCGATCTCCGCCGGCGAGTCGGCCGGGAAGCGATTGATCGCGACGACGGCAGGAAGCCCGAAGATCCGGACGTTGTGCAGATGTCGCTCGAGATTCACGACGCCCCGCGAAAGAGCGGCGAGGTCCTCCTGCTCCAGCGCGGCTTTCGGCGCCCCGCCGTGCATCTTCAGCGCCCGCACCGTCGCCACGAGGACCACGACCGACGGCCAGATATCCCCGTAGGCGCACTTGATGTCGAGGAACTTCTCGCCGCCGAGATCGAAGCCGAATCCCGCCTCCGTGACGGCGATGTCGCCGTAGAGCATCGCGATCTTCGTGGCCAGAATCGAATTGCATCCATGCGCGATGTTGGCGAAGGGGCCGCCGTGAATCAGCGCGGGTGCGCCCTCGAGCGTCTGCACGAGGTTGGGGTGAATCGCGTCCTTCAGCAACGCCGCCATTGCGCCGTGCGCCTTGAGGTCTCGGGCGCGGACCGGGACGGCCTCGCGGGTGTATCCCGCGATGATCGCTCCGCACCGTTCCTTCAGATCCTTGAGGTCCCGAGCCAGGCACAGGATCGCCATGACTTCCGAAGCCACGGTGATGTCGAACCCCGTTTCGCGCGGCACGCCGTTGATCTTTCCGCCGAGGCCGACGACGATGTCGCGCAGCGCGCGATCATTCATGTCGAGCACTCGCCGAAAAGGGATGTCTCGCTGATCGAGGAGGAGGGCATTGTCGTGATGGAGGTGATTGTCGATCATCGCGGCGAGCAGGTTGTGCGCGGCCGTGATCGCCGGAAAATCGCCCGTGAAATGGAGGTTGATGTCCTCCATCGGCACGACCTGGGAGTATCCGCCGCCCGCCGCGCCCCCCTTCACGCCGAAGCAGGGCCCGAGCGAGGGCTCACGCAACGCGATGATCGGCCGCTTGCCAAGCCGGCGCAGCGCCTGTCCGAGTCCGACCGTCGTCGTCGACTTCCCCTCTCCGGCCGGCGTCGGTGTGATCGCGGAAACGAGCACGAGCGGCGCTTCGGGGCGTCCATCCGCGCGCGGGATCGCGGAAATGCGAACCTTGGCCTTGTCCCGTCCATACGGGATGAAGTCGGCGGCATCGATGCCGGCCTCCCGCGCGACCTCCTCGATCGGACGAAGCCTCGCCGCCTGAGCGATCTCGATGTCGGATTTCACGGACTCGGATGCTAGCAGGGCGCCGTCTCCTGTCGAGGAGCCGGAAAACGGGAGACGGGAGCCGGAAGACGACGAGTCTTTACTCTTTCCCGTCTTCCGCTTCCCGTTTTCCGTCTACCGGCTATTGGGTGAGACTATAGTCGACACCCCAATAAGTTGTGGCACCGGCGTCTGCCATTTGCTACATTTCTGTGCACGGATGCTTCGTCTCCAGCGCGTCGAGATCTCCGGTTTCAAGTCCTTCGTCGAGAAGGTGGATCTGTCCTTTCCGGGTGCCGTGACGGCGGTCGTCGGCCCGAACGGATGCGGAAAATCCAACATCAGCGACGCGGTGGCCTGGGCCTTAGGCGAGCAGAGCGCCCGGGCGCTGCGCGGCGAGAGGATGGACGACGTCATCTTCAACGGTTCGGCCAAGCGCCGGCCGCTGGGAATGGCCGAGGTGATCCTCACGCTATCGACCTCCAACGGAGACACCGAGAAGGGCGAGAACGGCACACTTCGCGTCGGCCGCCGCGTCTACCGCGACGGCGAGGGCGAGTACTTCTTGAACGACAAGCAGGTGCGCCTGCGCGACATCCAGGATCAGCTGCTGGGCACCGGTCTCGGCGTGCGCACGTACTCCGTCATCGAGCAGGGGCGCATCGACCAGGTTCTCTCGACCAAGCCGCAGGATCGCCGGCGCCTGATCGAAGAAGCGGCCGGAATCACCAAGTACAAGCTCAAGAAGCGGCTCGCCGAGGGCAAGCTCGAAGAGACCCGGGGCAATCTCCTTCGGATCTCCGACATCATCGCGGAGATTGAAAGAAACGTCGCGTCCCTGAAGCGACAGGCATCCCGCGCCGCGCGCTACAAGGAACAGTCCGAGCAGCTCCGTCAACGACGCGCCACCCTCATGCGCATCCGCGCGGATCTGCTTCACGAAGCGCTTCGCACCGCCGAAGGGCTCCGCGACGCGCGTCGGGACCGCGAGGCCGCGGCCGCGGCCGCCCTGGCGCGCGCCGAAGCGGCCCTTGCCGCCGCGCGGCGGGAGGCGACCGACGCGGCGGCGCGAAGCGATGCTCTGAGGGAGGAGCTGGCGGCGCTCGAGTCGGCGATCGCGCTCGACGATGCACTCCTGGAGTCCAACCGCCGCGCGGCGGCGGATCTCGGCGCCCGGCGCGTCGCGCTCGAACGCGAGGGGAGAGATTTCGTCGCCGAGCGCACGCGCGCCGAGCGCGAGCTCGCCGAGCTGGGGGAGAGGCTCGAACGGACCATAGCGGAAGCCCGCGCCCGTTCCCTGGCGCGTGAGGACACGGACCGGAGGGCGAGTGAGGCAGCTTCGGTCTGCGCGCTCATCGAAAAGGAGCTGGAGGAGGCGCGCACCCGGGCGCTCACGACCGCCGGCGAACGAGTCGCCGTCCGAAACGTCCGGCACGAAGTGGACCTCTCCGCCGAGCGTGTCGCGGCGTCTCTCGCTGGTCTGGCGGAGACGGAAGGGAAGATCGCCCGAGAGCTTTCCGAACGCGAAAGGGACGCCTCCGAAGCCGAGGGAGAAGGGGCTTCGCTCCTGGCGGCGTCCTCCGAAGCGACGCACCGTCTCGCCCGCGCCGAAGAGGAGCTTGCGTCGATCGCAACCGATCTGGGCAAGGTCGAATCGGCGCGCGAGGCGGCGCGGGAGTCCCATCTTGCGATCGAACATCGGCTGGAGGCGCTGCGGGAAACGCTGCGCGAGAGAGAGATCGGCGTCAACGAGGTCCGAAAGGCGCTCCTCGAGGCGGGTATTCCCGAGAATGGAGCTCTCGCCGACAGGATCCGTCCGCGCGCCGGCTGGGAGGACGCCGTCGGGCTCGTTCTCGGAATCGATTCCGATGCCCTCGTCACGTCCGGTGACGTCGTGCGCGCCGTCGACGCCATGCGGACGCTCCCGGCCGCGGGCATCGTGCGGGCCGACTGGCGTCACGCGGCGAGCGACGACCGCCCGGTCGGTACCAAGGGATGGGACTTCGTCCTCGACGGCTATGCGGCCTTCTCGCCGGCGGAACGCGCCGCGCTTCCGGCCGCGGCTTTCGTCGAAAGCCTGGCGGATGCGCTCGACCTCGCGGAGAGGTATCCACGCTCGACCTTCGTCACACGCACGCGCGAGATCCTTCGGGGACCCCTCGTTCGAATCGCGGGCCCCTCCGCCGAGGCCGGCGGGCTGTTCGCTCTGCGCCGCGAAGAGAAGATCCTCGAAAGCCGTTTCCACGACAGCCGTGGGTCCCTCGATGCGGCCGAGCGCCTCGTCGAGCGGCTGCGCGAGGCCCGCCAGCGGCAGGAAGGGGCGCTTCCCTCTCTGCGCGAGCGGGAGCGCGAGGCGCAGTCGATGCACCGCGCCTTCGCGGCGCGTCTCGAGGAGAGGCTCGCCGAGCGGGACCGTTTGCGTCGCGAGCGCGACACTGTCGACGAAGAGCAAGGCATGCTGCGCGAAGAGGCCGCCGGTTTTCAGACGCGCCGCCACGCCCTCGAAGAGGAGGAAGGCCGCCTGGCCGAGTCGGAGGAAGCGGCGCACCGGCGGATCGCGAGCCTGGCGGCCTCGCTGTCCGAGTCGCGCTCGATCGCGATGTCGGCCGCCGAAGAGCTGGCCCACCGACGAACCGAAGCCGAGGTCGCCGCGGAGCGCCGCCGGGCCATGGAGGCGGCGCGCGATGCCCTTCTCGAGATGCGAGCGACCCTCGAACGGAGGCTGGCCGAGGCGGCCGGGGAAGAGGCGCGCATGACGGCGCGGGCCGCCGAGCTCTCCCGGGAAGAGACCGAGGCTCGGGCCCGGCAGCGGGACAACCTCGCGGCCCGCGAAGCCACGGCGACCGACCACGGCGCCGCCGCCGAGACTGCCCGAGACGCGGCCGCGCGCGTCGAAACGGCCGAAACCGCGGCGCGGTCGGATCGAGCGACTCTCGATGCGGCGCGCGAGGCGCGGTTCGAGGCCGAGGTCGCGGCGACGCGAAGCTCGTCGGATCTAGAGCATCTCATCGCCCAGGCCCGCGAAGAGTTCGGCGTCGAGCCCGAGGCGCTCGAACCGCCCCCCGATACGACTCCGGAAGCCCTCGCCGCGCTCGAGGCCGAGGTCGCCGAGCTGGCCTCCTCGCTCGAGAGGCTGGGCCCGGTCAACGTGCTCGCCTTCGAAGAGCACAAGGAAATGTCGGAACGGCTGACCTTCCTGACGGCGCAGCGAGACGACCTGTTCAAGTCGATGGCGGAACTGCAGGAGTCGATCCGGAAGATCAACGCCACCTCTTCCGAGCGCTTCGCCGAGGCCTTCCAGGCGATCAACGTGAACTTCAAGGAGATGTTCGCGCGTCTCTTCCAGGGGGGGACCGCGGAGATGAAACTCCTCGACGAGAGCGACCTGCTCGAGTCGGGCATCGAGATCGACGCCCACCCTCCGGGAAAGCGCAACCAGTCGATCTTGCTCTTATCGGGGGGGGAAAAGGCGCTGACGGCGATCGCGCTGCTGATGGGGATCTTCCGCTACAAGCCCTCCCCCTTCTGCATCCTCGACGAGGTGGACGCTCCCCTGGATGAGGCCAACATCGACCGGTTCACGCGCCTGCTTCGCGACATGACCGATGAGACGCAGTTCATCGCGATCACGCACAACAAACGCACCATGGAAACCGCCGACGTGCTGTACGGCGTGACGATGGAGGAGCCGGGTTGCTCGAAGATCGTGTCGGTCAAGTTCGATTAGGCAGTCGATGCGGCAGCCCGGCCGTTTGACCTTCGCCGAGGCATTCCGTAAGATCCGCCGCTCGACACCGAGCCGACGTAGCTCAGTCGGTAGAGCAGCGGTTTCGTAAACCGCAGGTCACCGGTTCAAGTCCGGTCGTCGGCTCCAAAGGACTCGCGGCGCGGCCTCAGTGCCGCTTGAAGTACTGGACGGCCCTCTCGTGCTTCTTGGCCGCTTCGAGCGATTTGAAGGTGCCCAGGTTCCTTCGCCTTCCGGTCTTCGGATCCTTCTTTCGAGAGTACAACCGGTATCCACCGGATTTTAGCTTTCGAATCATGATGGCCTGTCGGCTGCAAGACCTGTGCCTCCAGAAACTTGGCGCCGCCTCCGATCCGGTGGCATATCGCTTGCGAATCTGTTAAATGGAGGCTGCCCGCGGGAGACGCGGCGATTGGCATTCGAGCTCCCGGGTTTTTACCGTTTCCCCGGGACGAACCGAGCCCCGAAGCAGAACGGTGTCAGGGGCGCGGCGACGCCGACACTCTCCCGTGGGCGGCACACCTCGCCTATCGCTATCGCGAGGCTTCGATCGTCGAGCCGTAGCTCTCGCTGCGCTCCTTTTCAAACCACCGGTGGGTGCCGATCAGACGAACGCTCGTTGCGTCGCCACGGATGCCCACCCCGACGTTGAGAGGACCCGTGCCGATCAGAAAGATGCCGCGGCGGTCCTTCCCCTTGAGAACGTACTCTCCTTGGATGCGGAACCTCCCGCCGGCCGCGTCGAGGTCGCGGACTCGAGCGAGGGAAGGGCCGAGGGTCACCGTCGCCGTGGCCGAGAGCCCTTCGAGACTCAGAAGGCCTCGAGTCCATCGCGGAAGCTTCGTGCGGAACAGAGTGAAGAGGGGGCGCGCATCGCGGCACTTCGTGTCGACTCGGGCGGTCAACGCCCCGGCGTGGATGTTCCCGGACGGGACCTCGAACCGCCCCCACCATTGCCGGGACTCGTCGCCGCCGGAAGAGGAAACCGCCGACAGAGCAATCCGACTGCCTGCGAGCTCCAGCGGGCCTCGCTCGACCCTCCAGCTCGCGATACGCATCGCGAGGTCGGCATCTCCGCGGAGCGTCGCCTCGGCGTAGCGGGCCTCCCCCTGCCGGGCGGACGCCTCGACGACGCCTCGCGCGAGCCCGCGCTCGACGTGGACGGCGACACGCACCGGGCCGGATCCACCCGCAAGGCGAGGCTCGGGAGAGGGGCGGAGATAGTAATTGAGAAAACGCAGGCTCTCGACGCGCCCTTCGAGCTTCAGATCGCCCGAGATCTTGTCCCAAACCGCGGAACCTCGGACGAGGCGAGGGTCATAAGCGTCGATGGACGCGGCGATCTTCCCCGCGAGTCCGGCCGCGATCGAATCCTCTCCGATTCCCACCTGGCCGCCGGCAACCGGGATCGTTGCGGGCCCCACGCGGGCGAGAAGCCCGGGGCGCAGAAAGAATCCTCCATGGAGACGGGCGTTCCCCCGAAAGCGATAGACGTCGATCCAGATCTCTTCGAGCCCCTCCACCGAGAGGTTCTGCACTTCGATCGCCCATGGATTCCCAACTCCCTCATCAATCCTCTCCGGCTTCTCCGATCGAAGAGGCGGATCGGCGAAGCCGGGAATGGGCGGCAATAGGGACATGGGAGGCTTGAGCGGGTCCTTCGGGTCCAGCTTGTTTCGGAGCCGAAACGAGAGACCCCTCCCGCCAACTCGCAGGACGTGGAACCTCCTCGCGAAGAGATCCGCCACGGAGTACCGAACCTGCGCCTCCGCCAGCCGGATGATCCACTGCACGTTGCGGTCGCTGCCGCGGATCCTCAGATTCTTGATTTGGAGTCGGCCGGGCAGCAGAGACGTCGCCTCATCGTAGTCGAGCCACGTCGACTCGGGCTCGGTGTTGATCCAGGAGCGCAGCTGCGGCCCCGAGAGCAACCGGTGCGCCGCGGCGGCATAGAGGAGAAGCAGGACCGCGGCGACGGCGAGGGAGACGAGAATGGCGAGGATCGCGAGCCCTCCGCCCGGTGCGCTCCTCTTCGTCGAGCCGGCATCCTTCGAGCGTTTCATTCATTCGTCGTCTCGCAAGGAGCGCGCCAGATGGGCAAGCGAGTGCCGAGACGACGGCAAGCGCGCCTCCCGGGAGCGCTGGCAGTCGCACAATTCGACGCGAGGTAACCGGGTTACGTCCGAAACAGCTTCCTGGGTCTCGCCATCCCCTTCCAGTTGGCCGCGACGAAACCCGCAGCCGTCAAGGCCGCGAGCGCGATCTTCGTGAAGTCGAGCACCGGTTTGACGCGCACGCCCTCGGGAGACGCGACGATGACGGCGACGCTTCGAGCCAGAATTCTTCCCCCTCCCCCTCCGCCGCCCCCGCCGCCGCGGCTCTTCTCCTGTCTTCTTTGAACGGCAACACCGCTCCCCGAGCCCAGACCGAAGCCCGCGACCGTGAGGACCTCCGCCGCCGGAAGAAGCAGCGTGTCGCCGTGTCGAATCGGTTCACCGTAGACCTTCGAGACGGCCGCGGCCTCGAGAAGCTTCTCCATCACGCCCGTCACGTCGGCGAGAGGAGCGCTCGGGAGCGGAGTGTCGGTTGGATGATCCCCCTTCTTCTCCGTCTTCATGACTCATCTCCGATGGGAACGATGACGGCGACGCCCGTGCGAGGCGGGGACGAACCATAAGGCGACGGAGAAGCACGACGGCAATTCCCGTTCCGAAGAGCAGCCATCGGATTTGCCGCGTCGGATCGGAAATGCGAATCCAGTACTTTCCGCGAGCCTCCTCGACCACGATTCCGACGGCCCGATTCCAGATGAATGCTCCCGAGCGGCCCGGAAAGTCGACGCGAAGCGATCTTGCGACCGGAATGAGAAGGCGATCGCCGTGCGCCACGGCGTCACCTCGCTTCGTCTCGATCGTGATCACGGGCAGGAGTCTATCGCGGCGAGTCTGCGATTCGGGCAGTCGTCCCGATACGAGTTCGAGCGCCCGTGCTCGAGCAACCGACGAGCTACGGCATCAACTGCGCCTGGATCAAGAAAGTCTGATCGTTGGCGGGCGCCCCCGTGGTCCTCTGCCGGTGCGTGCGCACATAGTCGAGCTGCAGCTTGAAGTTGTGCGCGTGAACGTAATAGTCCAGGGCGGCGGTCACCTCGCCGACGGAATCCCGTGCGACGTTGCGGTTCGCGTCGACCCAGGAGTAGCGCAGAGCCACGTCGAGGCGCCGGGGAAGAAGCAGATAGCCGGCCTCGCCGTACCAGCCGTAGGCATAGAGCCGCCCCCCGCTGGTCAAACCTTCGGCCTGTCCCACCAGATACTCGGCCTGAGCAAAGAGGCCGCGCCATTTCAGCTGCGCGTCGAAACCCCACGACTTGATGCGCACGTCCTCGCCGGTTTGAAAGAGGGAAATTCCGCGGCCGAGCCAGCCGGACTTGCCGACGTAGTTGGGGACCGCGGTCTCGAACGCCGTGTCATCGATCTTCGTGAGCGTGTTGAGAAAACCGTTTGCGCCCAAGGAGAGCGCGGGCGAGGCGTGTCCCTCGAGATCGGGCTCGCCTGTTCCGATGCTTCCGAGCGGATTCGCGACGAGCCGGAGCACCGGCATGACGTGGGAGGTCGTCCGCGTTGTGCTCTGCCCGGCGCCGCCGAAGACGCCCGCCTGATACGCGAGAAGGCCCTTCGCGAAGGATCCCTGCACCATCGCGCCGATGTCCCGGCTCGGCTTGAACGCCTCCACGACGGCGGCGCGCTCCGCGAACTGCAGGACGCCGTCGTTCATGGGCTCTTCGCGGGTGAACGGCGTCTTGTACTGCCCGCCCTGGAGGGCGAAGGCATCGTCGAAGCGGTAATTCAGCCAGGCGTCGTCGAGGAGTCGTGCGTCGCCGGAGTTCTCGAAGGCCGCCTGGAAGCGATAGGTCAGCCGAGGATCCCAGGCATATCCCGCGAGGGACAGCTTGAAGCGTCGCACGCGGAACTGATCCGCATCCACGCCGCCGGCGGACGCGTCGTTGTCCAGGTGCGCGTAACGAACCTGGAGATTGAAGCCGAGGCTGGCCTCGAAGAGGCCGTCGGAAGTCCGAAAGAGAAGACCGCGCCCGGGCGCGTACTCCAGGTGCGGACTCCCGGGAGCGGGCGCCTCCGCCGACTCCTGGGCGCTCGGGACCTCGCCGCACTCCTCGGCATGGAGACCGGCGGCGGCCGTCAGGGCCAGACACATGGCCGCCAGGAACGGGTCCTTCATGGTTTCTCCTCCGTGTGCTCGCTGATGGCTTACGATTTTATGGGATTTTTACTAATTTAGCGTATCAAAGCGTATAGAATCATAGCCAATGACGGCCTTCCCGCGACGCGATCCGCTGACGCCGGCCCAGGCGGCGAAATGGCTCGGCGTCAGCTATCCGACGATCAAGCAGTGGATCTATCGAAAGCGGATTCGCTCGGTCCGTACGCCCGGCGGCCATCATCGCATACCCGTGAGCGAGATTCGGCGGCTCGGCGCCATGGCGTCACGCCCCGCCGACGAACCCATCGGCCTGGACACGATCAGCGGGCGCAACAAGCTCGCCGGCGTCGTGACGCGTCTCCGAACCTCCGGTTTGCTGGCGGAAGTCACGATCGACGTCGGCGGGCAGAGCCTCACGGCGATCATCACGAAGACCGCGGCGCAGCAGCTCCGACTTCGCGTCGGCTCTCCCGCCCATGCGCTGATCAAGGCGACCGAGGTCATGGTGATTCGAGCTTGATTGAGGCATGATGCGGAGAAGCCTCTCGTTCGGCATGGCTCTCCTCGCGGCGGCCCTCCCGGCCGTCGACGCCGGAGCTTCTATGGCCGCCGAAAACCGGGAGATCCGCATCGCGGCGGCAGCCGACCTGAAGTTCGCGCTGGACGCCCTGATCGAGGCGTTCCGCGCCGCACATCCGGAGATCACCGTCAAGGCCTCGTTCGGGTCCTCGGGGATCTTCTATTCGCAGCTTTCGAGCGGGGCGCCTTTCGATCTCTTCTTCTCGGCGGATGCGGAATACCCGCGCCGGCTCGTCGCGGAGGGGGCGGGCCTGGCGGGAAGCGAGTTCCTCTACGCCATCGGCCGGATCGTGCTCTGGGTCCCCCGGTCCTCTCCGATCGACGTCGAAGACCTGGGCATCCGGGCGCTGCGGCACGCTTCCGTCCGACACATTGCGATCGCGAACCCGAGGCATGCCCCGTATGGACGCGCGGCCGAGGCGGCGATGCGGAGGCTCCAGGTCTACGATTCGGTCAAAGACAAGCTCGTCCTGGGTGAGAACATCGCTCAGACGGCCCAGTTCGTGGAAAGCGGGTCGGCCGAGATCGGCATCCTCGCTCTGTCGCTGGCGGTGGCCCCCGCGATGAAGGACTCCGGCCGCTTCTGGGAGATTCCGCCCGATTCCTATCCGCGCATCGAGCAGGCCGGCATCATCTTGAAGGCTTCGCGCGACGCCGACGCCGCACGGCTCTTTCGCGGGCTCGTCACGGGCGCGGAGGGCCGGTCGATCCTCAAGCGCTTCGGCTTCTCCTTCGCGGAGGAGTAACTCATGGACTGGGAAGCGATCCGAATCTCGGCGCGCCTTTCCACCTGCACGGCCGCGATCCTGCTGCTCCTCGGCCTTCCCATCGCTTATTGGATCTCCTTTTCGAAATGGCGTTGGAAGTTCTTGGTCGAGAGCATCGTCGCGCTGCCTCTGGTCCTTCCGCCGACCGTTCTGGGCTTCTACGTGCTGATCGCCATCGGGCCTCGAAGTCCCCTCGGACGCCTCTATCGCGAGGTCACCGGAGACCTGCTCCCCTTCTCCTTCCAGGGTCTTCTGTTTGCGTCCGTCCTCTACAGTCTCCCCTTCGCGGTGCAGCCCTTCTCCGCGGCGTTTGGGAGCGTGGATCGGAGGCTCATCGAAGCTTCCTGGAGCCTCGGCGTGTCCCGGCCGAAGACATTCTTTCGATTGATCCTGCCTCTCTCGATTCCGGGGCTCGTCACGGGAATGGTTCTGAGCTTCGCCCACACCCTGGGGGAGTTCGGAGTCGTTCTCATGGTGGGAGGCAACCTGCCGGGCTCGACGCGCACGGCCTCGATTTCCATCTACGACGAAGTTCAGGCTCTCAACTACGCGGCGGCCGCGCGGACTTCGCTCGTCCTTCTGCTGGCATCCTTCGCCGTGCTCGCCGTGACCTACCGATTCCAGAGGACCCTGTCGTCGCCGTGGCCGATCAAGTAGCGATCGATTTCGAGAAGCGTTTTCCGGCAGGCCCCTCGATCGAGGCCCGCTTCACGCTTTCCATGAAGGGGCCTCCCGTCACGATTCTCTTCGGACCGTCCGGCTCCGGGAAGACGACGATCCTGCGCTGCCTCGCGGGGCTCGAGCGCCCGGACCGCGGCCGCGTCCGATTCGGGTCAGAGACATGGTTCGACTCGGATCGGGGCGTGAGTCTCTCGCCGCAGCAGCGGCGGATCGGTCTCCTCTTCCAGGACTACGCGCTCTTTCCGCATCGGGATGTCGAAGCCAATGTGGCATACGGCCTCGAAGGATTGTCCCGGTCGGAACGCGTCGACCGCGTCGCCGAGGTCATCGAGCTTCTGGGCCTCCAGGGCCTCGAGAGCCGCCGTCCCGCTCAACTTTCCGGCGGACAGATGCAGCGCGTCGCGCTGGCGCGCGCGCTGGCGCCACGGCCCCGGCTCCTGCTCTTGGATGAGCCCCTCTCCGCGCTCGACGCGCCGTCGCGGCAGGCACTCCGCATGGAGCTCGGCCGGCTGCTCCGGCGACTCGGCATTCCGACGCTGCTCGTGACGCACGACCGCACGGAAGCGCTGGCGCTCGGCGATCGAATGGCGGTCATCACCGAGGGGTCCGTGCGTCAGACGGGCTCCGTCGAGGAGGTCTTCCGCCGCCCGGCAGATCTCGGCGTGGCCCGAACGGTCGGCGTCGAGACGGTGATCCCCGTCCGACCGGTCGGCCGGGGCGATGGTCTGGTGACTCTGGACGCGGGAGGGATGCGCCTGACGGCCGTCGACACGGGAGGGGTCGAAGGCGATGCGTTTGCATGCATTCGGGCCGAGGACGTCATCCTCGAGCGGGCTCCGAGGGAGGGAACGAGCGCCCGAAACCTCCTCTCCGGCCGCGTCGCGGAGGTCCATCCGGAGGGAGCACTGGTTCGCGTCACGCTGGATTGCGGATTCCCTCTGCACGCTCTCATCACGCGGCACGCTTGCGCGGAGCTCGGTCTGAACCCTGGCGAGACCATCACGGCGATGGTGAAGGCGACTTCGGTGCACCTGGTGTCCCGAAGCGTTCAAGATATATAAGCGTTTGCTTATGAATCGTACGTCCGGGCAGACCGCCTCGCCGAAGTCGTGCCGACGACGGCGCCTCCCCTCGTCCGCGAAATCCCGGGTCGAGGAACCCGATTCGAGCCTCTGGTCCTCGAGCCCTTGCCCGCGCGCAGGGTCCTCCGCATAGTCGCCGGCAGCGGAAGGAGCTTTCGGTGGCGTTTCCCATATTGCACGCCCTCGCTGGAGTCCTGGCCCTGACCGCCGGCGACCCCGAGATCGCGCGCGCCACGACGAAGCCACCGGAGGGAATGGCGACCGCTTCGGGACCCTGCTCCGCGCCCGAGAACCGCCAGTTCGACTTCTGGCTCGGCGAATGGGACGTCACCACTCCCGACGGCAAGCTTGCCGGCGCAAATCGGATCACTCGGATCCTTTCCGGTTGCGCGCTGCGCGAGGAGTGGTCGGGCGCGGGTGGGATCCGCGGCACGAGCTTGAATGTCTTCGACGCCGGGGCGCGCCGGTGGCGCCAGACCTGGGTCGACGAGAAGGGCAACGTGCTGTTCTTAACCGGCGAGCTCAAAGGCGGGAAGATGCTGTTGGAAGGCGAGGGCCCGTCGAGAGACGGCACACTGCAAAACCGAATCTCCTGGTCGAAGTTGTCGAATGGTCGAGTGCGCCAGCTCTGGGAGTCCTCGAAGGACGGCGGCAAGACGTGGAAGACGGTCTTCGACGGGACCTATACGCCGAGGAACCGTTAGCCTTTCGGCGGAGCCATCCTCTCGGGGAGGCTGGCGAGCCACTTCTCCACCGCGTCCCGATCGTCCCCTTTCAGCCGGCGCAGCACTCCCTCCGAGTGCTCCGCGATCGTCCTGGCTTGATCGAAAGGAAGCCTTTCGTACATCTTGCCCCCCGGCTCATGGCACGGTGCGCAGTGAGCCGTCAGGATGGGGCGCACCACGGAAACGAAAGGGTCCGGTCGAGCCGTAGGCACCGGGACGGCCGCCGGGGACAATTGGGAGGCAGCCTTCGACGTCCGGCCCGCCGAACAGTCTCGCGCCGGGGTGGCGAGCACCGCGAGAGAAAGACCCAGCCAGACTCGGAAAATGAGCGTCACGTCGACCTCCAAACCGAGGCCGCAACGGACTCATCCATATCGGCCTGCGATTCAAGAAACAAGTTTAACGGGACGATGACCGCCGCGGCGCTCCCGGTCCTAAAGATTCGTCCCGCAGAAATCGGGCTTCGTCACGACGAAAAGCGCCGTCGTCCTTTCGACGAAGCGGCCGTTCCGGATTTTGAATTTTTCGTCCGGATTCTTGAGCCGAAAGCAGGCGGCATCTTTCCGTAACTCCTTCTGTTTTCTTACGTATCACGCGGTGCGACGTTGCAGAAAATGCAAGGGAGGCGGGGATGAAGATCCGGACCTTGATCGTCGACGACGAGCCGCTGGCGCGGGAATGGGTGCGCAGCGGCCTTCAGGAAGAACCGGACATCGAGATCGTGGGCGAGTGCGGCGACGGTTTCGAGGCCGTCAAGGCCATCACGGAATCGAAGCCCGACCTCGTGCTTCTGGACGTTCAGATGCCGGGCCTCGATGGGTTCGGCGTCCTCTCGAGCATCGAAGTCCCGGAGATGCCGGCCGTCATTTTCGTCACCGCCTTCGACCGCTACGCGCTGAAGGCCTTCGAGGCCCACGCCGTCGACTATCTGATGAAGCCTTTCTCGAGCGAGCGTCTCCACGAAGCGGTCGGGCGCGCCCGCGTCGAGCTCAACCGAAGCTCCTCGCGAGAACTGAACGCCGTCCTGCGGGCGCTGCTCGACGACATTCAGCGGGAGCGCGCGTACCCGGAATGGCTCCTGATCAAGAAAGACGATCGCAGCGTGTTCCTCCGCGTCGCCGACATCGATTGGATCGAATCTTCACGGAACAACGTGCGACTCCACGTGGGCAAGGAGACGTTTCTCTTTCACGAGACGACTGCCGGTATCGAATCGAAGCTCGATCCGAAGAAGTTCTTCCGCATCCACCGCTCCACGATCGTCAACATCGAAAAGATCAAGGAGATGCACCCCTGGTTCAACGGCGATTATGCGGTGACCCTGAAAGACGGTACGAAGCTCACGCTCTCGAGCACTTACCGCGAGCGCCTCAAGGAGTTTCGGCGGCTCGCCGTGTAGAAGCCCGTGAGAACGGCGGCCGGGTGAGCATGAACAGTCCGGGCTAGCGCATGAAGAGGATGGTCGCGCTCAGCCAGACCCTCGAAGGCAACGCCTCCGAGCCTTCGCCGCCCAGTTCAACGAGCGTTCTCCGCCGCGCTTCGATTGGAACGATCGATCCGACGCCCCCCCGGCCCACGCGGGCTCGGCGCGCGCTCGAGATCCTGGTGGTGTGGACGGCCTTCGGCTTCTTCATCGCCGCGCAGCGGTATCTACGCGGTCCGTCGCTCCAGCCGCGGATGGCATTGCCGTGGTGGGAGACCCTGACCGCGAGTCTGGTCACCGCCTACTTCTGGGCGGCGTTGACTCCGCTTGTGATGCGTGCGGCACGACGGATGCGCCCGCGGCGCGGCGAGCTGCTTTCGAGAGTGCTTCCCCTGCTCGCCGCCGGTGCCCTGGCCGCGCTCGTGCACCTGATCGGGACCAATATTTTCTGGCAGCTCGTCGATCCGCGGGAGAACGTCAGCGACTTCGCCGAGACGTTTCTGGCCACGCTCGCTTTCGGAGGAGCCACGCGCCTGGCGACTTACTTCGGCATCGTGGGCGCGACCTGGGGTATCGACGATTACCGCACGTATCGCGAGAAGGAGCTGCGCTCCTCGGAGCTCGAACGGGAGCTCGTCCAGACACAGCTCGAAGCTCTGAAGCTGCGCCTCCATCCCCCGTTCCTCTTCAACACGCTTGCGGCGATTCTTCGGCTCATCCGGACCGAGCCCCGCATCGCGGCGCGGACCGTCGTGCAGCTCGGCGACATTCTCCGACTGTCGCTTCACAGCGACGCAACCGGTCTGGTACCGCTGAAGACGGAGCTCGATTACATCCGCCTCTACCTCCAGGTCGAGCAGACCCGGCTCCGCGAACGGCTGGACGTGGAGTTCGCGATCGCCCCCGAAGTTCTGGACGCCGCCGTTCCCAACTTGATTCTGGTCCCGCTGATCGAAAGCGCGATCGCCAACGGAATCTCGGTGCGTCCCGGCCGCTCCCGAATCGAGATCCGAGCATGGCCGGAAACCGATCGGCTCCGCGTCGAAGTGCAGGAGTCGCCGGCTGACCCGATCGGCATGACCGCCTACGTCTCGATCGACGACTCCTTCGTGCGGAAAGCCAAGCGCCGCCTCGAGCTGCTCTTCCCGGATCGGCACGGCATCACGCTTTCCGACAAGCTCGAGAAGGGACATGAGGTCTCCCTCACGCTTCCTCTGTCTCGCGCCGACGGTGGACCTTGCGGTCCCCCGAACCCCCAGCGCCCAGACGGGGGCCTCCGCGGTTCCCCGAGCCTCCGGCACAGTGGCCCCGTCCCGGCGTCCGCGGCGGGTCGAGCGTGAGCAAGTCCGCCGCGCCTCCCAAGCGCTCTCGCTCCGGGGCTTCGGCGCGCTGGAGTACCGCGGGCTCCGTCTTCGCCGCCTGGATCCTGGTCGGTCTGCTCCGGGCGGCCGATCGTTACTTCAGCGACCCCTTCCAGCTCCCGCGTCTCGAGTTCGGCCTGTGGGAGGCCTTGACGCAAAACCTCTTATGGGCCGTCGTCTGGGCAGTCTTGACGCCGCTCGTCGTCTCGATTGCCTGGCGCTCGCTTCCCACGCGAGCGCACGGCATCGCGACGGCGGCGCGTCTCGCCGCTGTCGCCCTCCTTCTTCCCGCGGTTCATTGCGCCGCCTACCAACTCACTTACCCCTTCCTCATGCGGTTCCCATGCGTGGTCTCGGTACAGCTCGGCGCGCTCCCCCATCTGCTTCCGATTCTCTTTCCGACGCACCTGGTGACACTCGGCGCGATCGTGGGAACGACCTGGATGTTCGCCTACTCCGCGCTGTCGAAGGAGCGTGACGTGCGGGCCTCGCAGCTGAAGACGCGCCTGGCCAACGCGCGCCTGGAAGCGCTCAAGTCGCAGCTTCATCCCCACTTCCTCTTCAACACGTTGAACAGCATTCTGCCTCTCGTGTTTCGCGACGGCGAGGCCGCCTCCCGGACCGTCGTCCGGCTCGCCGATCTGCTGCGACTCTCGCTCCAGAACGAAGGGAGTGACTTAATCCCGCTCCGCAAGGAGGTCGAGCTTCTTTCCGTCTATCTCGAGATTCAGCGGACCCGGTTTCAGGATCGGCTCACGGTGCGGCTCGACATGGAGCCCGGTATCGCCGAAGCGCTCGTGCCCAACCTGATCCTTCAACCTCTGGTCGAGAACGCGATCAAGCATGGCATCGCCGCCAGGCCCGGCGCCGGACGAATCGAGATCCGGGCACGCCGCGAGGGGCAGGACAGGCTGGGGATTCTGATCCGCGACGACGGGCCCGGTCCCTCGGGCGAGGCACAGCGGTTCCAGACCGAGGGCGTGGGGCTGCGAAACACGCGCGACCGTCTCGTGCTGCTCTACTCAGACGACCACGTCTTCGAGTTCCGCGGACTACCCGAGCGCGGCTGCGAGGTCGCGTTGACCGTTCCGCTCATTTTTCCTTCGGCGGAGCCTCCGCTTTGGCCTCTTCCGCTTCCCCTCGAGTCCGCCCCTCGTCCTCCCGCCGCGGCCGGCCCGCAGCTGGCGCCGTCATGAAGCCGAAGCGCCGGATTCTCGCTCTGGCGATCGCCGGCGGAGTTCTCACGGCGGCTGCCGCCCACGCGGAGGGAAAGACCGCGCGTCAGAAGGCGATCGAGCGATCCCGGGCCTTGCTCGATCAGGTGTTGCAGCTCTATCCGGGAACGGCCGTCGCCGTCGCCGTCGGAAGCGATATCGTCTGGTCGACCTCCTTCGGGTTCGCCGACGTGGATCGCCAGCTTCCCGTTTCCCGCGCAACCCAGTTCCGCATCTACGAGGTCGCGATGCCCCTGACGGCGACCGTGATGGCAAAGCTCGCCGAGGAAGGCCGTCTCGATCTCGACGCGCCACTGCAGCGCTATCTGCCGAACGTCTTAGACAACGGGTTTCCCGTCACACCGAGAACGCTGGCCGGACACCTCGCGGGGGCGAGGGACCTCGCGGACGGCGACGAGATGGCCGGCCCTTGCTCGGGTGCGAAGGACGCCCTTCGCAGCCTGCCGAGTCCGCTGTTCGTTCGGCCCGCCGGTCTCGGGTACGCGCCGTCGCGCCACGGCTACCTCTTGTTGTCGGCGGTCCTGGAGGCGGCTTCGGGGGAGAGATTCGCCGACCTTCTGGAAGAGACCGTCTCCGGCCCGGCCGGCATGAGCTCCACGATGATCGACGATCCGCGCCGGTTCCTGCCGGGACGCTCTCTGTTCTACGAGCGGGGCTGGTTTGGTCTTCTGCGGGCGGCGCGCCCCGTGGACACGAGCTGTCGATGGGGGGCCGGAGGCCTGCTGTCGACGACCGAGGATCTCGTGCGGTTCGGCGCGGCGCTTCTTCGCGGCGAGCTCCTTCGCCACGAGACGACAGAGGCCATGTTCACGTCTCAGAAGACGCGAAATGGCTCGCCCACCGGCTACGGGCTCGGATGGTTCGTCGAGACCGATTCGCACGGCCGCCGCTACGTGTGGCACGGCGGCCGGGGCGTGGGAGGCCGGGCGGCGATCGTGATCATTCCGCACGCGCGGCTGGTGACCGTGATGCTATCCAACATCGAAGGGGAACGACTCGATGAGCACGCGCGCCGAATCGCGTCGTTCTTCCTCGAGAGCGTCGAAGCTCCCGGTGCGCCGCCGGATCTGCTGCGCGCGTCGGCACCGGGGAAGCCTTCTCCGCCCTTCGCCTATCGCGCCGCTCCCGCCCCGGGAGAGTGAGGGAAATTGGAGATTTGTGATTGGCGATTGCCGATTGGCGATTGGCGATTGGCGATTGGAAATCATAAAGGAAAGAACCGGCGGGCCCGAAGGCCCGCCCGCTTCAAAATCAAAGGGGTCAGGTTTCAACCTGACCCCGGGTCTTCAGAAAGAGACCCGAGCGCCGAGCCGCAAGATGCGAGGCGACTGGATCTCCCGAATCTGGTTGTAGGTGGCCTGATCCACGCGCGCATTGCGCTGGAGGATGGTGCCCTGGTTCAAGACGTTGAAGATGTCCGCGGAGAGGGTGACCTCGAGGGGCTTGATCGCGATGACCTTCTCGAGCCGAAGGTCGAAGTCATAGACGTTGTCGTAGCGGTGGTCGCCCAGCTTTCCAATGATGTTGTCCCGCGGGCCGAGGCCGTCACCGGGATCGTTGCGGACGTACTGAATGTAGGGATATCCCTCGCGCCCGAAGAAGTTGCCCGCGATGGCGAAGCCGAGCGGAAGCTGGTAGAGGCCGCCGACGTTGAACTGCCAGCGCGAGTTCAGAAAGACCTCGCCCTTCGCGCCGCTTGCCGCTCCGGCCGGAAGGGCCGCGATGTCGTCGCCCGCGCAGGTCGAACCGGTGGGAAGGCCAATCGCCGTTCCCGGCCATAGGTTGTTGTTGCCGCCGCGGTCGCTGGTGGGGTCATAACAGGACCCAGGGCCTCCCTTCTGCTTCCAGTCCTGGTACGTCGCGTTGCCGCGCACGAGCCACTTGTTCGTCAGCCGCTTCTGGAACGTCAGATCCACGCCGTTGTAGGTCGTCTTCCAGTCGGGCCGGTTGCTGATGGTCAAGCCGGGCGGAATCGCGACGCCCGGACGCAGCGCATAGAACGGCTGGTGAAAGGTCGTCCCGTCGAAGAGCGTGCCGTCGAGAAAACCGGCGACCTCGTAGTCCGCGGCCGTCAGCCCGGTCCGATGCGGCCAGATCGCGCCGTCGTACTGACGATAGGTGTAGCTCACGCCGACCACGAAGTCAGGAAGGATCTCCCGCTCGATACCCGCGATTATCTCGTCCGTCTTCCCCGCCTTGAGGTTGGAATCGAGGCGGTTGGGCGAAACGGCCGAACCGGGATTGGCGGGATCGAGACCGTAGAAGGACACGAGGTCGCTAAAATCGAGCTCGTCCCTCGTGATGACGTGGTCCCCGCTGGCATCGTTCCAGCGGTAATAGAGCGCGGACAGCGCGCCCGGATTCACGAACGAGATCGTGGCGCTGCCCAGCTGATCGGCGTATTGGGCGTAGCTCGCCTTGGCCAGAGTCTTCTTGTCCTGCCCCAGGGCATACGTGACGCCGACCCTCGGGACGAAATTCTTCCAGGTGAAGGGGCTCCCCTGGTCCGTCGTCGTGATCGACGGTTCCAGGTCCGGAATGACCGGGTTGGCCGGCGTCGTCGAGCCCAGATTGCGACCCTTCTGCACGTCGTACCGCACGCCGGCATTGACGGTCAGGTTACCGAGCGTCAGCGTATCGCTCAGGTAGCCGCTGTAATAGTTGAGATCGGTCTTGACGACCGCCGGACGCGTGAGGATCGCGACCGGCGAGCTGAAATCCGCCAGGTCGCCGAAATTGCCGTTGCCCGGCCATGCCGAGTTCGACGCGATATCCGTCGTGCGGTAGTTGAAACCGAACTTCAGCTCATGGCCGACGCCTCCGGTCGAAAAGAAGGTGGAGCCGGTGGCGTTGACCTGATGCTGCGGCCGAACGGTCTCGTACGCCAGATAGCTTCCCTGGAAGACGCCGTTCTCGTCGATGAAGAGGGCGTTGTAGTCCGTGCCCCCCTGGGGGAGCAGCGAGAAGCCGGAGGAGACGGACGAATACGACGCCGTCATGAAGAGCGAGGAGGAGAAGACCTGGGAAACCTCCCCCTTCCAGATGCGCGTCGGTCCGTCCTGATTCCAGGAGGCGGGAGGGGGACGCGTGAGGCTCACGTTTCGTCCGAACTTGACCTTGTTGCCGTCGCTGAAGGTTCCCGTGAAGGCCGTCCCTTCGAGGAGCTGGACGTTTAACTTTCCATTGACGTCTTTGAGCGTCGTGTTGTCTGCCGAGCCGACGATGTTGAAGAGGTTGATCTGATTGCGGCCATACGCCCCCCACAGCCAGACCCGGTCTTTCACGACCGGTCCGCCCACTTCGACGCCATAATCCTGCACTTCGTTGACGCGGTTGCCGCCGAGCACCCCCTGGTCGATCGCTTCCTGCGGGAGGTTGTCCCACTGCCATTTTCCATCGGCGATGAAGAGACGCGCCGAGCCGTGAACGTCGTTGCTGCCGCGCTTGGTCACGAGGTTCAGCTGCACTCCGGGCGTGGACGAGGTCACGTCGCTGCCGCCGGTGGCGGCATGGACCTCTTCGAACGAGTCGAAGTCGTAGTAGGTCGGCGAGGCGCCGAGGGCGCCCATGTCGGTGATCGTGACGCCGTCGACGTTCCAGACGTTCTGAGCCGAATCCGCGCCGTGGCCGACGTAGCTCGACTGCTGGCCGCTCTCGCTGCCGCCGACGTTCACGCGGTCGACCTGGACGCCGGGGACCGTCTGGAGGATGACCCACGGGTCGCGGGCCGTCGGGATCGACTTCAACTGCTCCTGATCCACGACCGCGCCGGTCTCGACCTTCCGCGTGTCGAGGAGCGAGGGCTCCCCCTTGACGGTCACGGTGGCCTCGACGCTCGAGATCCTCAACGCCGCGCTCGTGTTGGTGTTCTGACCGACGGAGACCTGCACGTCGGGCTTGGTGATCTTGGTGAAGCCCTGCAGCTCGTAGGTCAGCGTGTAGGACCCCGGATCGAGATTCAGAAACCGATACTCGCCACGCGCGTCGCTCGTCTGGGTCTTCGCGGCTCCGACGCCCGTCAAGGTGACGGTGACTCCGGGAAGCCTTCCTCCCTGCTCGTCGGCGACGTATCCGTAAATGTTGCCGCTCAATTGCTGAGCCGTGGACGCCGGCGCGACCGCAAGCAAAGCGGCGAACGCCGCCGCCCACGCCCAAGCCGCCGTCCGGGGCTTCTTTCTGTTTCCGTTCATTCCTTCAAACCTCGCTTCTTTAGGGTTGGTCTTTTCGGTCATCCGTGTTGCGCTTCGGCGCTTCGTCTCCTCCTTTCCGCTCGCCGCGATGCGCCGCCGGGGTCGCTCAAGGAGCAACGTGAGTGCCACGCGGCTTCGCGCGCCGTGCGCGGCCGCGCAAGGCCGATGCGGCGAACGCGCGGGACGAAGAACGTCTTGCGGCGGACGAGGTCCGATCCGATTTCGGGAAGGAAGAAGCGCGCTACGGATTCATGGATCGAGGCTCAACGCATCGGAGCCGCGCGCGAGCGCAAATGACGTGACGGACCGAAGGTCCCCGAGGACGAGCGGCGGAAAGGGAAGGATCCGTTGTGCGGTCGCCTTAAGGGCCGGGGCAAGAAATCCGGGAATCTGGAGAAGGAAGCGGCTCGAAGAGGTGGAACCGAGAACCCGCGCGCGAGGCCCGGCCAAACCTCGTTCTCTTTTTCTTGGAATCTCGTTGGCTATGGCTCACGCGTGAGCCGCCGAGCGAGGAGACGGTCGAGAGAAAGCGGGCCGCCACCGAACGCCGCGAGCCACAGCAGCAGCGCGATGAAGAGATATTCAGACAGGCCGAAGAGATCCGAGAGCTCGTGAATCTCCTCCTTCTTCGCCGTTACGATCGCGACCGTCATCGAGATGATCAGCGGCAGGCTGGCGAGCCGCGTCAGCAAGCCCAGGAGCAGCAGACATCCGCAGACGAATTCCGTCGTCGCTACCAGCCGCGCCTGGAATCCCGGCGCCGGGATTCCGAGCTGGCTGAAAAACGCCACGACCTTCGGGATGTCGTGAAGCTTGCCCCAGCCGGACTGCAAGAAGATCCAGCCGAGGGTCAGCCGCGCTACCGTCGGAGGCAGCCACTGCAGCCGCGCGGCGACCGAGAGGATCGAGCGACGCGGGCGAGAGAGCATTTCAACCCTCCTATCGAGTCGTCTTGTCCGGCTGAGGACTCACGACTCATGACGCACGACTCTCCTCACTGTCCGCTCTGCTGGAGGAGCTTGGCGACGAGCCCCGTCCATCCCGTCAGGTGGGAGGCGCCGAGGCCTGTACCGTCGTCGCCGTGGAAGTATTCGTGGAAAAGAACGTAGTCTCGAAAGTGCGGATCGCTCTGGAACTTCTCCTTGCCGCCGTAGATCGGCCGCCGGCCACGGGGGTCGCGCAGGAATAGCCGGTTGAGCCGGCGCGACAATTCTTCCGCCACGCCCCAGAGCGTCTCCATTCGGCCGGAGCCGTACGGACACTCCACGCGATAACCATTGCCGAGATAGAAGTGAAATTTCTGCAGGGACTCGATGATCAGATAGTTGACCGGAAACCAGACCGGCCCCCGCCAGTTCGAGTTGCCGCCGAAGAGGCCCGTCGAGGACTCCGCCGGCTCGTAGTCGACGCGGTGCTCGACTCCCATCACATTCAGAGCGTAGGGATGGTCTCGATGGTACCGCGACACGGCGCGGATCCCATGGGAAGAAAGAAATTCGCTCTCATCCAGCAGATATCGGCAGATCTGCTTGAGACGCTGCCGGTTGACGAGGGACAAGAAGCGGCGCACGCCGCCCGCGGTTGTCTCGGTCTCGATGTGCTGCGCGAAGTCCGGCCGGTTCTCCAGAAACCATTGCATCCGGCGCTTGAACCCGGGAAGCTTGTCCACCACGTCCGAGCCGATCGTCTCGACCGCGAAGAGCGGGATCAGTCCGACCATGGAGCGGACCTTCATCGGCAGCTTGCGGCCGTCGGGCAGATCGAGCACGTCGTAGAAGAAGCCGTCCTCCCGGTTCCAGAGCTCGATGCCTTCTCCGCCGATGTTGTTCACCGCCCGGCAGATGTAGACGAAGTGCTCGAAGAACTTGGACGCGACGTCCTCGTAGGCGGAATCCTCTCGCGACAGCTCCAGGGCGATGGCGAGCATGTTCAAGCAGTACATCCCCATCCAGCTCGTCGCGTCCGACTGCTCGATGTGGCCTCCCGTGGGCAGCGGCGCGCTCCGGTCGAAGACGCCGATGTTGTCTAAGCCCAGGAACCCGCCCTGGAAGACGTTCTTGCCCTCGGCGTCCTTCCGGTTGATCCACCAGGTGAAATTGAGCAGAAGCTTGTGGAAGACCCGCTCGAGAAACTTCCGATCCCCCTTCCTGGTGCGTTTCTTCTCGATCTTGTAGACCCGCCACGCGGCCCAGGCGTGGACCGGCGGGTTCACGTCGCCGAACGCCCATTCGTAGGCCGGAAGCTGCCCGTTGGGATGCATGTACCACTCGCGGAGCAGAAGGACGAGCTGTTGCTTGGCGAAGTCGGGGTCTACGAGCGCGAGGGGGATGCAATGGAACGCGAGGTCCCAGGCCGCGTACCATGGATACTCCCACTTGTCCGGCATCGAGATGACGTCCGCATTGAAGAGATGCGTCCAGTCGCTGTTTCGGCCGTCGAGACGTTCGCGCGGGGGCTCCGGCCCGGCGGGATCGCCTCGGAGCCAGCGATTGACGTCGTAATGGTAGAACTGCTTCGACCAGAGAAGGCCCGCGAAGGCCTGCCGCTGCACGGACCGCGCATCCTCGGAGAGATCCGGCGTGGCGAGCGAGGAATAGAACTCGTCGGCTTCCCGAATGCGCTCCTCGAACAGGGATTCGAAGGAAAGACCGAACGGGTCCTCCGGGCCGTTTCCCGCGGCCAGGCGCAGCCTCAAGGTGACGGAGTCTCCCGCCGGAATCTCGGGAGCGTAGAGCACGGAGGCCTTCGAGCCGACCCGCTCCGGGTTGACCGCCGTCTCCACGCCGTGCACGACACGCTCGTGGATGCCATCCTTGACGAAAGCGGAGTCGTTCTCGACACCCCACAGCCGGCGCGCATTCGACTCATTCTCCGTGAAGAGAAGCTCCGGCACCCCCTCGCAAAGAAGGGCGAGCCGTCCGTAGTACTCGCTGTCGAGATCGATCGAGCGCCGGCCCGCCGAGGCCAACCCCTCCCGCAGCCGCTGGCGGCGCGTACCGAGGCCCCACGACCATGTGTTGCGGAACCAGATCGTCGGCAATAAATGGAGCGGCGCCGCTTCCGGCCCGCGGTTGAAGGCGCGGATCCGGATAAGGACGTCGTCCGGAGAGGCCTTGGCGTATTCGACGAACAAGTCGAAATACCGGTCGTCGTCGAAGATACCGGTATCCACCAGCTCGAATTCCGGATCCTGCTTGTTTCGGCCCGCGTTCTCCTCGAGCAGCGCGCGATAGGGGAACTCTCGCTGCGGGTACTTGTAGAGCGCCTTCATGTAAGAGTGGGTTGGCGTGGAGTCCAGGTAGTAGTAGCACTCCTTCACATCCTCGCCGTGATTGCCGTGCGGTCCGGCCAGGCCGAAGAGGCGTTCCTTCAGAAAGGGATCCTTCCCGTTCCACAGCGCCAGGGCGAAGCAGACGTACTGGTGCCGGTCGGAGACGCCGAGCAAGCCGTCCTCGCCCCAGCGATAGGCCCGCCAGCGGGCATGATCGTGGGGAAAGTATCCCCAGGCATCCCCCTGCGGACTGTAGTCCTCCCTGACCGTGCCCCACTGTCTCTCGGAGAGGTAGGGGCCCCAGCGCTTCCAGTTGCGTATCCGCCGCGCGTCCTCGGCCAGGCGCACTCGCTCAGGATCCAGACCGGCCCTTCCGGAGAGAGACATGGAAGAAGACTATTCTCTGACGGTTTCGCGTGAGCCTCGCGCCGACCCGGCCTTTTACGCGGCTTGCGAGCGCGGCGACTCGGAGACCGGCGGCCGAATGGCCACGCGCCCGCAGAGGACGCAGTGGAACACTTCCGTCAGCACGGCGGCGATCCGATCGTCGGAGGGGTGCCAGTCGGATGGGCTGACGTCGAGTTTAGTCGGAAGAAGGGTCATCGGCGTCCGGCAGGTCTGGCA
>DASXTI010000079.1:0-22903 GCA_036505535.1 Thermoanaerobaculia bacterium
TGCCGATTGCCGATTGTTTCGTCAATCGTCAATCGTCAATCGTCAATCGTCAATCGTCAATCGTCAATCGTCAATTCTCCCTAACGGATCCCTGCGGACAAAAGATCGTGCATATGCAGCGCCCCTTCCAGGCGCCCTTCGGCGTCGGCGATGAAGAGAGAGGTGATCCGCGCCGTCTCCATCGTCTCCAGGGCGGCGGAGGCGAATTCGTCGGGATCGATCGTGCGGGGCTGCCGGTGGCAGCAATCGCCCGCCGTTTTCTGGAGCTGACTCGGGTCGCTCTCGAGCAGCCGCCGCAGATCGCCGTCCGAGATCACGCCGAGCAGCCGGCCCGTGCCGTTGACGACCGCCGTGATGCCCATCATCTTCTGCGACATTTCGTGAATCGCCGAGGTCATGGACGCCTCGGCAGGGACACGGGGGACTCGGTCGCCGATGCGCATGAGGTCCTTGACCTTCAGGAAGCGCCGGCCGAGGTTTCCGCCCGGGTGCAGGAGCGCGAAATCCTCCTCGTTGAATCCCCGCCGCTCCGAAATCGATAGGGCGAAAGCGTCACCCATCGCAAGCATGGCGGTCGTCGACGCCGTCGGCGCGAGGTTCAAGGGGCACGCCTCGCGGGGAATGGCGACGGAGATCGTGATCTCGGCGGCGCGCGATACGGAGGAGTCCGGAACGCCGGTCATCGCAATCGTCCGAATCGCCTGTTGTCGGGCGAACTCGAGGAGGCGCACGACTTCCGGTGTCTCGCCCGAGGAGGAAAGCGCGAGGACCACATCGCCGGGCATCAGCATGCCGAGGTCTCCGTGGCTCGCCTCGCCGGCGTGGAGAAAATAGGCAGGGGTGCCTGTGGAGGCGAGAGTGGCCGCGATCTTCTGACCGATCAAGCCGGATTTTCCGATTCCGGTCACGCAGAGGCGGCCGCGCGACCCTTCGACCGCCTCGATCGCGCGCAGGAATTCGGGGCCAAGGTTCCCGATCTGGCGGCGGACCGAGTCGGCCTCGATCTCCAGGACCTTCTTGGCCGCCTCGAGCGTCACATGTCTATATTAATTGGTGATTGCGGATTGGGGGTTGGTGATTACCTGAAAACGGCTTGGCGCGCCCTCACAAATCGCAAATCATCATTCGCCAATCGTGACTAGAATGGTCGGCGCGAGTTCAACCCATGGCGCAGCTGACACAGTACGTCGTGACTTATGGCCTTCCGCTGATCTTCGGGATCGTTCTGCTCGAGCAGCTCGGCGCGCCGATCCCGGCGATTCCGGTCTTGATCGTGGCCGGTGCGCTGGCGATCGATCGGGACGTCTCGGCGTTCGCGGTTCTCGCCTCGGCGGTGTCCGCGTCGCTGATCGCCGACTTCGTTTGGTACCTGCTCGGACGGCTGCAGGGACACCGCGTCCTGAAGACGCTCTGCAGGATCTCTCTGTCGCCCGATTCCTGCGTCCGCCAGACGGAATCGGTATTCGAGCGCTGGGGAATGCCGTCGCTGCTGTTCGCGAAGTTCATCCCGGGCTTCTCGACCGTCGCTCCGCCACTCGCCGGGGCGATGGGAGCCGGAGTGGGCGCCTTCCTTCTCTACGACGCGGGGGGAGCGATGCTGTGGGCCGGCGCGGGAATCGCTGGCGGGATGGTCTTTCACAGGGCGATCGACCGGGCGCTCGCGTTCCTCACTTCGATCGGGAGCAGTGCCCTCGCCCTCGTGGCGACGGTGCTCGCGATGTACGTCGCGTTCAAGTGGTGGCAGCGCCGACGGTTCTACAAGATGCTGCGGATGGCGCGTATATCGGTCGACGACCTGCGGCGGCTGATGGACGAAGGGAAGAGCCCGGTGGTCCTCGACGTGAGAACAGCCGGGGCGCGGGCGCACGATCCGCGGCGGATTCCCGGAGCGGCCGTCCTGGAGGTGCCCGAGCTCGACGCGGAACTGAGCGAGCTGCCGCGGGACCGGGAGATCATCCTCTACTGCACCTGACCCAACGAGGCCTCGGCGGCCCGTGTGGCCCGCATGCTCATCGACAGAGGGTTCATTCTGGTCCGTCCGCTCGCCGGAGGGCTCGAGGCCTGGATCGAGGCGGGCTACCCCGTCGAGGAGCCGCTCATCGCGATTCGGGAAGCCGGATCCGCCGAATTGCCGTCGCGCGTCGAGTGGAAATAGGATCGTGCTTCGAGGAGGGCTTTCATCATGAGACACAGAAGACGGCTTCCGGCGGCGCTCGTCCTGGCGAGCCTGCTTCTCGCCGCGTCGGCGTGGGCGGCGACCGCGAAGACGTATCAGGTCACGGGCCCCGTTCTGGAAGTCTCCGACACGATGATCGCGGTTCAGAAGGGAAAGGATCGCTGGGAGATCGAGCGGGATGCTTCGACCAAGATCACCGGCGACCTGAAGGTCGGCGCCAAGGTCACGATCGAATACCGTATGACGGCGACAGCCGTCGAGGTTAAGGACGGCAAGACCGCCGCCTCCTCGAAGAAGCCGAAATAGTCATGAGTTGTGAGTCGTGAGCGGTGAGTCGTCATTCTTCGCCGTCTCGCGGCTCATGACCCATGACTCATGGCGTCTGACTCCTAGCGATTGCGCTCAGCGCGAGGAGACTCCGGATCAGGTCCGCGACGCCCGCCACGTCGAGCTGCGTCGCGCGATCGGAAAGCGCATGCTCCGGGTCGTCGTGTACCTCCATGAAGAAGCCATCGACGCATCCGGTCGCGGCCGCGGCGCGGGCGAGCACGCCTGCGTACTGCTTGAGGCCGCCCGTCTCCTTTCCGCTCCCCGGCAACTGCAGAGAGTGCGTGACGTCGTAAACGATCGGAAAGCCGTAACGGCGCATGATCGGAAAAGAGCGCATGTCCACGACGAGGTTGTGGTATCCGAATGAGCTTCCCCTCTCGCAGAGAAGAATCTTTTCGTTCCCTTCGGCACGGCACTTCTCGATGACGTGTTCCATGTCGTCCGGCGCCATGAACTGACCCTTCTTGACGTGGATCGGCTTGCCGGTTCGTGCCGCGGCGGCGACCAAGTCGGTCTGCCGGGAGAGAAAGGCCGGGATCTGGAGCAGGTCGAGAACGGCGGCAGCCTTCGCGGCCTGCTCCGGCTGGTGGACGTCGGAGAGTACCGGAAGACCCGTCTTCTCCTTGACCTCCGAGAGGATCTCCAGGCCCTTTTCGAGACCCGGTCCCCGGAAGGACTCTCTCGAGGAGCGGTTGGCCTTGTCGTAGGAGGACTTGTAGACGATTCGCGCGCCGGTCTCCTCGGCGATCTCTTTCAACCGCCGCGCCATCGCAACGGCATGCGCGCGCGACTCGATCACGCACGGTCCGGCAAAGAAGATCGGCGGCGCATCCCCGCCGGCCGTGTAACCGGGGGCGATCGGGATGGCGCGGGTTTCCGTCAGGCGAGCTCCGCGGTAACCCGGCGCTCGGCGCCCATCTCTCCCCGGGTTGCCGCCCGGTGCGCCCGCGCCGCGCGGATGAAATCCTTGAAGAGCGGATGGCAGGCGAAGGGCTTCGATTTCAGCTCCGGGTGGAACTGGCAACCGAGGAACCATGGGTGGTCGTCGTGGAGCTCGATGATCTCGACGAATTTCTTGTCGGGGGACATACCCGTGAAGGAAAGGCCGGCCTCCCTCAGGCGGGGAAGAAACTCCTGATTGACCTCGTAGCGGTGGCGATGCCTCTCGGAGATCGAGCTCTCTCCGTAGGCGCGCGCGGCAAAGGAGCCCGGCGATAGCTCGCAGGGGTACTTACCGAGACGCATGGTGCCGCCGAGGGCCTCGACGCCGATCAAGTCCCGCAGCTTGAAGATGACCTTGTACTTCGGCTCCTCTTCGAACTCGGTCGAATTGGCTTCCTCGAGGCCGGCGACGTTGCGCGCATACTCGATGACCGCGGTCTGGAGTCCCAAGCAGATTCCGAAGAATGGGACTCTCTTTTCGCGGGCGTACCGGATCGCCTTCATCATGCCTTCCACGCCGCGCCGTCCGAATCCGCCCGGGACGAGCACCGCGTCGGCGCGGAAAAGGATGTCGGGGTACTGGTCCCCCTCGAGCGTTTCGGCGTCGACGTAATGCAGCTTGACTCGGACATTGTTCGCAATGCCTCCGTGGGCGAGCGCTTCGTTCAAGGACTTGTAGGAATCGCCATAATCCACGTACTTGCCGACGACCGCGATGTCGACCTCGCCCGCCGGGTTCTTGATCCGGTTGACGAGAGTCTCCCATTTAGAGAGGTCACGATCGTAATGCGGCAGCGAGAGAAGGTCGAGGAGGATCTCGTCGAGCCCTTCGGCCGCGAAGTGCAGCGGCACTTCGTAGATCGACGCGACGTCCTTGGCGTTGATGACCGCCTCGACCGGGACGTTGCAGAAGAGCGCGATCTTGCGCTTCACGTCGTTGGGAAGCGCACGGTCCGTCCGGCACAGCAAAACATCGGGCTGGATTCCGATCGATAGCAGGTCCTTGACCGAATGCTGCGTGGGTTTGGTTTTCAGCTCGTCGGAGGCCTTGATGTAGGGGACCAGTGTCAGATGCACGTTCACGGCGTTGTTTCGCCCCGCCTCTTGACGGAATTGCCGGATCGCCTCCAGGAAAGGGAGCGACTCGATGTCGCCGACCGTACCTCCGATCTCGATCAGCACGACGTCGGCCTCCGTGCCGACCCGACGGATCGACTCCTTAATCTCGTCGGTGATGTGAGGGATGACCTGAACGGTCTTTCCCAGATAATCGCCGCGGCGTTCCCGTTCGATCACGGTCGCGTAGATCCGGCCCGCCGTCGTGTTGTTGAGCCGGCTTGCGGTCATGGAGGTGAAGCGTTCGTAGTGGCCCAGGTCGAGGTCGGTCTCGGCGCCGTCATCCGTCACGTAGACCTCTCCGTGCTGAAACGGAGACATTGTGCCGGGATCGACGTTGATGTACGGATCGAACTTCGCCGTGGCCACCGAGAAGCCCCGCGCCTCGAGCAGGGCCCCGATCGAGGAGGCGGCGATGCCTTTGCCGAGCGAAGAGACGACGCCGCCGGTGATGAAAACGTACTTCGTGCTCACGAAACGACCTCCTTGCGCAAGAGCCTTTCCGCCTCGGCGAGATCCGCGGGTGTGTCCACGCCGATCGAATCTCCCGTCGCCTCTCCCACCCAGATGGAATGACCCGCCTCGAGCCACCTCAGCTGCTCGAGCGACTCGGCTCTCTCGAGAGGCGAGGGGGGCAGCGCCGCGATTTCCGCCAGGGTGGCGGAGCGATAGGCATAGATGCCGAGATGCTTGCGGTATGCGGGCTGTCCCTGCCGGTAGTAGGGGATCGGCGAGCGCGAGAAATAGAGCGCATGCCCATCGGAAGCGACGGCGACCTTCACCGTATGGGGATCCGCGGCAGCGGCGGCGGCGATCGGATAGACGAGCGTCGCGATGGAGCGCCGCGAGTCCTCCGCCAACACGGCAACCGTCCGATCGATGTTCTCCGCCGGCATCAGCGGCTCGTCCCCCTGAACGTTCAAATACACCTCCGCCGCGATCGTGCGGGCCACCTCGGCCACGCGGTCCGTCCCGCTCGCGGCGTTCCGGGATGTCAGGACGGCCTCGCCGCCGGCCTCGCGCACGCGGTCAGCGACGCGCTCGTCGTCGGTCGCAACCAGAACTCGATCGACTCGCCGGGCGGCGCGCACGGCATCCAGAACGTGGAGGACCATGGGGCGGCCGGCCAAGGGAGCGAGGGGTTTTCCGGGAAATCTGGCGGAGGCGAAGCGCGCAGGAATAACGGCGACGACCGTCATGCAATCATCGCACGCAATAGTATCCTCGGCTCCGTTTTGCGTCAAGAACCGTCGTCGAGAGAGGGCCGGACCTCGCGCGAACCGATGGCCCGGCCCATCGCGGCCTATCTCTTCCTTTTGGCGACTCTCGTCGTCGGGTCCGCCGCTCTGAACGCCCTCTATCGCGCGCACGCGGACCGCATGAAGCTCGAGACGGGGCAGGCCGAGTGGATCTGGTACACGAGGCAGATTTCCGAACCGCGGCCGCTGCATTTCTACGCGACGGGCGGCTTCGAGCTCGACTCCGCGCCGACTCGAGCGCTGGCGAAGGTGTTCGTGGATCGATCGCACGTCCTGTACGTCAACGGAGCCCGAGTGGGAAGCGGCGTACAGAAGCCCGGCCACCCGCTCGCCCTTTACGACCTCAGCCGACTTCTGCGAGCGGGCTCGAACCGCATTGCGATCGAGGCCGCGAGTCCGACGGGTATCGGTGGGATCCTGTTCGCGCTCGATCTGGAGGGATTCGGCCGCGACGCGTTCGTCTCGAACGGCTTGTGGCGTGTGGACCTCGAGCGGTCGGCCATTGCGAGCGGGGCGCGCTTCCGAGCACAGGTCTGGGGACGGCCGCCGCAATATCCCTGGGGTTATCCGCGGATGCCACGGCCGAACGAGGTCAGGTAGGTTTCTGGTTCCTGGTTTCTGGTCTCGGGTTTAACCAGGAACCAGGGACGAGAAACCAGAAACCACCTCGACACTAGGCATTCTGGACCAGCACATCCAGCGCAACGCGCGCCGCCACGCAGTGCGGATTGGCGCCGTCGTAGCCGGCGAGGGCGATGACCTTCCTGTAGGCTGCGACGGCCGCGTCGAGGTCGTCTAACCCTTTGTCATGGATCCGGGCGAGCAGGAGCCGCGCGGGCAGGTGGCGCGGAGCAACCTCGATCGCCTTGGTGCAGAAGACCAGGGCGACGTCGTACCGCTCCTCCACCGCGGCCAGACAGGCCCGCCGGAAATAGAGGTCGGCCTCTCCCGATGGATCTGTTTGACTGGGAAAGAGTTGGGAGAGATGCCTCAATGTGGCGGCCAGAGCAATCCAGCGATTTCCGGTCGGAAGCATTGCGAACAGTGTATGACTTTTCGCAAGGATCTCAAGAAAAACTTAGAGTTCACAGCAGGAAATCCTTCTTTTTTACGGGAATGAGGGGTGAACCGCCCCCTAATAAATTAAGTGAATTTGGGCCAAGTTCCGAACGATCTATGGAAGGCTCGCCACGCCGGCCGTCACCCGTCAACGAATTCGATCGATCACCGACTCCGTCGCCAGAAGAAGACCCTCCTTGGCTTCTGAGTCCGGAAAAGCGCCGAGTGCGACGCGAGCCGCGCCGGCGTAGTCCCGCGCCAGCGCCCGCGTCTTCGTAATCCCGTCGTACCGGTCCACCACCGACAGAATCTCCGCCGGAGGGACGCTCTTGAAGTCTCGCTCCCGAAGCACCGCGCCGACCTTTTGCCGCTCCGAGTCCGTTGCTTTGGGCATCGCCAGCAGCAGCGGCATCGTGAGCTTTCCTTCGCGCAGATCGCTCAGAACGGGCTTGCCGACTTCTTCCACGCTTCCCGTGTAGTCGAGCAGATCGTCGATGAGCTGGAAGGCCATTCCCAGGCAGCGTCCATATTCGGCGAGCCGTTCCGCAGCCAGGAGATCTCCTCGCGGTGCAAAGTGCGCAGGCAGGCGGCAGGCGGCCGAAAAAAGGTCGGCGGTTTTCCGGCGTGTGATCTCGAGCGCTTCTTCGCGCGTGACGTCGATCGTGCCTTCTTTCTCGATTCCGATGATCTCCCCTTCGATCATCGAGAGAGTCGTGTCCGAGAGCACCTTCAGGATCGTCAGATCCCCCTCGTCCAGCGCGATCCCCATCGACATTGTGTAGAGGTAATCGCCGAAGAGAACCGTCAGGTTATTTCCCCACCGGGCGTTGGCCGAGGTCCGGCCCCGGCGCAGTCTCGCCTCGTCGATGATGTCGTCGTGCACGAGCGTGGCGGTGTGGATGAACTCTACGACGGCGGCGTAGCGGACGTCCTTGTCGCCGTCGCGGTAATCGAGGAGGCGCGCGGAGAGCAGCAGCAGCGCCGGCCGGATCCTCTTTCCACCCCCTTGGGCAAGGTATTTGCCGATGCGGTCGATCGTAGGGATCGGAGAGTGGAAATGGAGGAGCAGCTCCTCCTCCACATTCGCCAGCTTGTCGGCGATCAGGTCGTAGGCACGCAGCAACCGTGGATTGGAGGGTCGGGAGGGGATGCTCATCGATAGTTCGTGAATTGAAGAGGCACGCCGAAATCGCGCGCCCGAAGCATGCCCATGACGGCCTGCAAATCGTCCTTGGCTCGTCCCGTGATGCGGACCTGATCGGACTGGATCGAGGCCTGGACCTTGAGCTTCTCGTCCTTGATCGCCTTGACGATCTCCTTGGCCTTCTCGGACGCGATTCCCTGCTGGATTTTGACGATCTGACGGACCGTGCTGCCGGCGGCCGGCTCGGCCTTCTGAAAGTCGAGCGCCTTGACGGCGATGCCGCGCTTGACCAGGCGCGTCTCGAGGATGTCGACGACTGACTTCAACTTGTGCTCGTCGTCGGAGACGAGGGTCAGTTGGAGTTCCTTGTCGTTCCAATCGATCTTCGACTTGCTGCCGCGGAAATCGAACCGCGTGGCGATCTCCTTGGAGGCCTGCTGGACGGCGTTGGAAACCTCCTGCAGATCGACCCGGCTGACGACGTCGAAAGAGAACTCCTGGGCCACGGGCGCATTCTAGTCTGTAGTCTGTAGTCGGTAGTCGGTAGTCGGTAGTCGGTAGTCGGTAGTCATGGGAGAATCGAGGCTACGAACTACGGACTACTGCAGACGACCGACTAATTCTCAACGATGCGGGTTCCCTTTGGCCCGGTGATCCGGTAGTCGACGGCGGGCCGCGGCTTCTCGGTGCGCCAATCGTCGAAGCGGAACTCCGTCCGGTTCCCCGATGCATCCTCGTAGGCGAGCCCGTCCACCATGCCCGTCCCGCTGACGGAGAGCTTCAGCCACGCCAGCTCCGAACCGGATGCGCGGGGCTTTAGCAGGATCGCCTTCGCCGCGTCGAGCTGGATGTCGTATTGCCGCGCGAGCTCTTCGGGCCGCGTCAGGAAGACGATCGGCAACCGCGCCCTTTCCTCCGGCGGCAACTTGCGAATCGTCAGTTGCATGTCCTCCGGTGAGAAGAAGCGGCCTTCTCCGGCGTCGTACGTGAAAATCTTCTTATCGGGAGCGGCGTAATCGAAGCGTAGCTTCTGAGGAGATTGAATCCACACGGTCCCCGATTCGCGGCGAGAAGTCGCGAATCCGGAAGGGGTGTAGATCTGCGTGAAGGCGGAGACGTGGGCCGCGCCATCCCCATATGCCGCCACGGCCTTCGAGAGCAGTGCCGCGGCATCCTCGGGGATTGCAGGAAGGGGGAGAGGGGTCTGCGCCGCCGCCCCCCACGACGCCAGAAACAGAATCGCAGCGAGCCTCCGCCTAGCAGGTTGCTGAAAAAGGGTGTGAGGTGGTGTTACGAGCGCGCCGCCGTAACCCGAAGGGCGGACGGCACTTTGCCGGCGCCCGAGAACGAGGGATGAAACGCGGTTTCGCCAGCTTACGGAGGGGGCGCCGATCGCAAAGTGCCGGACGCAACGCCCGCATCCATTTTTCAGCAGCCTGCTAGCTCCTCCCTCCCTCCTCCCGGTCATCAGTGCCGGAAGTGCCGGCGCGGCGCCATCAGAAAGGCCAGGTTGCGCTCGTCCGCGGCGGCGATGATTTCCTGATCGCGGATCGAGCCGCCGGGCGCGACAATCGCATTCACGCCGGCTTCGGCCAGGATGTCGACGCCATCGCGGAAGGGAAAGAACGCATCCGAAGCGGCGCCGCAATTGACGATCGGGAGCACGGGCTTGGAGGCGGCGAGCCGGCAGGCGTCCACACGGCTCATCTGCCCGGCTCCGATCCCGATCGTCTGGCGTGCGTTGGCGATCACGATCGCGTTCGACTTGACTCGCCGGGCTACCTTCCAGGCGAGGTCGCAAGCCGCCCGCTCGACGGCCGTCGGCTTGCGCTGCGAAACGATCCTCCACGAAGAGCTCTGATCCGGCTCCGCGTCGGCGTCCTGGAGTAGAAGCCCGCCTTCGATTCGCTTCCAGTCGAGTCCCTGGACCGGCCGGTGCGAGACGGAGACCTTCAGCAACCGGATGTTGGGCTTCTTGGCGAAAAACGACAGCGCCTCGTCGGTGAAGTCGTCGGCGGCCACGACCTCGACGAAATGTTGCAACACGAGGGAGGCGAGCGCGCCATCCACTTTGCCCCGGATGGCGATGATGCCGCCGAAGGCGGCCAGGGGATCGCAGGCAAAAGCCCGGCCGAAGGCTTCGCTGATCGTCTCGCCGATCGCGGCTCCGCACGGGTTGTTGTGCTTGACGATGACCGCGGCCGGGCCCTCGAAGTCGCGAGCCAGCGTAACGGCCGAGTCCAGGTCAAGGAGATTGTTGAACGAGAGCTCCTTGCCCTGCAGTATCTGGAAGCGGACCAGCGCATCCGGCGGGGCCGAGGCGAAGGCGTAGAGGGCGGCTCGCTGATGCGGGTTCTCGCCGTACCGGAGGGCGCCGACGCGGTCGAATGCGAAGACAAGATTCTCCGGAAACGCATATGGCTCCCGGACGGAGCCTGCGAAATATCCCGCAATCGCCGCGTCGTAGGCCGCCGTGCGCGAGAAGGCGCGCGCGGCGAGACGCTCCCGGGTCGACAGCTTCGTTCCTCCCGTCACACGGATCTCCTCGAGAATCCCGGAATAGTCGGCCGGATCCACGACGACCGCCACCCGAGCGTGGTTCTTGGCAGCCGCGCGGATAATGGCCGGCCCGCCGACGTCGATCATCTCGACGACCTCGGATCGTCCCTTGCCCGCGGCGACGGTCTTCTCGAAGGGATAGAGGTTCACGATCACGAGGTCGAACGCCTCGATCGCGGCTTCCGCAAGCTCGCGCGCGTGGTCGTCCCGCGTATCGTCGGCGAGCACGCCGCCGAAAATCTTGGGATGCAGCGTCTTGACGCGTCCGCCCAGAATCTCCGGAAAACCGGTCGTCTCTTCGACGAGGGAGACCTCCACGCCGGCGTTTTTCAGATGCGACGCCGTTCCTCCGGTCGAGACGAGCCGGACACCCCGTTCGATCAGCGCGCTGGCGAGCTCGGCGATTCCGCTCTTGTCATGAACGGAGATGAGCGCCCGCCGTACCGGAGTGACGGCGGAGGGCATGGGGATTGGTTCGGGCATCGGTGCGCAATATAGCCGAGTCGGTAGTCGGTAGTCAGTAGTCGGTAGTGCATAGCCGAGTCGGTAGTCAGTAGTCGGTAGTCGATAGTGGATAGGGCTCCAAACCACGAACTACCGACTACCAACTACCAACTACGGACTAGAACAGCTTCAGCAACTGCGCGCTGATCGTGAATCCCGACACACCATGTCGCACAACGGGAATTCCGACCTCGCCCCGGATCCTGGTGTTGTCCCAGGGGCCGTTGAACGCGGTCGAGATCCCCGCGCCGGAGAAGTAGGTCTTGTCGTATCCGGAGAGCTTGTTGGTCACCAGAGCCTGGTCGTAGAAGACCTCGAAGCGGACGACGTTCTCGATGTTGAGGCCGTAGGACAGGTTGGCGAGCACGGCCCGGTCGGCGCGGACGCTGCCGCCCGGGAAGCCGCGGATCGGGTTGCCGCCGAGCGGCCCGAAATCCCATTGAGAGAAGCGGTCCAGATCCGAGCCGTCGAGATAGGAGACTTTCGCGAGAAGCTTACGGAAGCCCGGGAAGTAGAAGCCCTTCGTCAGCTCGAGGGAGTATTTCCAGTAGTCCTTCTGCCTCGGATCGTAGCCGGAGGTGGCCGGATCGCCCCAGGGCTCCCACTTGCGGCGGGAATGGTAGGAGACTTTGCCAGCCGCGTTGTAGCCCGCCTCGTTCCAGTTGAGTCGCAGCTCCGCGCCGTTGGTGAAGGTGTCGACCGGCGTGACGAAGTTCGGGCCCGTATCCGAGTGACGCTGGTAGTCGTCCCACGCGGTGAAGACCCCGAGCGAGATCTTCAGATAGGGCCCGAAGGGATGGCCCACGTTGACCTGGAGGAACTCGGGCAGGTGCTTGATCTTCTCGGACTTCACTTCTTCTCCGTCGCGGTAGTTGGTCTCGGAAAAGGGGATAGCCACGCCGAAGAGGTCGGCGCCGAGATCGAAGTGGCTGCCGAGGAGCGACGGATCCGTGTAGTTCGCGAAGAGCAGAGCCCCGGCGAAGAAGACCGAGAGCTGCTTGTTCTTTCCCCAAAGATCGAAGTTGAAGTACTGGACTCCCAGAAGCGGGAAGGGGTAGTCCTGGCCGGTCTGGTAGAAGACGCCACCGAGGCCGAAGAGACTCTTGCGCGTCAGCCTGTTCTCGACGATTCGAGTCTCGGGGGCTTTCGGATCCGGCACGAGGTAACGCAATCCCTCGTCGGTGTCCCGGACCATCTGCGACCTCGACGCGTAGGCCTCCAGTCGCCGCGCAGCGAAGTCGGGCGCGTTCACGACCACGTCGCTCATGACGACGCGCCGCTCGATCGCCGTCGTGCGGCCCGCCGTCGAAAAGACCTGCTGGCCGCGGATCTCGAGCGGCAGGACGACGTCCGGCGACTCGGGCACCGCGCGGTAGTACTCGGTCTGAACGTTGGAGAGCGTGTCCCCCTTGAGGTTCAACTGGATCGACTCGCGGCGCAGGAGAGCGAACGTCTCCTTGTCGATCCAGGCGGTGCCGCGGTAGATCGGCTTGGCGCCGACGGTCGCGCGCGGCCGGAAATCGACGCGATACGCGGGACGGCCATCGATCGTCGTCTCGCCGGCGAGCTCGTAGGCGTATTCCTCCGTCAGGCGGATGTCGAGCGGGAGAGTCGTGACCTTCTCGGGCTGAAGGATGGGAAGCTTCGGGATGGTCCGGCCCTTCCACTTCACTCCGTTCAGAAAGAACTCGTGCCATGCCCAGTCGCCGGGCCTTCCGCGCTCGTAGAAGAACGGCCCCCGTATGGTGAGATCGAGACTCCCGGCGAATTCCGCCACGCGGAACCGCAGCGACGTGTCCATCGAGGCGACGTAGTTGGAGACCTTCTCCCGCTGACCCGCGTCCCAGGCCCGCTCGCGGGCGATGATCTCCTCGGCCGTCAAGCCCCGTATCGCGCCGACCTCGACGGCGGCTTTCGTTTCTCCCTGCTTGCGTGCGGCGGGCTGGAGGACGACGACGAGCGGCCCCCTCGAGAGATCCAGGGTCAGAGCGCGTGCCCCGCGCAGGTCGAAATCCCGTCGCGCGCCCGACCCAAGGTTCTCGACCGAGGCGCGGTCGAATGGTCCGCCGGGTGGCTCGATGCGCGCTTCGCCGGAAGCGTCCTCGCGCAGGAGCAGGATCGGTGTAAACGCCTTCGCGTTGAAGAAGCGCAGCACGTCCGCCGTCGAGCCGTCTTTCCGCGTCAAATGCGTCGCGGTCGGATCGCGGGAGACGTCGGCGGTCAGGTAGGCCTGCAGCCGGCCGAGCGCGGTCCAGTCGTCTTCCGTCAAGGGACGCGTCTCGGCGAGGACGCCGGCGAGCGCGGCCTGCGGGAACTCGGCGAGCGCGCCGATGACGGAATCGACGACGGAACCGCTCGCCGGCGATGTCGTGAGGATCCAGACGCGCTGCGGGATCTCGGGCGGAGCAGGCTGGCCCGGCCGCACCACAAAAGCGTCGATGTACGGCTGCAGCTCTTCGGATGTGACGATCGCCGTGAAGGCGGATTCGCGGCTCTCCCCGGAGGGGAGCTCGACCGCCACGAGTGCTGTCGCCGAGGCGGACCGAACGGCGGAGGAGAGCGTCTTTACGACATAGGAGAGACGCGTCTCCCAGCCTTCGCTCGCTGTCGAAAGACCGTTCCCGAAGTCGAGCACGACCCCGCGCGCGCCCGTCTGGCGCGCGAGCGCCGAGGCGGCGTCGGGGAGAGCGGAGTCCGAAAGATCGGTGACCGCGAACAGGACGATGCACCCCGACATATCTCTTACGCTCTCAGCCGGCGACATCCGCACGATTCCAACCGGAGTCTTTCCCGAGGGGCAGGACTGATCGCTTCGCTCTCCCGCGATCTGCACCTGTTCGGCGAGAGCGGTGCCCCCCGCGATCGCGGCCAACAAAAAAGCGCCCGCGACGAGGCGGGCGCGCGCGAACGGTCGCATCACCATCGGGAACCCGAGCACTGCAAACCTTGTTCCCGATTCTCGAAATGGCCCGCCCTAGCGGCGGACTTTCTCTTTCTCCTTATCCTTCTGCAGGTCCGGCGACGGAGGCGCCGCAGCCGACGTCTTCTCCGCGGATTCGATGGCCGCGAGGCCGAGGTTCTGACGCAGCTTGCGTTCGATCTCGGCCGAAAGCTCGGGATTCTCTCGAAGGAACTGCTTGGCATTCTCGCGACCCTGACCGATGCGCAGGTCGCCGTACGAGAGCCATGCGCCCGATTTCTCGACGAGCTTGGCCTCGAGACCCATGTCGATCAGCTCGCCTTCGTGCGAAATGCCTTCGCCGTAGTTGATGTCGAACTCCGCCTGGCGGAAGGGGGAAGCGACCTTGTTCTTGACGACCTTGACCTTGGTCCGCGATCCGACGACCGTCTCGCCGTCTTTCAATGAAGCGATGCGGCGGATGTCGATTCTGATCGACGCGTAGAACTTCAGGGCCCGGCCGCCAGTCGTGGTCTCGGGGTTGCCGAAGAGCACGCCGATCTTTTCGCGAATCTGGTTGATGAAGATCAGGCTCGTGCGCGACTTGGAGACGATCGCCGTCAGCTTCCGCAGCGCCTGGGACATCAGCCGCGCCTGAAGGCCCATCTGGGCGTCGCCCATCTCGCCTTCGATCTCGGCTTTGGGAACGAGGGCCGCGACCGAGTCGACCACGATGACGTCGATTGCGCCGGAGCGGATCAGCATTTCGGCGATCTCGAGCGCCTGCTCGCCGTTGTCGGGCTGGGAGACGAGCAGGTTCTCCGTATCGACGCCGAGCTTCTTCGCATACTCGGCGTCGAGCGCGTGCTCGGCATCGATGAAGGCCGCCAGGCCTCCGGTCTTCTGCGCCTGGGCGATGATCTGAAGCGACAGTGTTGTCTTGCCCGAGGACTCCGGGCCGAAGATCTCGACGACCCGGCCGCGGGGGATCCCGCCGACGCCGAGCGCGGCGTCCACGGCGAGAGAACCGGTCGGAATGACCGCGATGGCCCCTTCCGGCCGTTCCCCGAGCCGCATGATCGAGCCCTTGCCGAACTGGCGCTCGATCTGGGTGAGCGCCGTCTCGACGGCGCGCCATTTTTCGTTTGATTTCACGCTGGACATGTCCTCACCTTTCTCGATCAGGAGAAAATTCCGCGCGTTCTGCGCGATTATAGACTTTGGAAAGGGCGCTGCGGAACGCGATGAGGACAAGCGGATCTTCCCTCCGACACGATCCCGTGTCAATGCCGGACGCCCGCCGCGCGTTTGCCGCACACCCTCTTGCGACGCTGCTGGCGACGGGCTTCGGCGCCGGCCTCTCGCCCCTGGTGCCCGGGACCGCCGGTTCGGCGCTTGCGCTCGCCGCCGCCTGGCTTTCGTACGCTTCGATCTTCCCCGCTCACGCCGGCAGTGTGACGCTGTCGGTCGGACTCTTGATGTCCGGGCTCGTCGTGGGTCTTCTAGGGGTGGCCGCCGCCGGTCCCGTCTGCCGGGCGCTCGAGTCGAAGGATCCGGGCTGCATCGTCATCGACGAGATTTCCGGGCAACTCATCGCATCGGCGGCGGTGCCGCTCATGGCCCCGTACCGCTCGGGCCTCGTCGAGGCCGGAGCTTGGATCGTGTCCTTTCTGCTGTTCCGCTTCTTCGACGTCGTCAAGCCAGGGCCGATCCGGCGCCTTCAGGAGCTTCCGGGCGGCTGGGGCGTCGTTGCCGACGATGTCGCGGGGGGTCTCGCCGCGGCGGCGGCGCTTTTCGGCCTCGGGTGGGTCGCGGTGCGGCTCGGATGGATCTGACTCTCGCGCCGGCGGACGGCACGGTTGTTGCCGACGAGCCGCTCTCACGGTTTACGACGTGGCGCATCGGAGGACCCGCGCGCTTCTTCTGCAAGGTCCGGACGGAAACGGGGCTGGCTTCCGTCCTCGCCGCGGCCTCCTCGAGCGGCCTGCCGATCGCCATCCTGGGCATGGGCTCCAACATTCTGGTCGCGGACGAGGGTTTTCCGGGCTACGTCATTCGTCTGGAAGGCGACTTTCTGAAGGTGACGATCGAAGGGGAGCGAGTCACGGCCGGGGGAGGCGCGGCCCTGGGAGGGGTCTGCGCGGCGGCGGGGCGGGCAGGGCTGTCCGGCATCGAGCCGATCTCGGGAATTCCGTCTTCGATCGGTGGCGCGGTTCGGATAAATGCCGGCGCTTACGGAGGAGAGATCTTCGACGTGCTGGAGACGGTCCGGCTCGTTTCGCGCTCGGGAGAGCGCCGCGCCGTACCGGCCTCCGAGATTCCCCATACCTACCGGTCGACGAGGTTAATCGAGACGGGTGAGATCGTCAGCGAGGCGGTCTTGAAGCTGCGTGCGGCGCCGCGGAATGAGATCGAAGAGAAGACCCGCTCCGTGACGGAGAAGCGCCGGGGCGCGCTGCCCTCGGAGCCCAACGCCGGCAGCGTCTTCAAGAATCCGCCGGGTGGCTACGCCGGCCGCCTGATCGAGGAATGCGGGCTCAAGGGGCAACAGCAGGGGGGCGCGACGATCTCGACGCGTCATGCCAACGTCATCGTCAACACCGGGGGAGCTCGCGCCACCGACGTGCTCTGGCTGATGCGGAGAATGAGAGACGCCGTCCGAGAGAAGTTCGGCGTTACGCTGTCTCCGGAAGTGGAATTGCTGGGGCTGAAATGGGAGTGATCGGCGGTGGCGGGCGGCCGCAAGGGCCGCCCCTACCTCGTTCCTGGGTAGGGGAGGGGCTTGTCCCCTCCCGTATTTCCCCATGAGGATCCTCTTGCTCGCCGGCGGCGGTGGGACGCGTCTGTGGCCCCTCTCCACGGAGCAGCGGCCGAAGCAGTTTCTGCCGCTTCTCTCGGATCGCAGCCTGCTCGCCGAGACGTACGCGCGCCTGCGGCCGCTCACCACGGATGTGTTCGTCGCGACGCTCGCCCGCCTCGCGCCGCTCGTCGCGAAGGAGCTCCCGGAGCTTTCGGCCGGCCGGATCTTGACCGAGCCGGTCCGCCGCAACTCGGGGCCAGCGCTGCTTGCGGCCGCGGTTCGTTTTGCCGCGGATGGGGACCCGATCACGGCGGCGATCCCTTCGGATCAGACGGTGCGTGACGCCGAGACCTTTCGCGGGGCGATCGCCGCCGCGGCGGGCCTCGCGGATTCTTCGAGCGTCGTCCTCCTGGCCGTGCCGCCGACGCGGCCCGAGACGGATTTCGGCTATCTCGAGGTCCGCAACGGAGAGGTCATTCGCTTCATCGAGAAGCCGAGCGCGGAGAAGGCCGTCGAGTATGCCGCTTCCGGTCTCCACTTTTGGAACGCCGGAATGTTCGTTTTCCGGCCGTCGCGGTTTCTCGGCGAGGCGCGCCGCGTCGCCGGCGAGCTCCTCTCCGAGGTCGAACGCTCCATCCACGAAGATGGGGGCTCTGCCTACGAATCCCTGCCCAACGTCTCGATCGACGTCGCGGTGATGGAGAAGGCGTCCGGCGTCCGGGCCGTGCCGCTTTCGGCCGGATGGAGCGACGTCGGCACCTGGCGATCCGTCCGGGAGCTGCGCGGCGCGAGCGATGAGTCCGGGAATCTCGTCCTATCGCCGATGCCGGTGCTCGCGCCCGGCGTGCGAAACACGGCCATCGTCGTCGGCGCGGAGGGCGCCCTGGTCCTCCCCTTCGACCGCGAAGGGGAGCTTCGCGCCGCCGTCGAGGACTGCAAACGCCGGGAAGAGGATGCCGGCCGCAAGGGTTAGAAAGGATACAGAGACAGAATGACCAGCGATTCGGCCGCGGCGCTTTCGAAGCTGCGCGACAACGTGGAGCTCGCCTATCGCGGCGAGCCGCGCGCGATCGACCTGTTGCTGACGGCACTCTTGTCGCGCGGGCACGTGCTCATCGAAGACGTCCCGGGAGTCGGCAAGACGACGCTCGCGCGGGCGCTCGGACGAAGCCTCGCGCTCGATTTCCGGCGGATCCAGTTCACTAGCGACACGCTTCCGGCCGACGTGGTCGGCATCTCGGTCTTCCACACGCCGACCGAACGCTTCGAGTTTCATCCCGGTCCGATCTTCGCGAACATCGTCCTCGCCGACGAGATCAATCGCGCCACGCCCAAGACGCAGTCGGCGCTGCTCGAGGCGATGAACGAGGGAGCCGTCACGGTGGAGAACGACCGGAAGATGCTCCCCCAGCCTTTCATGGTGGTGGCGACCCAGAACCCCGTCGAGTACCTGGGGACCTACCCGCTGCCCGAATCGCAGATGGATCGCTTCTTCCTGCGGCTGTCGCTGGGCTATCCCGTCGAGAGCGAAGAAAGGATGTTGCTGCGGCGAGGAGGAACCGAGCGCGTGCTGGCGGCGATTCCGGCGGTGCTCGGACCCGAGGACGTCCTCACTCTGCAGGATGCGACGGAGCGGGTGACGGTCTCCGATCGGCTGCTCGACTATCTCCATGCCCTCGTGCGGGCCACGCGACAGACCGCGGAGCTCCGTTTGCCGGTCTCGACACGCGGCGCGCAGGCCCTCTTCCGCGCCACCCAGGCCCACGCGCTCCTGCGCGGACGCGCCTATGCCACGCCCGACGATGTGCAGGCGGTCGTGGAAGGCGTCCTGGCGCACCGGATTCTCTCGGTCTCCTCCGACGGCTTCGGCGCGGGAGGAAGGGAAAAGGAGATCGTCCGCAAGATCCTCGCGCAGATGGCGGTACCGGTGTGACGATTTTAGATTTTCGATTTTCGATTTTGGATTTGGGGGAGGCAGTCGGTTTGCAATCCAAAATCCAAAATCCAAAATCCAAAATACGATGACCAGGCTCATTCCCGACTGGGAAATCCGCATCACGAACTTCGGCCTCGGCTACATCTTGATGTGCCTGGTCGTGGCGATCGCGGCCACGAACACCGGCAACAACGGCCTCTATCTCGTGCTGGCGGGAATGCTCGCTGCCATGATCGTCTCCGGCGTCGTCTCGCGTCGAAACGTCCGCGCCGTGTGCTGCGAGATCGAGACGGTCGGAGAGGTCGTCGCGACCCGCCCGGCCTGGCTGAAGCTGAAGCTCGAGAACCGTCTGAAGACTGGCACGGCACAGGCGATATTCTTCCTGCACGAGTCGCTCCCGGGCCCGCTGTGGATCGATCCGCTCAGGCCGGGCGAAAGGCGCGAGGTCGTGGTCGAGGGGACCTTCCCCCGGCGCGGCGTCTACCGCGAGGCCGACGCCGGTCTGCTCTCCCGCTTTCCGCTCGGGCTCTTCCGCAAGTACCGGCGCGCGACCCTGTCGCGGGAGATCGTGGTGTACCCGATTCCCGAGATGAGCCCGGTGCCCGAGATTCCTCCCGAAGACGCCCGCGGCGGAAGGCCGCACCCTCGGCAGCGTGGCGGCGGCCCGGACATCCGCACGCTCCGGGAATTTCTCCCGGGAGACGACCCGCGCGATCTTCACTGGAAGCAGTCCGCGCGCATGCGGCGCTGGATCGTGCGCGAGCGTGAGGCGGAGCGGGATCGCGTCCTCTTTCTCGCCGTCGAGAACGCGCTCGCCTCGGTGACCGATCCTGCCGCGCTCGAACGCTTCGAGCGCGCCATCGCGCGGTGCGCCGGGGAAGCGCTCCTGCTCCTCTCGCGCGGCGCCGAGGTCGGATTCCACGCGCGAGGCGTCAAGGTCGCGGCGCGCAGCGGCCGGAGCCAGAGGATCCGGATCCTCGAGGCGCTGGCCCGGCTGGAGCCGCTTCCGCTCGCATCCGCCCCCCCCTTTCCTTCGATGCGCCGCGGCGATCTGCGATGGTTCGTTTCGTAATCGCGCGAGGCGAGATGCCCGCGGGTCTGAGGCGGGCCTATCTGCTCGTTCTGGCGCCGGCGGCTCTGCTGGCGCCTCTGCCGCTCCTGTGGACGCAGGGAGCGAGTCGGAGCGCGGTACTGCTTTTCGAGCTCGCCCTCCTCTTTCTCTGGGCGCGGGCGCGGGCGGGCCGACCCGTGCGCGTATCCGATGCGATGCTGAACCTCGCCGGGCTCGCGTATCTGGCGTGGCTCGCCTTCGAGACCGCGACGCTGCGTCTCGGCCTGCTGCGATCGGTCTCGCATCTTCTGCTCTTTACGGCGCTCGCCAAGCTCGCGTCGTTGAAGCGGCCGAGCGAGGCGCGGCTGGCCCTCCTCGTCGTCTTCCTCATGACGCTCGCGTCGGCGTCTTCGGCCACCCACGTGTCGTCGCTCGTCTACTTCGCGGTCATGGCGTTGGTCGGTTTCCGGACGCTGGGCTTGCTGGCGGTGCTCGCGGACTTCGACGACGCGCCGCCGGATCGCGTGCTGAAGGCCGTGCCCACCGCCGGGTTAGCCGCCGCCGCGCTCGCCGCGGGAGCGGCGTTGACGGCACCTCTCTTCTTCGCGTTGCCCCGGCTCCACGGTCCTTTTGCGGTGGCTCCCTTTCGGATCGAGGACGCCCTGTCCAAGACACTCACGTCGGACCGCGTGGACCTGCAAGGCTTCGGCGCGGCCAAGAGAAGCGATCGCGTCATTCTCCGGCTGACGTCCGAGCCGGAGCTGGCGCGAGGAAGCGCTTTGCGCCTGAGAGAGGCGGTCTTCACGAATTATCAGGATGGGTCCTGGCTCCGTGATCCCCGGTTCGGCCTGCGGCGCGGCGAGCGGTCCGTTTATCCGGGGAGTGCTCCCGGCAACGAGTCGGTCGCGGCCGTCGTCTCGGTCGATCTGAACGTCTTCGGCCAGGGGTTTCTCTTTCTGCCGTACGGAACCTCCTCGGTCCATATCGAGAAAGGGCACGCGATCGAGATGTCCGACGGCGTGATGCATGCATCCTCGGGGCGCGGGCCGGTCCACTATGAGGCCGAGGTCCGCCGAAGGCCGGTGCGGGGTCCCGGGCGCGCCGTCATATCGCCGGCGGACGTTCCGGAAGAGATCCAGGAGTTCGCGATCCGCCTCACCGCGAATCTCACGGATCCACGCGCCATCTACAAGGCGATCGAAGACCTCTTTCTGAAGGACTTCGTCTACACGCTCGATCCACCGCGCGCAACGGGGGATCCGCTCGTCGACTTTCTGCTGCGGTCGAAGGCCGGCCACTGCGAGTACTTCGCCTCCGCCGCGGCGATGATGCTGACGGCACGTGGCGTCCCGGCGAGACTGGTCACCGGCTCGTACGGGGGCGAGGCCGGCCTCTTTTCCCGATCAATCGTCGTGCGGGCCGACAACCTTCACGCGTGGGTGGAGGCCGACCTGGATGGGACCGGCTTCCAGGTCCTGGATCCCACACCCCCGTCCGGCGTTCCGCCGGCCTTCCGGCCGTTCTCGCTGCTTTCGCGTCTGGCCGCGCTCGGACGGGAGTTCGAGTTCTTCTACGACCGGCGCATTCTCGGATTCGATGCGGGCGACCAGGCCGGCGCGGTCGAGGCCGTCCGCGAGTCGCTCGCCAGCGCCGCGAGGTCGCTCGAGGCGCTGAAGACCTCGGCGCGCGACTTGTTGTCGGCGGGAACGGTCGTCGGCGGGCTCGCCGCGGCGCTGTTGGGGTGGCTCGTTATCCGAACCTTCGCGCGGTGGCGCGCGGCGTTTTCTCCCGCGACGCGGGCCTACCTGGCGCTGCGGCGGCTGCTCTCCCGACGCAAGGGCTTGGTCGCGCCGTCGGTACCGCCGGAGGAGGTTGCGCGCCTCTTCGCCGAGGTCGTTCCGGAGGGGCGCGATGACGCGCGGGCGGTCGTCTCGATCTACTGCGCCAGCGCCTTCGGCGGCATCGAGCCGGGACCCGAGGCCGTACGAGAGCTGCAAGCCCGACTGCGGCGCCTACGGAAGTTAGCGTAGCCAATCAGGAGGAGGTCATGCTTAGTCCCAGCGTCAGGTGGGCCGCGCTCGCGATCGTCAACCTCGGGATGGGAACCATCGCTCACGCGTCCGAGACCTGGGTCTTCCGCTTCAGCTCACAGACTCGCGCGATCTCCACGAGTTGGCATGACGATCTCATCTTTCACAATCCGACCGGGCAGGACGCAACCGTCAACTTGGTTGGAATGAGCAATGGAGGCAGCCTTCCAAGCGACCAGCCGTCGATCTTGGTCCCCGCCGGACGTACCGTCAGTCTGCAGAATCTCTTCGGAGTCTGGATTCCCGCTCAGGATGTTCCGCTCTGGATCGTCCACGTAGAGGCTCCAGACGCTATAGTCGTCGTCAGCCGCGGGGGCGCACACGGAGAGTGCTCGTCTCCGTGCGGCGCGCCTCCAAATCCGTTTCCGACCCTCGGTACCTTCTCGATGCCGGTCTTCCAGTCGCTCGTGCCCGTGGGCCAGGAACAAATCCACATCGGTGCGGACCTCGGGGCCGAACCGAGCCGAATCAACGTGGGTATCTACAATGCCGGCGCCTCGACGGCAACCGCTACCGTCGCGGTCTACCAAGCCTGCGACGACACTCTCCTCGAGAGCCGGACAGTAGCGGTCCCTGCCGACTCAGCCGCACAGTTCGGCGGCCTTGGCGCCGCGAAGACACAATGCGATGTAACAAGGGGGATCAATATCTGGCTGCGTTACTTGATCGTCACTGTGGACCAACCGAGCGTGTCCTACGTGTTCAACGTCGCCGACGACCTGGCCGGGCAAGGGTTGCCGCGGATCCCTTTCGCTGCCGCGCTCGGGCCGTAGAATTCCGCCGGCGCCCTGATATATAAGTAGTTGCTTATATGATGCGCCGGGCAGCCGTTTACGCGAACCGCGCCACGACGATGGTCATGTCGTCCGCCTGAGGCTCCCCACCCCGGAAGATCTCCACCGCTTCGAGGACGAGCCGGCACAGCTCGACGGCTGGGCGGCCGGCATTCTCGCGGAGGAACCGCGCAAGGCGCTCGTCGCCGTAGTCTTCTTCGGCGGCATTCGAGGCCTCGGTGATGCCGTCGGTGAAGACGGCGAG
>DASXTI010000080.1:0-2054 GCA_036505535.1 Thermoanaerobaculia bacterium
GCGAGCTCGACGACCGGCAGCGTCGGATAGAGCGTCGAGACGTGCGAGAAGCGCGAGATCTGCGTCCGAACGGCGGCGTTGACCTTCTCGTTGGCGTGGCCGACCGACACCGTCAGAATGCCGCCGAAGAAATCGAGATACTCGTTCCCGTCGGCGTCCTTGATCCGGAGCCCCTTTCCTTCGGTCAAGACGATCGGCTCTTCGTAGTACTGGATCGTCGCCGGAAGGAGGTAGTCACGGTGCTTCTGCCGGACAGTCTTGCTGAGTTCCAATGTCGGCGCCTGCGTCTTGATGGTGTTCATGTCGCTTTCCCGTTTCATGTTTCAAATTTCAGGTTTCAGGAGGGGCCTTCTTGAAACTTGAAACCTGAAACCTGAAACTCCTCCTTCAGTACCACCTCGATATCACGACTTTTTTGTCCGTGTAGAACTCGTAGGCGTCGCGCCCCTGAGCCTTCAGGTCCCCGAAGAAACTGTCGCGCGCGCCGCCGAAGGGAAACTGCGCCATCGGGGCGGCCACGCCGATGTTCACGCCGACCATCGAGGCCGTCGCCAACCGCGCGTACTCCCGGGCGGTCTTGCCGCTGGAGGTAAAAATCGAAGTCGCGTTGGCGTTGGGATGCGCGTGCATCACGGCGATGGCGTCTTCGAGGCTGCGGACCGGAGTGATCGAGGCGACGGGACCGAAGATCTCCTCTCTTCCGATCGTCATCGTCGGCGCCACGTCGTCGAAAAGGGTTGGTCCCAGAAAGAACCCGTTCGGCCGCTCGGAGACCGGATGGGATCTTCCGTCGAGGACGAGCCTCGCCCCCTCGGCGATTCCCTTCTCGATGTAATCGAGAACGCGCTGCCGGTGGGAGGCGCTGATGAGGGGTCCCATGGCCACGCCCCGCTCGGCACCGTCGCCGACCCGCAGCGCCCGTGCCGACTCCGCCAGCCGATCCCGCGCCTCGTCGTGGATCGGTCCGACCGGGACGAGCACGCTCCCGGCGAGGCACCGCTCTCCCGCGCACCCGTAGAAGGACTCGGTGAGTGCATCCATGGCGCGGTCGAGGTTGGCGTCGGGCATCACGACGATGAAGTTCTTCGCGCCCCCAAGCGCCTGCACGCGCTTGCCTGCGCGCGTGCCGCGCTGGTAGACCGCCCTCGCCACGGCCGTCGAGCCGACGAAGGAGACGGCCCGGATGTCCGGATGATCGCAGATCGCCTCGACGACGGCGCGTCCCCCGTTGACGAGGTTGACGACGCCGGGGGGCAGATCGCAGCGCTCGAGCAACCCGAAGATCAAACGCTGCGTCAGCGGTACCTGCTCGGACGGCTTGAGGATGAACGTGTTGCCCGCGGCGACCGCGAACGGAAGGAACCAGAGCGGCACCATCGCCGGAAAATTGAAGGGACAGATCGCGGCGCAGACCCCGATCGGCTGTCGGATCACGTTCCCATCGATCCCCGAGGCGATGTTCTCCAGGCCGTAGCCCATCAAGAGCGACGGCGTCCCGCAGGCCACCTCGACGCACTCGATGCCGCGCCGCACGCTGCCTCGGGATTCCTCGAGCGTCTTGCCGTGCTCGCGCGTCACCGTCTGCGCGATCTCTTCGAAGTGCTCCTCGAGGAGGGACCGAAACCGGAACATCGCGCGCGCGCGGACGACCGGCGGCGTGTCTCGCCATCCCGGAAACGCCTTCTTCGCGGCGGCGACGGCCGCGTCCAGATCGCCGCCGGTGGACAGCGGGGCTCGCGCGATCACCTCGCCGGTGGCCGGGTTGTGGACGGCGAGCGACTCGATGCCCTGCGATTCGACCCAGCGGCCCCCGACGAAGTTAGCGACGGTCTCCAAGGACCCTCCGCGCTCGGCGATCCGCGGTGCCGGGACCGCCGAGACGGAGATTCTACTCGTCGCAGTCGGGGCAGCCGAGAAAGGGAATCCGCTCCGATGAAGAGGGATGGGCGTCGCCGGAGATGCTGGCCCATGCGCCGCCGTGGGCGTGCCACAGATAGCACTCCAGCCGATAGGCCTCGTTGGCGTCCTCGGCCAGGATCCAGCCGAAGAGGACG
>DASXTI010000081.1:0-6790 GCA_036505535.1 Thermoanaerobaculia bacterium
GCACATCCCGGGACACGATTCAATCGAGGCCGGGCCGCCGGCGAAGATTGGCGCGCTGGCCACCCTGGCGCGCATCGAGGCGGATCCCGGCCTGCAGAAGACCTATCCCGCCTTAGCCGCGGCGGCGGCGGGAGCCGCCACTCCCCAGATTCGTCACATGGCGACCCTCGGGGGCAACCTCTGCCAGCGCCCGCGTTGCTGGTATTACCGGCTCGAAGAGTTCGACTGCCGCAAGAAAGGGGGCAGCGACTGCTTCGCCATGGAGGGGGAGAATCGCTTCCACGCCATCTTCGATACGGATTTGCTCTGCTGCTGCCTGCACCCCTCGGCAACCGGTACCGCTCTTCTTGCCTACGGCGCGGAGCTGGAGACGATCTCGCCCCGCGGCAAGCGCATTCTGCCGATCGAGACCTTCTTCTCGCGACCCACCCACGATGCGACGCGTGAGAACAACCTGAAGGCCGGGGAGATCATCGAAACGGTCCGGATTCCGGCGCCCGCGGCCGGCGCGCGCTCGGTCTACCGGAAGCTGAAGGAAAAGGAGTCGTTCGACTGGCCGATCGTCGAGGCCTGCGTCAGCCTGACGATCTACAACGGGCTGATCCGCGATGCGCGCGTGGTCTTAGGCTCGGTCGCCCCGACGCCACATCGTTCCAAGGAAGCCGAGGCGGTTCTCATCGGCGCCCGGCCGGGCGAAGACGTCGCCCGGAAGGCCTCCGAGACGGCGGTTCGAGGCGCGAAGCCGCTCGCGCAGAATGCCTACAAGGTGCGCCTGGCGCGCGTGGAGCTCGAGCGCGCGCTCAAGGAGGCCTTTGCGTGAGGAGGAGGTTTCTGGTCCTGGTTTCTGGTTTTCGGGATTCGTGTTGTGAACCAGAGACCAGAAACGAGAAACCAGAAACCGATTTCCCATCCCGATGACTGACGACCCTCTCGCTCCGATGCGCCGTTTCGCGCGGCCCGATCGCAACGGGACGCACGAGCCGGATCCGTTTCTCTGCCGGCACCTGCGGACGAAGACCTGGTTCGCCGCCGATGCCTTCGGCCAGGGGAACCCGGCGCGCTCCCCCTCCACGGCGCAGTACTGGTGCCTGCGAACCATGCGGCCCAACGGGCCGGACGGGGATCTCGCTCTGCCCGAGGAATGCACGGATGAGAGGGTGTGCTTTGAGGCGATGGTGAGAAGAGGAAGCGACAGCTGAAGGAAAAAATTGCCGATTGGCGATTGCCGATTACGGCGGCAGAGTCGCCCGTTTTTCTCAATCGCCAATCATCAATCGGCAATTTCCCCTCTTCCTCCTCAACGTTTCTTCAGATCCATCAGCACCTGTCTGGCGACGGCCTTCAAAGTGTCGAAGACTCCCGCTCCGGTCGGCGCGACGGCCTCGAAGGTCGGCTCCCGCTTGATGTTCAGACGCCGATACATCTCGTCGGCCGGCATCGCGGTCGGAAGATCGCGCTTGTTGAACTGAAGGACGTACGGAATCGTAGCGATGTCGTAGCCCTGGTCCTTCAAGTTCTTGGCGAGGTTGCGGATCGACTCTATGTTCGCCTCGAGGCGCGCCTCCTGCGAATCCGCGACGAAGACGACGCCGTCGACCCCCTTGAGGATCAGCTTACGCGACGCATCGTAGAAGACCTGGCCGGGCACGGTGTAGAGGTGAAATCGCGTCTTGAAGCCCTTGACCGTTCCGAGATCGAGCGGGAGAAAGTCGAAGAAGAGCGTGCGGTCGGTCTCCGTGGCCAGCGAGATGAGCTTCCCCTTCGCGGCGGGATTCGTGCGGTCGTAGATGTACTGGAGGTTGGTCGTCTTGCCGCACAGACCGGCGCCGTAATAGACGATCTTGCAGTTGATCTCGCGGGCCGCATAGTTGATGAACGTCATCGAGACGGCGTCAAAGGAAGGTCGAAAGAGGCCGTCAGGGCCTTACTCCGCGAACAGGCGGTCGATGTCCTCGTCCGTGATCTCCGCAAACGGCGAGTCGAAGTCGGCCTGGAGCGCCTGCTTCTCCCTTTCGGCCTTTCCGGCGATTTCTTCGAAGATCTTCTCGAGCTCCGCCATGGCCCGGCGAACTCGGAGCCGGACGAGCCCGAGCGAGGTTCGCTCATCGAAAATCACGACGAGGATCACCCGCTGGGCGACGATGGAAATGTGGATGTTGTCCCTCTCCCCTTCGTGAAACAGAATCGAGAATTCCTTCTCGCCGATCAGCCGCGCGAGACCGTCGGTCGCGGCGACGTTGCCGGCCGTCAGGGACGCGAGCGAGGTCGTGTCCAGGGACTGGAGATCCCCCACCGCGGCTATCTGCTGGCCGTTCTTATCGACTAAGAAGACGACGTTCGCATTGGCATCGGAGGCGAGCCGGGAAAGCGAATCCTTGATCTTCCGGAACTCCTCGTCGTACAGGACGAGGTCAGGCAGCGTCATGAATTAACTAGTTCTCCTGTGAGGACTTATTCTAACAGCTTTCTTTCGGCGGCCTCGCTGCCGCCGCTACAGCTCGCGCCGGTTTTCGAGCGATCTTGCCATGGTGACTTCGTCGGCATACTCGATGTCTCCGCCGACCGGCAGCCCGAAGGCGATTCGGGTGACGCGGACGCCGGTGGGTTTCAGACGCCGGGCGAGATACAGAGCCGTCGCCTCCCCCTCCACGTTCGGATTGGTTGCGATCACAACTTCCCGAACGGCGGGCGTGACGCGGTCCACCAGCCCCGCCGTGTCGATTTCGTCCGGCCCGATGCCCCGCAGCGGAGACAGCGCCCCCCAGAGAACGTGATAGCGCCCCTTGTACTCGCGCGTCTTCTCGATCGCGGCGAGGTTGCCCGGCTCCTCGACCACGCACAGCAGCGAGGCGTCCCGCTGCGGATCCGTGCAAATCTCGCAGGGATCTTCTTCGGTCAGCGTGTTGCAGATCGAGCAGCGCCGCACGGCCGCGCGCGATTCGGTAATCGCGCTGGCCAGCCGGTCCGCCTCCTCACTCGGAGCGCGCAGGAGGTAGTAGGCCAGGCGCGCGGCGCTCTTGGCGCCGATGCCCGGCAAACGCTGGAACTCAGAAGCCAGACGCTCGAGCGATTTGGGGGTGCCGGGCATCAGGAACGACAGGTTCCAGGTTCCAGGTTCCAGGTTCCAGGAGTTGGAATCGGCGCCCTGGCCTGGAACTTGGAACTTGGAACTTGGAACCGCATCATCGCATCATCCCGCCGAACATCGCGGCGGTCTTCTTCTGCACGGCTTCATCGACACGGCGCGAGGCCGCGCGCGAGGCCGCGAGGATCAGATCCTGGAGCGTTTCGACGTCTTCGGGATCGACGACCGCCTTTTCGATGTGAACGGCCAGGATTTCCTTGCTGCCCGACATCTCGATCTTTACCATCCCTCCGCCGGCCGTCGCCTCGACCTTCATGGCCGAAAGCTCTTCCTGCATCCGCTGTTGCATCGCTTGCGCTTGGGCCATCATTTCCTGGATGTTCATGCAATAACGATTGCCGATTGGCGATTGCCGATTGGCGATTGGAGAGGCGATCCATACCCCTCAATCGACAATCGGAAATCGGCAATCTTCAATCTTCTTCCTTCACCTCCGTCAGCTCCCCGCGGAAGAGCTCCAGGGCGGACCGTACCACCGGATCCGATTCCGCCCGCGAGCTCGCGCGCTCGCGCGCGATCGTCGACCGGGGCACCTCCCGCGCCGCCTTGCCGAGATCCCCGTCGGCCGGCGGACCCGTCCGGAGCACAATCCGAAGCGGCCTGCCGAAGGCTTCTCGCGCGACCTCGCCAAGCAGCTTGCGGGCCGCAAGGTCCTCCAGAGCCTCCTTCGCCGCCGCGCGGTCGATGCCGAAGCGCAGAACCAGGTCATCCCCATCGACCGCGATCGACTCGGCCAGACTCACCTGCGCCGCCGTCACGCGCCGCCGGGAATCGAGCATCTCCTGGAAACGCCCGAGCGGCTCGCCGCCGGGAAGGGCGGGAGGCGGCGCCGGCTCCTCGGGCTCCGGCTCGACGGGAACGAGCGAGACGATGCGCGGACCGGCCTCTCGTGCGCGCGGCGCAACGGGAGGCGGCATGGCAGCTGCGCGCGGGGCCTCCATCATCGCCTGCTCGATGTCATGCAGGCGCGGCAGCTCCGCGAGCTTGAGAATCAACATCTGCACGACGAGATTCGCGTCGTCCACCCGCCGCACCTGCGACTCGGCTTCCAGGGCCAGGGAGACGGACCGAAGGAGATTCTCATATGGCATCGCGCGAGAGAGCGCGGCCAGCCGCTCCCGTTCTGCATCCGGCAACTCGGCCTTCGCGCCGGCCGAGATCATCAGCAGGCGGCGCAGGAAGGCGGCGAACTCCTTCAGGATGTGGCGGGGATCCGCGCCGCCTTCGGTCAAGTGGAAGAGATTCGCGATGGCCGCCGCGCGATCTCCCTGCGCGACGGCCGAGTACATCCCCTCGAGAAGCTCGGAGTCGACGAGCGCCAGGATCTCCGAGCAACGTGCTTCATCGACCGTTCCGCTCGCCAGCGTCGCGGCCTGATCGAGCAGGGAGAGCGCATCCCGTAGGCTCCCCTCGGCCGCCCCCGCCAGGACGCGCAGTGCCTCCGGCGTGGCCTTGATCTTCTCGGCCCTCGCCACCTTCTCGAGCTGCGCCACGATCTCTTTGACCGTGAGCGCCCGAAACGCGAAGCGCTGGCACCGCGAGACGATCGTCGCGGGAATCTTGTGAAGCTCGGTGGAGGCGAGAATGAACCGGGCGTGCGGCGGCGGCTCCTCGAGGGTCTTCAGCAGCGCGTTGAAGGCCTCGGTCGTCAGCATGTGGACTTCGTCGATGATGGCGATCCGGTACCGGTCGCGCTGCGGGGCGTAACGGACCGTCTCGATCAGCTCCCGGGCGTTCTCGATCTTCCGGTTCGAAGCGCCGTCCATTTCGTGAACGTCGAGCGAATCGCCGCGCTCCAAGATCTCGCGGCAGGAGGCGCACTCGCCGCAAGGATGGACCGTCGGACCCTTGTCACAGTTCAACGCGCGGGCGAGCATTCGCGCCGTCGACGTCTTTCCGACCCCGCGCGGCCCCGTCAGCAGATACGCCGAGGCCACGCGCCCTTCGGCGATCGCGTTGGAAAGAGTGCGTCCCACGGCCTCCTGGCCGACGAGGTCCTCGAAAACGCGAGGACGCCATTTCCGCGGAAGTGCGACGTGCATGGAGAGCCTTCGGATCAAGCTCCGGCGGCCGAAGATGAGCTCAGGTTGACCTGCGGCGCACGGGGGCGCCTCCTGATCGCTGCTTCCTTCCGGACCTGACGAGGTTCGGAGACTTCCGTCGCACAGGGCCCGAACTCATCCTCGGCCGCCGGAAAGGGCATTCTATCCCAGTCGTCTATCGGACGCCGGAGCCCGGGGGTCGGCCGCGACGCACGTGGCCCGCGATGAAAACGAGAAGCAACGCGACTCCGAACGCGAGCCCTGCGACGAGATCGATCCCCTGGAACCCGCCATGAGGAGGACGCGGCCACACATCCAGACCGACGCCGATGGAGAAGAGGAGCGAGAAGATCGCGATCCAGACAAAGCCCGCGAGGACGAGTCGGGCGAGCGGCGTCTGACCGTTCACCTCTTCTTGTCGCAGCGCGCGCGTACGAACCGCATCACCGCCTCAGCAAGGTCTTTCGGGATTTCGCGCGGCTTGAGCATTCGGAGCGTCCGCCCCGTGGCGCGGTAACTCTCGACGAACAGGACACAGGGGGGGCAGTGCGAGAGGTGCCGCTCGAGCAGTTGCCGCTCTTCCGCCGGCATCGAGCCGTCCTCGTAGTCACCCAGACACTCGAGAATCAGGCGCCGGCAATTGATCTCGTCGTGCGTCATGGCGCCACCTGCTGCTGCCGCCCGGCGCGGGGCGCGCTGGCGACCTCCGCAAGACGCTGACGGACATAGAGCCTCGCGCGATGAAGCCGCGACTTCAAGGCCGGAATCGAGATCTCGAGCGTCTCCGCGACGTCGGCCGGCTTCATCTCCTCGACGTCCACCATCCAGATCACGTCGCGATAGGTCTCGGGAAGCTCCGCGATGAAACCCGCGGCGCGTTCGGCGAGGTCCTTCGCGATGGCCTCGTCCTCGACGCCGTCGACCCAGGCGGCGAACTCGGGCGAAACCGGGTGGCCGTCGGCTCGGAAGCGCGGCAGGTAATCCTCGAGCGAGATCGTCGAGACCGGCTTCCGGCGCCGCGCGCGGCTGTAGGCCTGGTTCAGCGCGACCCGGTAAAACCAGGAAAAGAACTTCTTCGATTCGTCGAAGGTGCCGATCTTGCGGTAGAGCGTGAGGAAGGTGTCCTGAGTCGCCTCCTCGGCGTCCTCGGAATTTCGGAGAACGCCATAGGAAAGTGAGTACACCCTCGCGTTATATCGCTCGACCATCTCCCGAAAGGCCTCGTCGTCGCCCCGCTTGATTCGCCGCACGAGGTCGAGATCGGAGGCGTTCTGATCTTCTGCCATCAATATTTACGCTCAAAGCGGACGCGGCGATTCTAAGACAAGTAGGCGGGACCGGTCGCAGCGCGAGGGGTCTCCGCGGCCCCGTTCGCGACGCGAATAGTCTCCCGAGCCAGGCGAGGGAGGAGGTTCGCGTCGCGGGAGCCCGCAGCGATCGCGCAGCAGCGCGACGCGCGAGGGCGACGTTTTGGCGGAGAGGGGGGGATTCGAACCCCCGGTACGTTTTGCGTACACACGCTTTCCAAGCGTGCTCCTTAAGCCACTCGGACACCTCTCCGACGGGCGGGGATCCTACAACACCGGGCACGGGATTCCGGCGA
>DASXTI010000082.1:0-2418 GCA_036505535.1 Thermoanaerobaculia bacterium
TCGGGATTCTACCGCCCGGATCGGGATGTCTCGACGTCGCCGCGGTAGAGCTCATATGCCTTCTGGTACTCCATGACGCGCGCGACTTCGGCGATGAACTCCTCGCTGTATCCCGCGCGGCGCAGAAGGTGAAACCCCATCTCCATCCCGGATGTGATGCCGCCGGCGGTGATGATGCGTCCCGCGTCGACGACGCGCGCTCGGCTGATCCGAGCGGCCGGAGCGATCTTCGCGAGCCGGTCGATGGGAACCATTCCGGCGGGAGAGGACTCGACGCGGTCGGGCTCCTTGCGGTTGGTCGCCGGGAGACCATCGAGAAGCCCCATCTCCCCGAGGATCCAGGAGCCCGTGCAGACGCTGGTCAGAAGCGTGGAATGGGGGAGCGAGCGAATGTAGTCGTGGAGCCGGTGGTTGTGAACCTCCTGACGTGTCCCGAAGCCGCCCGGGATCAAGAACGCGTCCATCGCCGGCCCATCCTCGAACGAGTAGTTCGGCAGGACGGTGAACCCCGCCTGCGTCTGTACGGGACGGAGCGCATCGGCGATCAGGAACGCGTCGAGCTCCGGATCGAACCGTCGAGCCACCGAGAAGACTCCGTGGGGCGCCGCGAAATCGACGATCTCGGCGTCCTTAAAGACGTAGATGCCAAGTCGAAATCCGGGTATGTGCGGCTTCTCCGGCATGGCGCCCTCCGATGGGATACGTTGGAGACCGAAGTCTACGCCGAGGCGAGACCCAGGGCGCAACGATGGTTCGGGTTGCGGCGCGAAGCCGGAGGGCGTACTTTTCCGCAACTCGGTTCTCGTCCGGAAAGGAGAAGACAGCGATGCGTTCGGAATGTGCTCGGACGGTCGGTCTGACGTTTCTCCTCTCGGCCTCGGTCGGCGTCTCCGCGCAAACGCCGTCGAAGCGCGAGGGGGTGACCGTGATCCGCGCGGGCACGCTGATCGACGGCGTGTCCGCGGTGCCGCGCCGAGACCAGGTCATCGTGATCCGGGGAAACCGAATCGAAACCGTGAGCGATGCGTCGTCGGCGAAGGCGCCACAGGACGCGACCGTCATCGATCTGTCGCGGGCGACGGTTCTGCCGGGCCTGATCGACGCCCACACCCACATCTTCTTGCAGGGGGAGGATCCCGCCGAAGGCGGCTACGATGTCCAGCTGCTGAAATACAGCCTCGCCTTCCGCGCCGCGCGGGCCACCGTCTCGGCGCGGCGCGCCCTCGAGCAGGGATTCACGACGATCCGGGACGTCGAGACCGAGGGCGCCGGCTACGGCGACGTCGGCATCAAGGAAGCGATCGAGAAGGGCTACGTCCCCGGGCCGCGGATGTTCGTGGTCACGCGCGCGATCTCGACGACGGGAGGCTATCCCCTCGAAGGGTACGCGCCCGAGATCGACGTTCCGAAGGGGGCGCAGTTGATCGACGGTCCGGTCGAGGCGCGCAAGGCCGCGCGGGAACAGCTCGACCACGGCGCCGACTGGATCAAGGTTTACATGACGCACCGATCGTGGGTCGACGAGCATGGGAACCTCGTCTCGCAGCCCACGCTCACGCTCGAGGAGATCAAGGCGATCGTGGACGAAACGCACGGGTGGGGAAAGAAGGTCGCCTGCCACGCCTACAACGGTGCGGGCCTCCACCGCGCGCTCGACGGAGGCTGCGATTCGATCGAGCATGGGCTCGAGCTCGACGACGCCGCGATCGCTCAGATGGTGAAGCAGGGCACCTGGTTGTGTCCGACGATGAGCGTTTACTACGATCACTGGGCGCCGGAAAACACGCCGGAAGGCAAACGCGACCGGAAACGCGTCGCCGTTCATGGACCGTCGCTCCAGAAGGCCGTGAAGGCCGGCGTGAAGATCGCGTTCGGCACGGACGTCGGCGGGTTCTCATGGAGCGAGCCGATCGCGCGAGAGTTTTCCCGGATGGTCGAGTTCGGCATGCCGCCCATGGCGGCGATTCAAGCAGCGACTTCCAGGGCTGCGGAGATGCTGGGAATGCAGGGACAGCTCGGCGTGGTGGCCGCCGGCGGCTACGCGGACATCGTCGCCGTCGCGGGCGATCCGTTGAGGGACGTCAAGGAGCTCGAGCGCGTCGTCTTCGTCATGAAGGACGGAAAGATCTACCGGGACGAGAGGAAGCCTTGATGAACGACGGGGCGGCAGTCGCGCCGCCCCGTCTCCGGATCTCGTCCTCTTGGCTCTAACGGTTGTCGAAGTCCTGCGGGATCGAAGCGTCGACCGCGGGACTGACCGGTACGAAGAACCCGTTGAGCACCCACGCGCGCTGACTCGGGGCGAAACGAGGCGCGAGCAATCCATCGTTCAGCTCGCGGGTGACCGCGAATCGGTCGAATTCGGTTGCGTTCAGGTACAAGCGTTCGTTGGGAAGTCCGTCCGATTCGTCTTCCTCG
>DASXTI010000083.1:0-3281 GCA_036505535.1 Thermoanaerobaculia bacterium
CGACGCCATGGATGCGATGAAGCTCCCCGTTGTGGATGATGAGCATCCCGCTGCGCATCTGTGTCGCCGGAATAATCATGGGCAAACTCCCAAAAAGACGGCGAAATCTAGCAGAACGTTCGTTAGAGAGAAAGCCCCGGGCGGGGGCGGCAACGAAGGGCTGAAAGGGATCAATCCCGCGATACCACGCGGGTCCTGCGGCCGCCGCCACGTGGCTCGCCTTGGAGCACGGGTAGCTCGATCCTCAACCCGTGTGCCGGAGCCGCGGTCGCAAGCAGACTCCGCCACATCTCGAGCGAATAGCCCCAGATTCCGCCGTCGCGGGCACTCTCCCCCGTGACCGGGACATTCGGGGCAAACAGAATCTCCGAAAAGTCCGGCCGCTCGATATCCATGTTGCCGGCGACGTTCAAGGTCTTGATGAACTCGTCGGCCACGATCGTGTAGCCGATCGACGAGGGGTGGAAGCCGTCGGCCGAGAAGATGCCGCCCGTCAGGAAGTCCGCGGTCAGCGTGATTCCGCCGATGAGGTACCCGTTGGCCTTGATGTCGTTGTAGATTCCATGGATGTCGACCAGGACAGCCCGCGGATGAGCGGCGATCGTGTCGCCGATGACCTGGTTGAGCGTGTCGATCCGGTCTCGAATCGCCGAGACCTCAGCCGGATAGAGAGTCACGCCGGCTTCGAGCGTGGCCGGAGGAACGAACCGGCCGTTGGGCAGCGGGAGTCCCGTCCCGCCCGCCGCCACCGGCACGCCGACTCCCTGCGCAAGCCAAGCGGAGGCGGGCAAGGTAACCAAGGTGCCGGGCGGTAGGGGGCATCCTTGGTCGGGGGCGACCGGCGTGCAGGGAAACTGATCGTCTCCTTCTCCCAAGAGCGGCACGAGCTCTCCGCCGATGGTGACCGGCCGCCGGGTCGACGGATCAACGAGAACCGCGGGAATCGTCGTCGTGAGTGGGATCGCCGTGACATCGGGGATGTTGGCCGCGATCAGCCGGCTCACCACCGGGTAGTCCACATCTACGAAATCGTTGACAATCTCCTCGTATTTCGCTGTGAAAACGGGGACCGGGGTGAGCGTCACGCCGTCTAAGGCTACGCCGGACAGCGCCGCTCCCAGGAGGTCGTTGTTGCCGATCCAGAGGCTCACGAGGTCGGGCGAGAGAAGGTTCGCCTCGGTCACCGCGTTCAGCCCGGCGAAGGGCGAGCCGGGAACGTTTCGCAAGACGAGGGCCGCAGACTTTTCGGCGGTCGTTCCGTTCAGATTTCCGGTCGTCAGGTCAACGAGGTCCGCAGTATCCGCACCGGGCATACCGAGGTTGTCGTAAGGGCGCGGCAGCAGCGAGTTGAGCGGCGCCCCCATCTGCGAAATATTCCCCACCGTGACGGTCGAGGGAGGGATGAATATGGCCCCCTTGCATGGGATCCCCACCAGCGGATCCGTCAGAGGCAGTTCCTGCACGAGAGGCTGCTCGAAGTCGGTGATTCCGAGCTGTCCGGCGATGACCTTCGGATAGGAGTTGTTCTGGTTGCGCTCCACGACGCAGGTTCCTTCGACGGCGGCCGTCAGGCTGTCGCCGAGCGCGACGTACTTGTGGAACTGGGCCGAAAGAGGGGCGCTGGCGAGGATCGCGAGCGACGCGCCGAGGATGACCGAACGAAGCGAGGTCTTGTTCATGGCTGTCCTCACCTAAAACGCGACTCGGAGATTGGCGGAGGCGACCCATGCCGTCTCCGAATATCGCCCGAAGAAGTTATCCGTCGATTCCGTCAGAACCGCGCGATCCTTGAACTTGATGTAGGCGCCGCCGACGTCGAAGCCCCAGCGCGGGGTGTTGTAGCCGAAGCCCGCGGTATAGGCGTTGCGGTCGTTGTCGGTCAAGATGGGACCGACGTCGCGGGTGGGTTGGGGCGTGTTGTCGAAGTAGTACCCGACGCGCACGGCCCACTCGCCGAACTTCTTTTCGAGGCCCACTCGATAGGCCCAGGAATTCTCCCAGTCGGTGATCCGGTCGAGACCCGGCGCGGCGCCGTCGGGAAACTCGATGTTGAGCTCCTGGAACTTCGACCATTGCGTCCAGTCTGCTTCGAGCGCGAGCAGGAAGTCGGCCGGCAGGCCAATGCCGACGCCGAGGTTGAGGGTCGCGGGGAACTCGATCGAGGTCGTCACCGGATGTTCCCCCTGCGGCAGCTGCGTCGCCACGATCGCGTCGAAGGCCGGATCGCCCGTCAGCCGCTGCGGGAACTTGGCCGTGCCCTCGTAGTCGACCTTGATCTTGCTGCGATAGGACGCGCCCACGCCGATGCTCGGCACGGGCTTCAACAGGAGGGCGACGTTCCAGCCCCACCCATGATTGCTGAAGAGATCGCTATTGAGCTTGACGTGCGCGACGTCGACCGCCGCCCCGGTAAAGATTTCGATGGCTTCCTGGTTCTTCTCGAGCTGGACCTTGGAGAACCTCAAGTCGGCGCCCGCGGCGATCGAAAATCCCGGGAAGAGCTTGAAGGAGAAGACCGGGTTGATGTCGGCCGACTTGATCACCGCGTTCTGCGAGATAAAGCGGCCCGAGAACTGCTCGGGATTCTCCCAGCGCAGGCCGAGGCCGTACGGCGCGTTGATGCCGAGGCCGAAATTCAGCTCGGTCGTCAGCGGAACGACGGCGTAGAGGTTCGGCAGGAAGAAGACCTGCTTCTGAATATGCTCGGAGTCGGCGGCGCCGGGGTACGGGCTGGCGCCCTGGAAGTCGGCCTTGCTCCGACTCAGAACCGAGCCGCCGATCATGACCTCGAAGTGTTCCTCGAATCCGATTCCCGCGGGGTTGTAGAAGATCGCCGAGGGATCGTTGGCCACGCCCGCGAAGGCCAGCCCCATGCCCGTCGCGCGAGCGCCCTGAGTCATGACCTGGAAGCCGGAGGGGGTCGCGGGAGCGCTGACCAGAAGGCCGAGGACGACCAGCGCGAGAAAGACGCGTTGCTGGGGGGCGCGATGGCGCTGTCTCAAGGTTCTCCTCCCCTCAAATTCTCGCAAGCAAGCCAGAGAAGATGGGACGGTCTTTGGGCACTCTTGCGCGCAATCTATTCCCAGGGAGAACGAAAGTCAAAGGCGGAGAACGGGAAACGCCTCGTCGACTCGTCTTAGAATCAGGCTGTCTTGTCCCACGAGAGCGAGCTACCCACGCGCGACGCATCGAGCCTCGGCGAGTCGGGCTCCCCCGAGGCGCCCGTCAATGTCGGGACCATACTGGGCGGGCGCTATCGCATCGATGCGGTTCTCGGCTTC
>DASXTI010000084.1:0-2476 GCA_036505535.1 Thermoanaerobaculia bacterium
GGGCGCTGCTTTCGCGCGGCGTGGCGCTTCTGGAGGGGCTCAATCTCGACGCCGTCCCGGAAGGGAAGTACGAGCTCGTGGCGCTGCCCCTCCGATTCCAGGACCTCGACGCCTCGCCGGTCCGGGCGATCCTCATCAAAATGTAGGGGCGGGGCTTGCCCCCGCCCTGATCGCCGAAAGCGGGCGGCCACAAGCCGACCACCGTAGGCAGACCCTCGGCAGTAGGCAACGCCGGCGTGAGCCGGCGGTAACGGCCGCCCCTACGTACGGCGAGCCCTCCATCACAGTTCACAGACCTGACCCCCTTAACAGGGGAGCCAATATATAAGCGTTTACTTATATATCGGTTCCTACGGGAACAGGCCCCGGATCTGCGTGGCTTCCTGCACTCGCCCGACGGCGAGGATGAGCGCCCCGGTCCGCAGGTCCGTGTCGTGCCGGCGCGCCGACTCGGCCACGTCCTCGTAGCCACGGCGGATCGTCCGCTCGAGGTGGTTGCGGACGACGTCTGGATCCCAGAAGAACGAATAGAGGTCCTGGACCCACTCGAAGTAGGACACCGTCACGCCGCCGGCGTTGGCGAGGATGTCGGGGATGACGACGGTTCCTTTGGCGCGGAGAATGTCGTCGGCGTCGGGCGTCGTCGGCCCGTTGGCCGCCTCGGCGACGATCTTCGCCTTCACTCGCGGGGCGTTCTCGCGCGTGATGACGCCCTCCAGCGCCGCCGGGACGAGGATGTCGACGGGCAGCTCCAGAATCTCGGCATTCGAGATCCTCTGGCCGCGAGCCGCCGTGACACTCCCCTTCTTCTCCTTGGCCGCGTTGACCTGCTCGATCCGCAGGCCCTTCGGGTCGTAGATCCCGCCCTTGGAGTCCGAGACGGCGACCACCTTGGCGCCGGCTTCTTCCAGAAAGCGCGCCACGTGGGCACCCGCGTTGCCGTAGCCCTGGACCGCCGCGGTGGCTCCCTTCATCGGCAGCCGCATCCTCTTGGCCGCTTCGTCGATCGCGACGAAACATCCCTCCGCCGTCGCCTCGTTGCGCCCCGCCGAGCCGCCGAGCGGAATCGGTTTCCCCGTCACGACCCCGAGCGTCGAGTAGCCCTGCGTCATCGAGAAGGTGTCCATGATCCAGGCCATGTGCTGCGGCGTCGTGTAGACGTCGGGCGCCGGGATGTCGCGGTCGTGTCCGAGAAGGATAGAGATCTCGGAGGTGTAGCGGCGCGTCAGCCGCTCGTTCTCGTCCATCGAGAGCTTCTTCGGATCGACCGTGATGCCCCCCTTGGCGCCGCCGAAGGGAATGTTGACCACCGCGCACTTCCAGGTCATCCACATCGCCAGGGCCTTCACCTCGTCGATCGTGACGCCCGGATGAAAACGGATTCCCCCCTTCGAGGGTCCCCGCGCGATCGAGTGCTGGACGCGATAGCCGGTGAAGACCCTGATCCGCTTGTTGTCCATCCGGACCGGGATCGACACGATCAACTGCCGCTTCGGATGGCGCAGGACTTCTCGCGTGCCGGCGTCGAGCTCGAGGAAGTCGGCCGCGCGATCGAACTGACGCAGCGCGAATTCGTGCGGGTTGAGATTCTCGGGGGCGGCAGCCGCAACGGCCGGCGGCCTGACCGGGCGGGCCGGCGATGCGGGTTTGCGCTTTGCTTCCATTGATCTCTCCTTCGCGCGTGTCGTTGATAGATGGCCGGATGGAGGCGAGGTTACGGCCCGGCGAGAGCCAGCGTCTCCGCCGCCCGGCGCGCCAGCTCCCAGAGCGAGTTTGGCAGGATACCAAGAATGAGGATCCCCGCGGCGCAGAGCCCGAGGGCCAGCCGGTCGGCGGGAGCCAGCGGGGGCGGGCCTTCGGCCTCGATCGGATCGCGCATGTAGAGGACGTAGACGACCTTCAGATAGTAACCGATGGAGATGAAGCTGTTGACGACGCCGATGACGGCCAGCGCGTAGAAGCCCTTTTCCAGCGCGGCCTTGAAGAGGAAGAACTTGCCGATGAAGCCGGCGGTGGCCGGAATGCCGGCGAGCGAGAAGAGGCACAGAGCCAGCACCGCGGAGGCGAACCGGGCCCGGCGTCCTTCCCCAGCCAGAAGCGCGACTGGGTGCGCCTTCGTCTCGTCGCGATAGAGGGCCGAGACCGCGGCAAAGGCGCCGATGTTCGAGACGAGGTAGGCGAAGAAATAGATGATCACGGCCGCCAGCGCGTCGGGACCGAACACGACCAGAGCGATCGTGACGTATCCCATGTGCGCGATGCCGGAGTAGGCGAGCAGCCGCTTGATGTCCCGCTGCGCGAGGGCGACGACGTTGCCGAGCGTCATCGAGAGGATCGCGAGCGCGGCGATGCCGGTGCCGAGGCGGCCCGGAATCTCTCCCTGAAAAACGGCGGCGAGGACGCGATAGAGCACCAGCACGCTCGCCCCCTTGGGCGCCACGGAGAGGTAGGCCACGGCGGGCGTGGGCATTCCCTG
>DASXTI010000085.1:0-8538 GCA_036505535.1 Thermoanaerobaculia bacterium
CCACCACGCCCGAAGGAACGACGCGCTCGGCCCAGACGATCCCGCCGGTTCCGCAGAGGAACATAAGCCCGCCCGCGACGAAGCCCGCCCGCCATTCGCGTCCAGAGGGGCGGGGAGCGCCGGACCACCTCGCCCAGGCGAAGAGAACCAGGCCGGCGAGAACGAACCGAGCTCCGTTCGTCAGAAACGGGGGTAGCGTCTCCATCGCGAACCGGATGCCGAGATAGGTCGAGCCCCAGAGGACGTACACGGCCGCGAACGCCGCGACGACCCTTCCTTTCGACGGAGAGGCCGACCGCCGATCAGACACGGACCGGCTCCTCGGCCGCCGGCGCCGGCGACTCGAGCGGCAGAGAGGAAGTCTCCTTCACGGAGTCCAGGACGATGGTCGTTCGGGTCGAAGTGATCGTCTCGATGGACCCGAGCCTCTCGCGCAGGAGCCGCCCGAGAGCCTCGGTGTCGGATGCGCGGACCTTGGCCAGGAAGCAATCTTCGCCCGCGACGTGGTGAACCTCGAGCACCTCGGGGATCTCCGCGACGCGCTTGGCGGTCTTCTCCGCCCCGGGCTTCTCCTCGGCGCGCACGAAGATGAAGGCGAGCAGTGGCAATCCGATCGACTTCGGGTTGATCTGTGCCGCATAGCCTCGGATCACGCCGCGCTCCTCCAGCTTGCGGATCCGCTCGAAGACGGCCGAGGGGGCCAGATCCACCTGGCGGGCGATCTCGGCGTTGGAAGTCCGGGCGTTTGCCTGAAGAATATTCAGTATTTCTGCGTCAATTGAGTCGATCATTCGGAAATATTACCCAACAGCGGAATTATCGTCAATACTGTTGATACCGAAGCTGTCGTTTCTCAACAGGTTGTTGAGGGGTGGAGGAAGAGGCAGCCGGCGGCGTCTCCCTGGGAGGCACGCGCCGGCCGGTCTCGAGAGTCAGACGAAGCCGGCGCTGAGTGCGTCGGCCCGGTCTCCCCCCCTACCACATCCACTCTCCGGGTGTGGGCCGCCGCACATCACCTCCCGCGTGAGACGCCGCGGCTGCCTCGAGGCCGAACGCCGGGACCGCCTCCCCAAGGAGGTGATGGGTGAGGAGCATGGCAGAGTCAGGCTCACTCGTCGGTATCCCTGTGACGAACCCTCAGCGGCGGCCGATTCTGACTCTCGGCATAAAGCCGCCGCGTGCCGACGCGGGAGGCGGGGCCGGCGTCCGCTCTCCTGGGCGAACAACCCGCTGAGAAAACACAGTTAGAGCTCCATGACGGTGTCCAGTCCCCGGCGGAGGCCCACGACGCCACCGACCTTCCGGATGGCCAACAGCGTCCCGGCCACGTACGGACCGCTCCCCGAGCCGGAGTCGTGGCGAATCGACAGGCGCTCCTCAGGCAGCCCGAAGAGGATCTCGATCGAAGAGACGAATCCGGGAAGCCTCACCGAATGGACCTGCGCGCCGTGAAGAGTCGCCCCGCGCGCCTCCCGAAGGGATTTGGAATCCGCGGCGGCCGGCGCGGCGTCGGATGCTCGCACGCGTCCGAGGCGCGCTGCCAGCTCTCGCGCGGTGCCGCTCGGGGCGTCCGGTTTTTGCGCCCGCGCGTACTCGAGAATCTCCCACTGCGGCAGGTGCCGTGCCGCCGTCTCGGCGAGACGCTGAAGGAGCACCGCCGTCAGAGCGAAGTTTCCTGCCGCGAGAACTCCCACGCTTCGCTCTCGCGCCGCCCGGTCGATCCGGGCATAGTCCGCATCGTCGAGACCCGAGGTGCCCACGACGACGTGCACACCGCGATCCACGGCGGCCAGAACGTTGTCGAGAGCCGCGTGCGAGCTGGTGTAGTCGACGAGGACGTCGCAGGGGGTCTCGAGGGCCTCGGCAACCGAGGCGCGGATCCGGACTTCGGAGTCGATCCCCTCCAGCGCCTCGGCCACCTTCCGCCCGGCCTGCGAGCGCGAGACCGCCGCGGAGAGCTCGAGATCCGGCGCCTCGAGAATCGCCGGCGCGAGACCGCGTCCCACCCAACCCGTCACACCCGAGAGACAGACCCGGATCTTCTCTTTCACCAGACCGACCCCCGCCCCGTTCAAACCGCGAAGTATCGCGCCTGGGGGTGATGCATCACGACCGCGGAGACCGACGCCTCCGGATCCATCATGAAGCCCTCGGTCAGCTCGACTTCGATCTTCCGCCCGTCGAGAAGACGAAAGAGGATCGCCTGGTCGGCGAGCTCGGGGCAGGCGGGGTAGCCGAAGCTGTAGCGCTTGCCGCGGTAGCGCGCCTGGAAGCGGTCGGTCATCGTCAGCTCCGGAGGATCGGGGAAGCCCCACTTCTCCCGGAGACGCCGGTGCAACCACTCCGCCGCCGCCTCCGCTGTCTCGACCGCCAACGCCTGGAGGGCGTGGCACAGAAGGTATTCGCCCGCCGTCTTGAGCTCTTCGGCCTTTGCCCGCACGCCTTCCCCGGCCGTCGTGATGAAGAGCACGACGGAATCGCGCGCGCCGTCGGAGCGCGGATGGACGAAGTCGGAGAGGCACAGCCGCTCTCCCGCGACCTGCCGCGGGAAGCTGAAGCAGGCCTCGCCCCCTTCGGGCAACAGCAGGTGGAGCGTGTTTCCCTCCGACCACGCCGGGAAGTAGCGATACACCGCCCGGGCGGAAAGCCAGCCCGTCCCCTGGACCTTCGCGATCACTCCCTCGAGCTCGGCCAGCTTCGGATCCCCCGCCTCCTTGAGCTTCCGATAACTGCCCCGAAGCCCGAGGTGCTTGGCGTAGAGCATGTGCGGGTTCAGGTATTGCCAGACCTCGCCGAGATCCAGCTCTCCGAGCACATGCTCCTTCGTGTCCGGCGCCGGGAGCGGGTCGACGACCGATACCTCGGGGCTCCTGACGGCCGGCGCCGCGAGCGGCATCTCGTCTTCCGGACGCGCGGCGGCTGCGACCGTCTGGCGCCGCTTCTGCGCCTCCGCCGCCAGAGCCGTGCGGGCATCTTCGCCCGACAGGATCCGGTCGGCGAGGGCGAGTCCCCGCATCGCGTCTTCCGCGTAGACGGCCAGGCCGCCGTAGGCCGCGGAGATCCTCAGATCCGTGAACTTCTGGGAGAGCGCCGCGCCGCCGACGAGCATCGGAGCCGACACGCCGGCGGCCGTCAGATCCTGCGCCGTCGTCACCATCTGTTGCGCGCTCTTCACCAGGAGCCCGGATAAGCCGATCAAATCCGGACGGTGCGTTTGGTAGGCCTCGACGAGCCTCTCGGGGGGAACCTTGATGCCGAGGTTGACGACCTCGTATCCGTTGTTCGAAAGGATGATCTCGACCAAGTTCTTGCCGATGTCGTGAACGTCCCCCTTGACCGTCGCGAGGATCACCTTTCCCTTGCGCGCGCCCGATTTCTTCTCCATGAACTTCTCGAGGTGGGAGACCGCCGCCTTCATCGCCTCGGCCGACTGCAGCACCTCCGCCACGATCAGCTCGTTGGCGTTGAAGAGGCGCCCGACCTCGCGCATGCCGTCCATCAGCGGGCCGTTGATGATGTCGAGCGGGACGGCGCCGCCCAGACGAACGGCCTCCAGGTCCTCGATCAAGCCTTCCTTGGATCCCTCGAGGATGTAGCGCGGCAGACGTTCGATCGGCGTGCCGGCGCGTTCCTTCGGCTTCTTTGGCGCGGCGCCCTTCGCCTTGAAATAGTTCGCGAAGGCGGCGACCGGGTCCTCCCCCCGGTTGTAGAGAAGGTTCTCGGCCAGAAGCTTCTCCTGCTCCGGGATCGACGGATACCGCATGACCTTCTCGGAGTTGACGATCGCCAAGTCCAGACCCGCCTTCACGCAGTGGTAGAGAAAGATGGAGTTCAAGACCTCGCGCCCCGACTCCGGCAGACCGAAGCTGACGTTCGAAATTCCGAGGATCGTCTTCGATTCCGGGAAAGCGGCCTTGATCAGCCGGATTCCCTCGATCGTCTCGACGGCGCTGCCGACGTACTTGGCATCCCCCGTCCCGCACGGGAAGACGAGTGGATCGAAGAGGATGTCTTCGGCCGGGAAGTCGTACTTCTCGGTCAAGAGCGTGTAACTGCGCCTCGTCACCGCCAGCTTGCGCTCCCGGGTGACGGCCATGCCGTGCTCCGGGTCTTCGTCGATCGTGCCGACGATCAGCGCGGCGCCGTAGCGCCGTGCGAGCGGCACCACGGTCTTGAATCGCTCCTCGCCATCCTCGAGATTGATCGAGTTGAGGATGGATTTCCCCTGGCTCCACTTCAGTCCGAGCTCCAGCACCTTCGCGTCGGTCGAGTCGAGCATCAGAGGGACCTTGACCATCTTGGTGACCCGTTCCAGAAACGCGTTTGAGTCGGCCGATTCGTCCCGATCCGGATCCTGAAGGCAAACGTCGATGACCTGCGCCCCGTTCTTCACCTGGGCGCGCGCGATCTCCGCGGCCGCCTCGAACTGACCTTGCGCCACCAGGCGCTTGAACTTGCGGCTTCCGAGGACGTTGGTCCTTTCGCCCACGAGCACGGGCCGATTGTCGACGTCGACCTCGAGGGCTTCGATGCCGGAGACGAGCGTCTTGTTGTGGATCGGCACGCGGCGCGGTTTGCGCCCCGCGGCCGCCGCGGAGAGCGCCCGAATGTGAGCGGGGGTGGTGCCGCAGCAGCCCCCCACGATGTTGACCCACCCCTCGTCCATGAACCGCCCCAGATCCCGGGCGAGCTTCTCGGGAGTCTCGGCGTACTTCCCGTCGGCGTCCGGCAAGCCTGCATTTGGATAGCAGGACGTCAGCGTCTTCGCGAGCGCCGAGAGACTTCGGATGTGATCGGTCATGAACTCCGGGCCGGTCGCACAGTTCAAGCCGACCGAGAGCAGCGGCGCGTGCATGATCGAGGCATAGAGCGCATCTACCGCCTGGCCGGCGAGCATCGTGCCCATCGGTTCGATCGTCACGGAGGCCATGATCGGAACGCGCCATCCCACTTCGGCGAAGGCCTGCTCGACGCCGATCAGTCCCGCTTTCAGATTGCGCGTGTCCTGAGTCGTCTCGAGCAGCAGCACGTCCGCGCCGCCGGAGAGCAGCCCGATCGCCTGCGTGCGATAGTGGGCGATCATCTCGTCGAAGGTCACCCCGCCCGTCACCGTCATCGCCTTGGTCGTCGGGCCCATCGAGCCGGCGACGAAGCGCAGACGCTCGGACGTGGAAGACTTTGCCGCCATTTCGCGCGCGAGCTCCGCCGCCCGGCGATTGATCGCGATGGCCTCATCCGCCAGACCGTACTCGGCCAGGACGAGCGGCGTGCCGCCGAAGGTGTCGGTCTCGACCATGTCGGCGCCGGCGGCGAAGTACTCCTCGTGCATCCGCCGCACGACGTCCGGGCGTGTCATGACCAGGTTCTCGTTGCACCCCTCCAGCTCCGGCCCGCCGAAGTCCTCGGCCGAGAGGTTCTGTCCCTGAAGCCACGTGCCGGTCGCGCCGTCGAGGACGAGGATCCGCTCGGCGAGGAGCTCCTGGAGCGCCTCGGCACGCTCGCGCTGACGGGATGCGTCGAAAGACAGGGTCCCGCTCATGGAAATGCGCATTATGCGGGATTTCGAAGCGAAGCCGGGCGGGTCGGCGCTGATATTCTTCCGCCTCGCCCGACAACCGAAGGGAGACCCGCGATGCGAATCCGGCGCTCGGCCATCTTCCTGACGCTTCTGACCGTAACGGCGCCCCTCGGCGCGGAGAAAAAGTCGAAGGCGGCGCCGGTCTCGGAGCTTCCCGTGGTGGCGGTCGACACCGCGAGGCTCAAGGCCCTCAAGCCTCGAGCGATCGGACCCGCCGTGATGGGCGGACGGGTCTCGGACATCGCCTTCGATCCGGAGAACCCTTACATCTTCTATGTCGGCTTTGCGACCGGAGGCGTCGCGAAGACCTCGAACAACGGCGGCACTTTCTCGGGCATATTCGAAAAGGAACCGGTCGCTTCCGTCGGGGCCGTGGCGGTGGCGCCCTCGGATCCGAAGACGATCTGGGTCGGCACCGGAGAGGGAAATGACCGCAACAGCTCCGGGTGGGGAAATGGCGTTTACCGTTCGGAGGATGGCGGCGAGACCTGGACGAACGTGGGCTTGAAGGACTCCAAGGCGATCGCGCGAATCGTCGTCCATCCGACCGATCCGAAGACCGCGTGGGTCGCGGCGATCGGAAACCTCTGGGCGCCCGGCGGCGAGCGGGGTCTCTACACAACGACGGATGCCGGAAAGACGTGGCGGGTGGCGCTCGCAACGCCCGCTCCGTACGGGGACCGGGTCGGCTGCGGCGACGTCGCATTAGATCCCTCCGACCCGAAAACCCTCTACGCCGCGCTGTACGGCCGGCGAAGGCAGCCGTGGTCCTTCACGTTCGGAACGGAATTGACCGACGGCAAGGACGTCGGCGGCATCTTCAAGTCTTCCGACGGCGGCGCGACATGGCAGAAGCTCCAGAGGGGACTGCCGGGCTCGACTGGCCGGATCGGCCTCTCCGTCTTTCGCAAGAATCCGAAGATCCTCTATGCGGTCGTCCAGTCCAACGAGGGAGGGACGAGCAGCATCAACGACATTCGCGCGAAGAGCGGCGGCGTCTTCCGGTCGGACGACGCCGGAGAGTCCTGGACACGCCGGAGCGCCGTCGACCCGCGTCCCTTCTACTTCTCGCAGATCCGGGTGGACCCGGAGAACGCGGAGCGCGTCTACGTCCTCGGTTACGGTCTTCACGTCTCCGAGGACGGAGCCCGGAGCTTCCGCGAGGATCGTTTCGAGAAGATCCACCCGGACAACCATGCGCTGGCGATCGATCCGCGGCGGCCGGAGCGGCTCCTGCTCGGCACCGACGGCGGTGTCTACCAGAGCTTCGATGCCGGCAAGAGCTGGGAGCACCTGAATCGCTTCGCCGCCGGCGAGTTCTACCGGATCAGTCTCGATAACAGCATCCCTTACCGCATCTGCGGCGGCCTCCAGGACAACCTGAACTGGGTGGGTCCCAGCCAGACGCGCTCGAAGGAGGGCATCATCCACAGCGACTGGATCAACATCGAGGGGGGCGACGGCTTCTCCTGCGTCTTCGATTCAGAGAACGCGAACATCGTCTTCGCGGAGTCCCAGGGAGGCAGCCTGCACCGGTTCGACCTCCGCAGCGGCGAGGTCAAGAGGCTTCGCCCCGAGCCGCAGGAGGGACAGCCGGCCTATCGCTTTCACTGGAACGCGCCTTTGATCGGCAGCCGGCACGAGAAGGGCGCGATGTATCTGGCCGGCAACCGCGTCTTCAAGCTCACAGCGAAGGGAGAGGCGTGGAAGGTCATCAGCCCGGATCTCTCGACGCAGGACCCCAAGAAGACGACCGCGGTCGGCAGCGGCGCCGAAAACTACGGCGTCGTCTACACGCTCGCGGAGTCGCCGCTGCAAAGAGGGCTTCTCTGGGGCGGCACGGACGATGGAAAAGTCTGGATCACCAGCGACGAAGGCGCGAACTGGACGGACTTGACGGGGAATCTCCCATCGGCCGCCAGGGGTCTCTGGATGGGGCGCATCGAGGCTTCCGCGCACGATCCGAAGGTCGCGTACCTGGCCGTCGAGACGCACCGCTCGGGCAAGTACGCCGCGCTCGCCTACCGCACGGCGGACGCCGGAAAGACATGGCAATCGGTCGCCGGCGATCTGCCCGTCGACGGTCCGATCAAGGTCATCCGCGAGGATCCGAAGAACCCGAGCCTGCTCTTCGCCGGAACGGAATTCGGGCTCTTCGTCTCTTTCGACCGGGGGACGCACTGGACGAAGTGGGGCGGCCTTCCGACCGTCGCCGTGGACGACATCGCGATTCATCCGCGCGACCGGGACCTGGTCGTGGCGACCCACGGCCGAAGCCTCTACATCATCGACGACATCACGGCGCTCGAAGACCTCACGCCCGAGATCCAGGCGAAGGAGGCGTACGTCTTCCCGCCGCGCTCGGCCTACGGGTTCAATCCTCTACCGGGCTTCGCCGATTGGAACGGCACGGTGGTATTCCGTGGCGAAAATCCGAAGCCCGGGGCGCTGCTGACCTGGTGGTTGAAGGAATTCACGGGCGACGAGGTCAAGATCGAGATCCAGAACGCCCTGAGCCAGCCGGTCGCGAAATTCACGATTCCGGGAGCGCCCGGCTTCGGGCGGCTCGTCTGGGACCTGAAGCCTTCGAAGGAACTCCTGACCGAGTATGGCGGCGAGGGTCCGAAGTTCGTCCGGCCGGGCGAGTACAAGGTGACGCTCAAGTACGGCAAGGCCAAGTCCGAGCAGAACCTCACGGTCACGATCGCGGAGGGAATCGAAACGCGATAGCCTGAATCAAAGATGTACCTCGCCCCGGGCATGAAGCTCGGCCCGTACGAGATCCTCGCGCCGCTCGGCGCGGGCGGCATGGGCGAGGTCTATCGCGCGAGGGACACGAAGCTCGGCCGCGAGGCGGCGATCAAGGTTCTGCCGAGCGAGACCGCATCCGACGCCGGCCGGCGCCAGCGCTTCGAGCAGGAGGCGCGCTCGGCCTCCGCGTTGAACCACCCCAACATCCT
>DASXTI010000086.1:0-13510 GCA_036505535.1 Thermoanaerobaculia bacterium
AGCCGCTTCCAGGAGGAAGAGCAGGGAAATGACGCCTGTGAGCTCGCTCGCCGTCCGACCGCCCATCGAGGCCTCCGTGACGGAGGTCAATTCCTCCGGCGGTCGGTAATCTGATTGCTACGAAAGGATTTGTACGGAGCAAACGCCGAGAGGGGTATAAGGTTTTTGTGAGACTTCGCGTCTCCCTCTATGGCGTACCGATTCGGGTCGTTCCGATCGCCGGCAAAGTCAGACGCAGCGACGGAGACGAGATCCAGATTGGTCTCGTGACTATGACGTATCCGTCGCCGTCCCGAGTCGGATCGACCGAGGCCGAAGAGAAGGCGAAATGAGCCGAGAGGAGCTGAAGATGCCGGGCCTGCTCCGCGCCGGTTCGCGCCTCGGTCCTTACGAGATCCTCGCGCCTCTGGGCGCGGGAGGGATGGGGGAGGTCTACCGGGCGCGGGATACGAGGCTCAAGCGCGATGTCGCGCTGAAGATCCTGACCGGTGCGGCGATCGAGGACTCGGGCCGCTTCCGGCGATTCCAGACCGAGGCGCAATCCACCGCAGCTCTCTCCCACGCCCACATCGTGGCCGTCTACGACGTCGGAGAGGAGAACGGACAGCCCTACATCGTCTCCGAGCTCGTGTCGGGCGGGACGCTGACGTCCCTGCTCGCCCGCGGTCCCCTGCCCGTCAGGAGGCTCCTCGATCTGGCCATCCCGATCGCCGAAGGACTGGCCGCCGCTCACGCCCAGGGGATCGTCCACCGGGACTTGAAGCCCGACAACGTCCTTCTGACGACAGACGGCTCCCCCAAGATCGCCGACTTTGGATTGGCCAAGTACTTCCTCCCTTCCCAGGACGCCGAGGGCTCGCAACTGACGACGCTGACCGACGACCGGACCAAGGAGGGCACGATCGTCGGGACGGTCTCCTACATGTCGCCCGAGCAGGCCAAGGGCGAAGCAGTCGACTTTCGGTCGGACCAGTTCTCCTTCGGCTTACTGCTCTACGAGATGGCGACGGGCCAGCGAGCGTTCCGGAGAGAAACCGCCGTGCAGACCCTCGCCGCGATCGTGCAGGAGGACCCCGAGCCGATCGGGAAGCTCAATCCGACGCTGCCCGCGCCGCTTCGCTGGATCATCGAGCGATGCCTCGCCAAAGAGCCCCGAGGCCGCTACGCCTCGACCGAGGATCTGGCACGGGAGCTCGCGACGGTGCGCGAGCACATCACGGAGGTCAGCGGCTCAGGAGCAGCAGCCCTCCCCGTAATCTCGGCTCCAGCCCGCTCTCTTCGCTTCCTGGCGGCGGTGCTGCTGGTCGTCCTCGCCGCAGTTGCGGCGGGACTCTTTGCCGGAAAGTCGGTCTGGAAGACGGCGCCTCCTTCCTTTCATCGCCTCACGTTCCGCCGCGGGCACGTGTCCGGTGCCCGGCTCTCTTCCGACGGGCAGACGATCGTCTACTCGGCGGCGTGGGACGGCAAGCCGCTCGAGACTTTTCTCATGAGGCGCGACAGCAGCGAATCGCGTTCGCTGGGTTTTCCGGGCGCCCACCTGTGGGGCCTATCGTCGGGCTCGGAGATAGCGCTGGCACTCTCGTGGAAGCAGGATATGCCCTATGCCGGCGTCGGCACGCTTTCTCGCGTCTCGATTGCCGGCGGCGCCCCCCGCGAGGTTCTGGAGCGCGTGCAACTCGCCGACTGGTCTCCGGACGGAAAGAGCCTCGCCGTCTTGCGGAGGAAGCAGGGGAAGCGTCTGCTCGAGTTCCCGATCGGCCGCACACTGTATGAGCCGGCAGGCGAGCCATACAGTATCCGCGTCTCGCCGAAGGGCGAGCTCGTCGCCTTCATCGAAGGCACGCCCGACGGAGGAGCATCGATCGCGTTGGTGGACTCGGCGCGACGAAAGAGAACGCTCTCGACCGGATGGTTCCGGGCGCAGGGTTTGGCCTGGTCGCGGAAGGGAGACGAGGTCTGGTTCACCGCGTCCAAGTCAGGCCACGCGCGCGCCCTCTGGGCCGTCTCTCTCTCGGGGCGCGAACGCCTCTTGACGCAAGTGCCTGGCCGCCTCACGCTCCAGGACATCGCGCCCGATGGAAGCGCCCTGCTCACGCACGAAAATGTCCGCCGGGAGATGGTGGGCCTGGCACCCGGCGAATCGCGGGAGCGCGATCTGACCTGGCTTGGATACTCGTGGCCCTTCGGCCTCTCGCGCGACGGCCGGACACTGCTCTTTGCCGAGTCGAGCGAGGAAAGCCCGCTCAATATCCTCTACGTCAGGAAGACCGATGCTTCTCCTCCGGTCCGCATCGGCGAGAGCACGGCGGTGGAAGTCAACGGGCTTTCGCCGGATGGCCGATGGGCTTTTGCGCGCCGGCCGGCTCCCGGAGGCGTCCGCTACGAGTTGCTGCCGACCGGCGCTGGAGAGCCAATACCGCTCGCAATCCTGGGGATCGGCGAGCCGGGCGACCTGAAGTGGTTCCCGGACGGGGAGCACCTGCTCGTTACGGGAAGCGCGCCTGGCAAGAAGCCGCGAGACTACGTCGTTGATCTGGCGGGGGGACAGCCGCGTCCCGTCACACCCGAGGGTGTCTCCGAATCCGTGATCTCGCCCGACGGTAAATCACTCATCGCTAGAGACGAAAATCGCGGGCTCTCGATCTACTCCATCGAAGGGGGTCAGCCGCGCCGCGTCGTCCAAGAGGCTCCCGGCGATCCGATGCAGTGGAGCGCCGACGGCAAGTCCGTCTACCTCTGGCATGAGGGAGTCTTCCGCCGCGTGGACAGGCTCGATCTCGCGAGTAGACGAACGGAGCTCTGGAAGGAATTCCAGCCGACCGATCCGACCGGAGTCCTCGTCGTTCAACCCATGCTGCTTGCGCCGGACGGGAAGTCCTACGTTTACACCTATGTCCGCGTCCTCTCGGACCTCTACCTGGTCGAAGGGCTGAAGTGATCGCGGCGGGTAGTCGCGTCGGCCCCTACGAGATCCAGGCCCCGCTCGGCGCGGGCGGGATGGGCGAGGTGTACCGGGCGCGGGACACGCGGCTCCACCGCGAAGTCGCGATTAAGGTGCTGCCGGAGCAGCTCGCGGCGGATTCGGGTCGTCTACGCCGGTTCGAGAAGGAAGCGCGGTCGGCGTCCTCCCTCAACCATCCCAACATCGTCACGGTCTACGACATCGGGTCTTCCGACTCGACCTCCTACATCGCGATGGAGCTGGTCGAAGGGATCACGTTGCGGCAGATGCTGGCGGAGGGCGCGCTTGCGACAAAGAAGCTGCTCGCGATCGCGGCACAGGTGGCCGACGGTCTTGCCAAGGCGCACGGAGCGGGCATCGTGCACCGCGACTTGAAGCCCGAGAACGTGATGGTGACAAGGGACGGGTTCGTCAAGATCCTGGACTTCGGGCTGGCGAAGCTCACACAGCGGGAAGGAGAGTGGGGGGAGGGCACGAGGGCTCCGACGGTATCGGTCCAGACGGAGCCTGGGATCGTGGTGGGAACGGTCGCCTACATGTCGCCGGAGCAGGCGCTCGGGAAGCCGTTAGATTTCCGGTCGGACCAGTTCTCCTTCGGCTCGCTGCTCTACGAGATGGTGACGGGCAAGAGGGCCTTCGCGCGCGGCAGCGCGCCGGAGACGATGACGGCGATCATCCGGGAAGATCCCGTGTCGCTCGCTGCCGCGGCGCCGTCCACGCCGGCGCCGCTTCGCTGGATCGTGGAGCGCTGCCTCGGCAAAGAGCCGCACGACCGCTACGCCTCTACACAGGACCTCGCCCGAGATCTGGCGACGCTGCGTGAGCGCCTTTCGGAGGCGACGGGCTCGGTCGAATTGGTTTCGGTCGCGCCGTCTCGGGCGCGAGCGCTCGAGCGATTTGCCTTTGCGGCGCTCGGTGTTCTCGTCGTCGCGGGTACCTCCTACTGGATCGGGAGCAAGAGAGCCGAGAAGCCGCCTCCGTCGTTTCACCGCCTGACGTTCCGGCGCGGGGCCGTCGAGGCCGCCCGGTTTGCCTCGGACGGCCAGACGATCGTTTACAGCGCCGCGTGGGAAGGAAATCCATCCGACGTCTTCTCGACGCGTTCCGGGAGCCTGGAAGGACGATCCCTGGGGTTTCCGGGAGCCGACCTCTTCGCCCTCTCCAGCGCCGGGGACATGGCGCTCGCGCTTCCGGGCGGCGGAGCCGGATACATCCTCGCCCGAGCGCCTCTGGGCGGCGGGGCCGCCCGCCAACTCGTCGAGAACGTGGCGGAGGCCGATTGGGCGCCGGATGGAAAGAGTTTGGCCGTGATTCGGAACGTCGAGGGGAAATACCGTCTCGAGTTTCCCGTCGGCAAGGTTCTCTACGAGGCGGGCGGCTTTCTCACTCACGTTCGCGTGTCTCCGGAAGGTGGCCGCGTTGCGTTGATCGATCGCCCGAAGGGGAACATCGGTCCAGGCGGATCGGTCTCCGTCATCGACCTGTCTGGAAATCGGCGTGCGCTGTCGGGCCCTTTGAGGGCCGTGTGGGGGCTGGCCTGGTCCGCTTCTGGCCAAGAGGTGTGGTTCTCATCTCATGACGGCTCGACGCCCTACGCCCTGAATGCGGTCACGCTCTCGGGGCGCCAGCGTGTGATCGCGCGAGCACCGGTCAACTTGAACCTCCAGGACATATCGCGCCAAGGAAGTGTTCTCGTGACCCGAGGAATCACCACGGCCGAGACGTTCGGTCATCTGGCGCGGGACTCCGGAGAGGGAGAGAGGAATCTGACCTGGATGGACCGCGCCGAGGCGCACGATCTCTCCCCCGACGGAGAGATGATCCTTTATCGCGAGGTTGGCGAAGGCGTGCGCGCGGACGGCACCGCCTATGTCCGCAAGGGAGACGGCTCTTTTGCCGGCCCGCTCGGCGAGGGCGCGGCCATGGCGCTATCCCCCGATGGAAAGTGGGTGCTCGCAACTCGGGGGGGGCCCCCGCCACAGCACGTCGTGCTCCCGGTCGGGGCGGGAGAGCCGAGAGTTCTCCCGAGAGGCAATGTCGAGATCGACGCGCATACGTGGTACCGCTTCTTTGCGGATAGAAGGCGAATCCTCTTCATGGCCGCTGAGCCGGGTCGGCCCAGACGCTGTTATGCGCAGGACATCGAGGGCGGCCTGCCCAAGCCCGTGACGCCGGAAGGAAAGGTCGGGTGCATCGTGCCCTCTCCGGATGGGAAATTCGTCATCACGCGCGACGGAGAGATGTACCCCCTCGAAGGTGGAGAGCCGCGGCCGGTCCCCGGCTTGTCCCGTGCGGAGCGGCTGCTCCAGTGGAGCGCGGACGGAAAGGCGATCTACGTTCGCAATCCGGAAGAACTGCCGGCGAAGGTTTATCGGATTGATCTTACGACCGGCCGACGGCAGCTCTGGAAACAGCTTGCTCCTTCCGACCCGTCGGGAGTCGACGAGATTCCTTACATCTCGATCACGCCCGACGGGAAGTCCTACGTCTACAGCTACCAACGGGTGCTCTCCGACCTCTACCTGGTCGAGGGGCTGAAGTAGCGACAGATGAGCGTCGCGGAGGCCCGTCAGAACGAGATCCGCACGCCCGCGCGGAAGGTGCGGTCGCTCAACCGCTCGGCCGGCTCGTTGAAGGCATCCCAGGGCGTAAACGATGGCGTATCGCCCGTGGCGTCGTAGGTCCCGGCGAATCCGATCCGCTGGAGCACCGTGTGGCTGTTCGCTACGTTGAAACAGTCGAGCGACGGACTGATCGTGATGGCCTTCCCGATTCGGAAGAGCTTCTCGAGGTGCAGGTCGAGCTCGTAGACGTCGGGGTTCCTGTAGGCGTCAACCTGGCCGATCTGCAGCGGTATCGTGTCGCGTCCTCTGGCGTCTCTCGTGATCGCGCGGACGAAGTAGACGGTCGGAAAGCCCTGCCGGCCGAAGAAATTTGCTGCGGCCGTAATTTCCAGCGGAAGCTGGACCGTGCCGCTGACGTTGAACTGCCACTTCGAGTTGATGAAGGAGCCGGAGTTCGCGAAGAACTTGCCCGCCGGCTCGATCACCGCGCCGCTCCGGTTTACTCCTCCTCGAAGATCGTTCGGATTGACGATCGCCCCGGGGCCGACCGTCTGTGTCCAGTCGTTGTAGGCGAAGCCCGCGCGCAGGCTCCAGCCGTGGGAGAGCCGTTTGACGACCTGCAGCTCAACGCCGTTGTAGTTCATCGAGTAGTCCTGTCGATTCTCGATGACGACGCCGGCGCAAGGATCCGGACAGGTCGCTAGGCCGTAGTACGGTTCGCTAAAGCTGAGGGTAAAGCCGTCCGTGGCCGTGGCCGTCCCCACGGCGTTGCCGGCGTACTGGTAGTCGGCTCGGGTCACGCCCACGATCGGCTGGGCAGCGGCTGGAAACCAGGGGAACTCCGGGTTTTGCGCCGAGCGGTGGGTGTAGGCGATCGAGGCCGAGAGGTCGGAAAAGATCTGGCGCTCGACGCCGACGATGAATTCGTTGGTTGCCGGAGGCTTCAGGTTCTTCGCGATCTGGTTGAGGGGAACGCTCGAAGCCGGGTCATTCGGGTTGACGTTTCGCCAGTACGCCAGATTGGAGAGGTCCACCTCGTTTGGCTCCACGCGGTGGTTTCCGTCGGTGTCGGTCCAGTAGTAGTAGAGGTACGCCGGACCCGGAAACGCGTTGACGTAATAGATCTCCGAGCCGAGCTGGTTCGCGAATCTCGCATAGGAGGCCTTGAGAAGTGTCTTTTTCTCCTTGCCCAGGGCGCATGTCGCTGCCACACGTGGTTGGATCATTCGCCACGTGATCGGGTAGCCCGAGTCGCCGCCGTACTGTACAGAGGGCAGAAGCTCGGGGAAGGCTGGATTCGCCATGACGGCCGAGGGCAGATTCTTGGCCCGCTGGTAGTCGAAGCGCAGACCGAGGTTGACCGTGAGGTTTCCCGTCTGGATCGTGTCTCCGAAGTATGCGTCGTAGTAGTTCACCTCGTATTTTGGTTTCGACGCCCGCGTAACCGCGGCGAGTCCGGAGTACTCGTTGCCGAAGACCTGATCTCCGGGCCAGACCGTGAGCGAGTCGGACCGCACGTGTTTGTAGCCGAACCCGAACTTGAGCTCGTGACTCAGATTGCCAGTGTCGAAGAAGCCGGACGCCGTCAGCCCAGTCTGGTGCTGCGTCATACGCGAGTCGTAGAAGAGAAAGCTGTTCTGCCAGACGTAGTCGGCGTCTGCGTCCGCCTGCTGGTCGAGGCCTCCTACCGGTGTGAGCGTGAAATCGCCGTTCAAATAGGAGCCGTACGCGGAGACGAAGAGCTTCTGTGAGAGGACCTGCGAGTCTTCCACCCTGTAGGCCGAGGTTGGTGTCGTCTGGTTCCAGGAGGCGGCAATCGAGCGGTCCGGGCCGGCGTCGCGCCCATCGAAGACCTTGTCGAAGTGCAGATAGAAGAGCGTCAGCGAGTTGGCGGGGACGATCTGTGCATTGAGCTTCGCGTTCCACTGCGAGAGATCGTTGCTCGAACGGAATGGCTCGCCGTCGGGGAGCAGCACCGTCTCGCCCGGGATGTTGTTCCCCGCGCCGGCGGCCCAGAGCCAGAGCCGGTCTCTCCAGAGGGGCCCGCCGGCTTCGAGCCCGTAGTCCCAGCTTCCCTGAGAGGCGACCTGGTCCGAAGAGCCAACCGAGCTCGGGAAGAAATAGAAAGCGCGGCCCGAGCCCTTGAGCTCGTTGGTGCCTCGGCGGGTGACGAGATTGAGCGCGACGCCTGGTGTCGCGAGCTCGGGATCGGAACCGCCGGTCACGACCGCGATGCTATCGAAGGAGTCGAAGTCGAAGTACATCGGTGCTCCCCCTCCCGGAGGTGTGATCCCGACACCGTCGAGGTTGTAGGTGTTCTGATCGAAGTGCGCGCCCTTCCCGACGAAGATCGATTGCACGCCGGTGGCACTTCCGTTGACGTTCATGTTGGCGACGAGAACCCCGGGGACCTGGCGGAGGATCGTCCAGGGATCGCGTGTCGTGGGGATCGTGTCGAGCTCCCTCCGGTCGAAGGTCTCGCCCGTCTCGGTCTTCCGACTGTCCATGGCCGATTCCCCGCTGACCGTGACCGCTTCCGCAGCCCCCGCGACGGGCATGGTGATCGCAAGAACTGCGTTTTTTCCGAGGGCCACGGTCACCTCGCGGCGCGCCGTCTCGAATCCCGTTCGCTCGAGAATGACGACGTAGTCTCCCGGCGAGAGGTTGAGAAAACGAAAATCGCCGCGTCTATCGGTCGTCGCCGTCTGAACGGCGCCCAGACCGGTGAGCGTGACCGTGATGCCCGGCAGGAACATCGCCTGCTCGTCGAGTGCCGTACCGTAGAGGTTCCCGGTCGGCGACGGATTCTGGCCGCTCGCGACCGCTGCCCGCAAGAACAGCGTCGCCATCAGGACCACGAGGGGCGCCCTCGCGGAAGTCATTTCGCATGCCGGAGTCGGCAGCAACAGTCTCTTGCCGGGACCCGACCATGTCAAGCATTCCTGAGCAGCTCCCCGTGGGAGCATCGATCTGGCAATACGGGTCGCCGAAGGACTGGCGGCGGCTCATGCTCGCGGGCGGACCTGTATCTCGTCGAGGGCCTGCGGCAGGCCGGACGAGATTCAGCGTGAGGATCCCGAATCGGGTTCGTCGCACTTCGCCGAGCCCTAGGTTACTTGCGTCGACCCTCCGGGGAGACGGGCCTGCGAGCCCCGGCGTCCACGGTTCGTGAACAGAACTGGCAGTTGTCCCGTCCCTGCACTTTGGCGCGGTACATGGCTCGATCCGCGTTGGAGACCAGCGACTCGGCGTCCAGCCCGTCGGCGGGGTAAAGCGCGATCCCGATCGACATCGTGACAGATAGTTCCCGCTCCTGAATCTGGACCGGAAGGCGGATCGCCTCCAGGATCTTTCGGCCCACAACGGCCGCGTCCTGCTCGGCGGCAACACCCGGAAGGAGCACGAGGAACTCGTCGCCTCCGAGGCGTGCCACGGTGTCCCCCTCGCGGACGCATCGGATCACCCGATCGGCCACGACGCGCAGCAGCTCGTCCCCGACCGGATGCCCCAGGGAGTCGTTGATGAACTTGAAGCGGTCAAGATCGAGGAAGAAGACCGCGAGCGGCCGCTCGTTGCGGTGCGCCTGCGCGACGGCGAGCTCCAGCCGATCGTTGAAGAGAAGGCGATTGGGCAAGCCGGTCAGCGCGTCGTGGAACGCGAGATGCTCGACCTTCGCGCGGGCCTCCGTACGCTCGGTGATGTCGCGCGAGATCGCCGACGCTCCCGTGATTCGCCCGGCCGGGTCTTTAACGGGCGAGATCGTCAGGGACACGTGGATCTTCTGGCCATCCCTTCGGACTCGTTCGGTTTCGTAATGATCGACGCGCTCTCCCCTGCCGATTCTTTCCAGGACCTCCACCATCTCGTTCTGGCGGTCCGGGGGAGCGAGAAGCGATATCGGGCGCCCGATGGCCTCTTCGGCCGTGTAGCCGTAGATCCTCTCCGCGCCTTGGTTCCACGAGATGATCGTGCCATCCAGGGTCTTGCCAACGATCGCGTCATCGGAAGATTCGACGATCGCGGCCAGGAGCCGGCTCAATTCCTCTGCGTACTTTCGATCCGTGATGTCGCGGACGAATCCGGTGAACATCGGTGGCCCGTCCCCCGAGACCGGGCTGACCGTCAGCTCGGCCGGGAACTCGGTTCCGTCGGCGCGCAAGGCGGGCATCTCGATCCGTTTCCCCAGGATCGGACCCTCCCCGGTGGCGAGGTAGCGCGCGAGGCCTTCCCGGTGCCGCTGGCGGAGCCGCGCCGGAATGATCAGGTCACCCAGAAACTTCCCGAGCGCCTCGGCGCGCGTGTAACCGAACAGGTGCTCGGCGGCGGGATTGAACTCGATGATCTTCCCCTCCCGATCCATGGTGACGATGGCGTCGAGCGCCGACTGCAGAATGGCGGCGTTGCGCGCCTCGGAATCCCGGAGTGCACTCTCGGCCCGCCGGGAATTGGCCACGTCGAGGGCGACTCCAACGACGCCGATCCGGTTTCCCCCTGCGTCGAAATTCGGCGCGAAGTGGACCTCGAAGATGGCGCCCGAGACCTCGGCGGTGGCCGTGAATGTTTCTCCCTCGAGCGCGCGGCGAAGCAGGGCGAGCGCCTCGGTATGGCTTGCGTACAGTTCCCACGCGGATCGGCCGACAGTCTCTGCCGGGTTCACGCCGAGTGTCTCGAGACCCTTCCCCCCCAAACGCGTTATGACCCCCGCGTTGTCGACGGCGAAGAGCACCATCGGCGTTTCTTCGCCGAGGGCGAGCAACCGCTCGTCGTGTTTCGTCATGCCATCCTCATGAAGCGCCAGTGTGTGCAAAACACGTTCCCGATTCGGTGACCACGCGCACACGGAGGATGAGGTCGTGACGCCCGTCACGACTCGCAGTCCTTGCGCGAATCGCAGGTTGTTAAGGTCTCGGCGTGGGCCGCGGCGTCGGCGCCGCCTCCGGCTTGACGACCGGGCCCTTCTCTTCCTTCTTCTCCTCGTCCTTCGAGGGCTCCTCCTTCGGGAGCGGCTTGCGCGGCAACATCGCGTCACGCGTCGCGGCGCCCCAGGCGAAGGCCGCGAGGATCGCCGAAGCCTGCATCAGGTCGTTCTTTTGGAGGCGCTCATAGACGTCCATGTTCGTGTGGTGGGTGCGCGTCTCATAGTCGAGCGCGTCCTGAACGAACTGGAAACCGGGAAGTCCCACGCCGTCGAACGACTCGTGATCCGTGCCCCCGGTGCGGTTCATCGTCACCGTGGTCGCCCCGAGGTCGTGGAAGGGCGCCAGCCAGGCCTCGAAGATCGGAACGACGGCCGCGTTTCCCTCGCAGTAGATGCCGCGGATCTTGCCCGAGCCGTTGTCGAGGTTGAAATACGCCGCGAGCTTCGCGTGCTCGGGTTTGAGGGTCAGCGGCCACTTTTCCTTCTGGCGGTACCAGGGCAGGTCGGCCTCCTCGGGGGTCGGCGGGGGACGCGACGCAAAATGCTGATTCACGTATGCGAGCGAGCCGTAGAGGCCCTGCTCCTCGCCGCTCCAGAGGGCGACGCGGATCGTGCGCCGGGGCCTCGCGCCCAACGCCTTGAGGACGCGCATCGCCTCCATAACCGCGACCGAGCCCGCCCCGTTATCCGTGGCCCCGGTTCCGCCGTGCCAGGAGTCCAGGTGGGCGCCCAGCATGACGACCTCGTCCTTCTTGTCGGTGCCCGGGATCTCCGCGATCGTGTTCGCCTGCATCTGTTCTTCGTCGATGAAACGGGTCGCGACGTCGAGCTCGAGCTCGACGTCCACCTTCCGGTCCAACAGGCGCGCGATCCTTCCGAAATGCTCGGGCTCCATCGAGAGGTCCGGAATCGTGGAGATCGGTTTGGACTTCCTCCACTCACCGCCCCCCTGCACGTTGAAGGTTCCCAGGTCTCCGCGGCCGGCGTCGATGACCGCGAGCGGCTTCTCCTCCACGAGGAACTTGTCGGCCTCTCGCCGCAGCTCGAATCGCCGAATGTACTCCTCCCGGTCGTAGCGCGGTCGCGCGCCCGGGTAGTGGTATTGATAGACCTCCGCCAGCGACTTTTCGTCGTAACGCTCGACCTCCGGTTTGTCGTGCGCGTCCATCTTCGGCAAGTCGCCGTAGAGGACGATCTTCCCGGAGAACTGACCCTTGAGCTTCGGAAGATCCTCCTTGGACTTGATGTTGAGCCGCACGGCCTTGCCGCGCACGGCTCCCGGCGTGCCGGCGGTCCACGCTCGTGGTATCGCGAAGAGCTCCGCGCGATCCGGCGCGATCATCCGCGCCGCGCACTTTTCATAGCTCCAGCCGCGTCCGAACGGGCCCCAGCTCTCCAGATGCGCGTTTGCGAGGCCCCACTCCGCGAGCTTCGCCCGGGTCCAATCGTTGGCGGCCTTCATCTGCGGGGAGCCGGTTAAACGCGGCCCGATCCGGTCCATGAGCTCGGATGCCGTCTCCATCACTTGCGAATGGCGAAATTCCTCGTCGCGGATCTTCGTGATCATGTCGAGGTCGACGCGCTCTTCGGCGGGGAGGGCGGGCACGGCGAGCGTGGCGAGACAGATTGACGCGATCAGACGTTTCAGGACACCCCCCTTTGGCACAAAACCGCGGCAAGCTACCACCCAGCCTCTCGGCCGGTCAAATGCGCCGGACTGGCATACATCGTGCTGAAACCTGAGATGTGAGCTCGCCGTGGCCAATCTCGGCCGGCGGGAGAGGAGGGAACATGCTGAAGCGCAACTCGGGAATTCTCTTTGCAGCCGGCGTCCTCGTCCTCGGGGTTCTCCTGGCGGGTTGCAAGACGACCACGAGCGCTGGAACCCAGGTGGATGACACGGCGATCAAGACGAAGGTCAAGGCGAAGCTCGCGGCGGACGTCCGACTCTCGACGCTGACCAACATCGAAGTCAACTCGACGAACGGCGTCGTCACGCTGGCGGGCATGGTACATAACCCCGACGAGAAGAGGCTCGCGGAAACGGTCACGAGGTCCGTAGAGGGCGTTGTCAAGGTCAACAACGAGCTGCAGGTCGAGAAGAAAGAGTAGCGGAGGCCCTCGCTCCCACTGGCAAATGGACGGGCAACGGCCCCGGCGGCTCGAGTCATGTTCGAGCTGACCTGTTTGCATTCCGGCAGTGGCGTAGAATCCACTTTTCGCGGCGAGGCACTAGAGGTTCGTGGCTTCCAGGCGGCGGTGGATTGTAGGTCTCGCGAGCATGTTGCTCGCCGCAGCCGCGCCCGCCCAGGATCCCGGCTTCGTGCTACAGGGGGAAGGCGGACTCATCACCGCCCTCGCGCTCGATCCCTCTTCCCCGGCGACGCTTTACGCCGCCACGGCGCGCGGCTTCTATAAGAGCATGGACGGCGGCGGGGGCTGGCGGCCGAGCCGCAACGGCCTGGGCGACCACGCCGTCCTCTCGCTGGCGGTCGATCCGCGCTCTTCCGCGACGCTCTACGTCACGACCGACACTTCGGGCATCTTCCGGAGCATCGATGGCGGAGAGAACTGGGCACCGGCGAACACGGGACTCGCCGGGCGATACGTCGGGGCGATCGCGATCGATGCCCACGATCCATCGACGCTTTATGCCGGCACGGAGTCCGGACGCGTCTTCAAGAGCATCGACGGCGCAGATAGCTGGAAAGAGTTGACCGCGCCCACCTCCCGCGTCTGTGTGAGCGCGATCGCGCTCGATCCGACGGCGGCGGGGACGATGTACGTCGGCACCAACAGCGAGGGGCTCTTCAAGAGCATCGACGGTGGGATGACATGGAGCCATCCCACCGAACGGATGCGCCTGCACAAGGGAACCGTCTGGAACGTCACCATCGACCCCAGCACGCCCTCGACCGTTTACGTGGGTACGCATGACGGGCTCTACAGGAGCTCGAACGGCGGGGCCACCTGGGAGCCGAGCAACCGGGGGCTCAAGAGCTACAACGTCTTATCGCTCGCGATCGATCCGGCTGCACCGGCGACTCTCTACGCCGCGACGGCGAT
>DASXTI010000087.1:0-48999 GCA_036505535.1 Thermoanaerobaculia bacterium
CTGTCGTACGAATTCGAGCGCCCAATCGAAATCGGGGCGATCGGCGAGCACGAACTTCAGCTCGTCTTGCGGAGAGAGAAGCTCGAGGTTCTCGGGCAGGTTTGCGTGCTGCATCCCGCTGCCGGGCGCCTTGACGTCCACGATCTTGACGACCCTGGGATCGAGGCGATCGAGAGGGATGTGTCCACCCGTCTCCAGCAGAACCGTCTTGCCCGAGTCCAGGAGCCGGCCGATCAGTGGGTAGACGGCCTCCTGCTCGAGCGGCTCGCCACCGGTGACCTCGACCAAATCAGTACCGAGCGCGAGCACCCGATCGGCCGCTTCGACGACCGTCATCTCGCCGCCGCCGTGGAAGGCGTAGGCGGTATCACACCACACGCAGCGCAGCGAGCAGCCGGTTAAGCGGATGAAAGCGCAGGGAAAGCCGGCACGTGTCGATTCGCCCTGAATGGAGCGGAAGATCTCGGTGACGCGAAGCGTCGGCTCGGGCACGGAGGAATTCTAAGTCGACAGTCGACAATCGACCGGGAAAGAAAGCCGGACAGCCGCTGTGGACCGTCGACTCTTAACTGTCGACCACTCGGATCTTCCCGTGCAACATGTTCATCCCGCATGAGAATGGAAACTCGCCCGTCTTCTCCGGCACGATCTCGATGGTCGTCTTCGCGTAGGCCGGAAGGCTTCGGCGGATCCGAAAGTCCGGCAGGACGATTTCATCGCTACAGGGACTCGACTCCCGGCGATCGAAGACGAGCTTGAGAGGCACCCCCTTTTTCGCAACGATGAGATCGGGGGAGTACCCCCCTTCGACGGCGATTGTGACCTCCTGCATGCCAGAAGAGCCGGCGGTCGCCGCGACGGCCTTTCGCTTCCCGAAGAAGAAGAGGCACAGAAGGACCAGCAGGGCCGCGCCGATTCCGATCGCGGCGATCCGATCCGGACTCACGGCAGCCTCTTCCGCGCCAGGCGCAGGCTATTGGTGACGACCGAGACCGAAGAGGCGGCCATGGCCGCCGACGCGATCATCGGGGAGAGCATCCACCCGGAGACGGGGTAGAGCAAACCGGCCGCGATCGGAATCCCGAGCACGTTGTAGAGGAAGGCGAAGAACAGGTTCTGGCGGATCGTTGCCAGCGTCGCGCGCGAGAGTGTCATCGCGTCCGCCACCGACTCGAGGCTACCCCCCACGAGAGTGATGTCCGAGGCTTCGATGGCGACGTCCGCGCCCGCGCCGATGGCGATCCCGACGTCGGCCTGCGCCAGGGCGGGCGCGTCGTTGACGCCGTCGCCGACCATCGCGACGATCTCGCCCCGGTCCTGAAGCTCCTTGACCTTCGCGGCCTTTTCCGAGGCGAGGACCTCAGAAAACACCTCGTCGATTCCGAGGCGTGTCGCCACGGCACGCGCCGTGTCGCGGCGATCCCCGGTCAGCATCGCGACCTTCAGCCCCTGGCGGCGCAACCGCGCCACGGCGCTCGCCGACGATGGCTTTTCGGGATCGGCGACGGCGAGAAGCCCGAGCAACTTTCGGTCCGCCGCCACGAGAAGCGGCGTCTTTCCTTCCGCCGCGAATCGGACCACCTCTTCCTGGACGGGAGAGGTGTCGACGCCTTCCGTCTCGAACAGACGCGCGTTGCCAACGGCCACGCGCCGGCCGCCGACTCTCCCAACGACGCCGAGGCCGGTCTTCGACTCGAACGCCTCGACCTTCGCGACCGCGATCCTCTTCTCCTCGGCCGCGGACACCAGGGCCTGGGCGAGCGGATGGGCCGATCCCTTCTCGAGCGCGGCGGCCAGACCCAGGAGCTCCTCATCGGACACGCCGGCGACGTGGACGCGATCGGTCAACCTCGGCTTCCCCTCGGTGATCGTGCCAGTCTTATCCAGCAGGACGAGCGTGAGACGTCGGGCGCGCTCGAGAGCGTCCGCGTTGCGGAAGAGGATGCCAGCGCGAGCGGCCCGTCCGGTTCCCACGAGGATGGCGGTGGGTGTGGCAAGGCCCAGCGCGCAGGGGCAGGCGATGATCAGAACCGACGCGAGAGCGACCGTGGCAAACAGGGCCCGCGGCTCGGGACCCAGAACGTACCAGAGAACCCAGGTCACCACACCGATTCCGAGAACGGCTGGGACGAAGATGCCGGAGATGCGGTCGGCGAGCTTCTGAATGGGGGGCTTGGAAGCCTGCGCTTCGCCGACGAGGCGGACGATCTGGGCGAGCGCGGTCTGGCTGCCCACAGCGGTGGCCTCCATGTCGAAGGAGCCCTCGGCGTTCAACGTCCCACCGATGACGCGGTCGCCCTCCCTCTTCTCGACCGGAATCGATTCGCCCGTCACCATCGATTCGTCGACGGAAGAACGGCCCGATCGCACGATTCCGTCGACCGGTACGGCGTCGCCCGGCTTGACGCGCAGGAGATCTCCGACGGCCACCTCGGATAGGGCGACTTCCCGCTCCTCGTCGCCGCGAACCAGACGCGCCTTCTTTGGAGCGAGGTCGAGAAGCTTCCGGACCGCGGCCGAGGTCCGGCCGCGCGCGCGCGTCTCGAGATAGCGGCCGAAGAGGATGAGGGTGAGAATGACGCCGACGGCCTCGTAGTAGATCGGGCCCATGGCGCTCCGGGCAGCCCCGGCGAACCGTTCCGGGAAGAGCGTGGCGGCCAGCGAGAGCAGGAGCGCCGCCGTCGTGCCGATGGCGATCAGCGTGTCCATGTTCGCCGTCCGGTGGCGGAGCGTGCGGAGGGCTCCCATCAGGAAGGGAGAGCCCGCCCAGAAGTAGACGGGCAGCGTCAGGGCGAGCAGAAGGAGGTTGCGTCCCGGAAACATCAGGTCCGCCATCGAGATGACGACGACGGGGAGCGTCAGCACCGCCGCGACGATAGTACGGGCGAGAACGTCCCGGCTCTCGGCCCGGGCGCGCGCGTCCTCCTCGTCGGGGGTCGTTTCGGTCGCGGGCCTGGCTTCGTAGCCGCTCGCCCGCACGGCGGCGATCAGGCGCCCGGCGTCGAGCTCCCGGCCGCGCACATCGGCTCGCGCGGTCCCGAGGTTGACCGACGCCTGCGTCACTCTGGGAACCGCGGCGAGCGCCTTCTCGATCGCGGTGACGCACGAAGCGCAGTGCATGCCCTCGATTGCGAGAGAGACGGAGGAGTCTGGAGTCGAGAGTTGAGAGTCGAGAGCGCTTCGAACCCGATCACTCTCGACTGTTGACTCTCGCCTGTCGACGGGAAACAGCGGAAGTAGAGGCTGAGCCGCCGAAGGCCGGCTTCCCGACGGGCCGCCGATGTACCGCTCGGGCTCCCTGTCGAACGCCGCCGCGCAGCCGGTCGCGCAGAAGTAGATCTCCTGGCCCTCGTATTCGCGCCGCGCCGCCGCGGCTGAGGGCTCCACGCTCATTCCGCAGACCGGATCCCGCGAAGCCACGGCTAGGGAACCGCGGACGGGGCGGGAACGAGCGCGCGATTAGGACGCGCGGTCCACCATGACAGGACCGAGAGAGCCGCTGTGTAAGCGAACCCGTTGAAGAAGACGAGAAGAAAAGGGAGCGCGGTCCAGTATCGGAACCTCACGGCGAAGACGAGCGAGAAGAGAAAGTAGACCGCCAGCACGATCTCGCCGACCACTGAGAGATTGCGCGCGGAGCGATACTTCTTCGACTTCCACTCCCCGCCGGAACCCTCGATCCGGTACTTCGGCGTGCGCGTGAAATCGGTCGGGCGATTGAGCAGGGCCTCCAGCACGGCGCGCGCATTGTTGACCGAGAGCCCGATGCCGAGCGAGAGAAGAAACGGGAGGCATCGCAGGGTCGACTTCCAATTCCGGCCGATCTCACGCTGGGAAGAGATGTAGAAGGCGAGGAAGGAGAACGTCGCCCCGAAGAAAAGAGGAAAGTCGAGCACGATGAGCTTGTGCCATCCGATCCGATCCCGGATGACGATGGCGGGCACCATCAGGAGGGCCAGCAGGAGGACGAGAACGTAGGAGACGTTGTTCGTGAGGTGAAAGAACGCCTCGGACTTGATCCTCCAGGGAAGCCCGCTCCTCCAGATCGCGGGCAGAATCTTCTTGCCCGTCTGGATGGCCCCCTTCGTCCATCGATGCTGCTGGCTCTTGAAACTGTTCATCTCGACGGGAACCTCCGCCGGCGAGACGTAATCTTTCAGGTAGACGAACTGCCAGCCTTTCAGCTGCGCCCGATAGGAGATGTCGAGGTCCTCGGTCAATGTATCGGACTGCCAGCCGCCCGCGTCCTCCAGGCAGGCTCGCCGCCAGATTCCGGCCGTCCCGTTGAAGTTGAAGAACCGGCCCGAGCGGTGACGGGCGGTGTGCTCGATGACGAAGTGCCCGTCGAGCAGAATCGACTGGATGCGCGTCAGGAGCGAGAAGTCGCGGTTCAGATGCTCCCAGCGAGTCTGGACCATGCCGACCCGCGGATCGGCGAAGTAAGGGAGGCAGTTGCGGAGGATCTCGGGTTGCGGGACGAAGTCTGCATCGAAGATGAGGATGTAGTCTCCGGTTGCGGCCTTCAGGCCTTCTTCGAGCGCGCCGGCCTTGAATCCCCGGCGATGTCTGCGCGCGAGGTGAGAAATGTCGAAGCCCTGCGAGCGGCACCGATCCGCCACCCGTTCGGCGATCTCGCGCGTCTCGTCGGTCGAATCGTCGAGGATCTGGATCTCCAGCAGCTCGCGCGGATAGTCGATATCGGCCACGGCCTCGACCAGCCGCTCCACGACGTAGACTTCGTTGTAGATGGGAAGCTGGACGGTGACGCGCGGCAACGGCGCAAGATCCCCGGCCGGGCGTAGTAACTCTCGGCGATGCCGGTAATAGAGGTGGACCATGAGGCCGCGGTGCGCCCCGTAGACGGCGAGAAGGGCCAGAACGGCGTAGTAGGCGGCGAGGGTCAGGAGCTGTCCAATGTCGCTCGTCATAACGTGCGGCCACGGGGAGGAGGCATCCGGGACTGGCTCCTTTTGGGCGCCGGAGAGGCTCTGGCGGTCGGGCTGGTCCTGGCTCCCGACGCTCGGAACCATCTCCTCGTCTACCTGCTCCTGTTCGCCGCGAGCTCCCTCCTCGCGTTGATCGCGGCGCGAAGTCTATCCGGTTCGCGGCCGATGTTTCTCATCATTTGCGCTGGAGTCTTGAGACTGACCCTTCTTTTCCGGCCGCCGGACCTTTCCGACGACATCTACCGTTACATCTGGGATGCGCGGGTGGCCGCGGCGGGGATATCGCCGTATGCCTATGCGCCGGCCGATCGGGAGCTCGGCATCATTTCGGAGCGGCCCGCGCGGCTGACTCATTCCGACGTGCGGACGGTCTATCCTCCCGTCGCCCAGGCCGCGTTTCGAGCCGGGCGCCTCATCGGACGAGACGCTCTTCCGCTGAAGGCGCTCTTCGCCGCTGCGGATCTTTCGATCGTGCCCCTGATCCTGGCCCTCGGCGGTCCCGGGGCCGGATTCGGCGCGGCGCTCTATGCCTTTCATCCGCTGGCGACGACCGAGAGCGCGGCCGAGGGGCATCTCGACTCCCTCGGAATCGCTCTTCTGCTGGCGACCCTGGTCACCCTTGCCGGGAAGCGCCGCGTGCGCGCCGGTGTGGCATTCGCGCTGTCGGTGCTGACGAAGTACGTGCCGGCGGTGGCGGCGATCGCTCTCGTCCGGCGCGGGAGACTCCCATTCGCCGCGGCGTTTCTGGCGACCGGCACGGCAATCTGGCTGGTGGCCACGCGCGGCGGACCTTCTCCGGCGAGTGGCCTGCTCGTATATGCGAGCCGGTGGGAATTCAACTCGGTTCTGTACCCGGCGGCCGCGGCGCTCTTTGCGGAGGGGGATGCGCCTGCGCGCGCCAAGACCGTGTACATCGAACTGAAAGAACACCTGGGGAACCCCTCCTGGATGCAACGTCTCTTCCCCTTTTTCTACGCCGATTTCTTCGCCAGGATGGCGCTCGCGGCGGTCCTTGCCGCCGTCCTGCTCGTGATCGCCTGGCACGCGAGAGATGACGAGGGCGCCGTCTTCGCTTCGCTCGCGGCGCTGCTTCTCGCCTCACCCACGCTGCATCCCTGGTATCTGCTGTGGATCCTGCCGTTCGCCGCGCGCCGCCGGGAGCCGGCATTTCTCTACCTCTCCTTCGCGGCGCCCCTGGCCTACGCGTTGCTCTATCCGGTCGGCTGGCTGCCGTGGCGGCTCGTCTACACGCTCGAGTACGCACCGTTCGCGGCCCTGGTCGGCATGAACTGGATCCGCCGCCGTCCCCTCGTTCCCGCGAGGGGCGGCCAAGGCGAGGAAGCCGTTTGAGCCGGCCCCCTCGGTTCCGCTACCGGGCCACGGTCGCCTACATCGGTACCCTCTTCCACGGCTGGCAGATTCAAGAGAACGCCGCGCGCACGGTGCAGGCCGTCCTCGAGGAGGCGTTTACGCGTCTCGAGCGATCGCGGATCCGGATCGAGGGAGCCAGCCGCACCGATGCCGGCGTTCACGCGGACGGTCAGGTGATTCACTTCGACCTCACCCGTTCCCGCGAACCGCGCTCGATTCGGGACGCCGTCAACAGCGGTCTTCCGGGGGACGTGCGCCTTCTGGACGTGCGCGCCGCGGAACCGCAGTTCCATGCGCGCTTCGATGCCCGATGGAAGGAATACGCCTATCGCTGGAGCCGCGCGGATGTCATCCCGCTGCGCGAGGCGCCCTTCGTCGCGCCCATCTCACCGGTGGCGGATGCCGGGCGCATGCGCGAGGCGGCGCGCCTTCTCCCGGGCACGCATGACTTCGGCGTCTTCGCCGTCCGTCCGCCGGCCGGCGAGTCCACGGTGAGGACGCTGCACTCTATCTCTATCGAGGAAGAGAGGTCGGAGATTCGCGCTCTGCTCCGCGGTGAGGGCTTTCTACGGGGTATGGCGCGCTCGATCTGCGGCCTCTTGGCCGACGTCGCGCGGAACCGATTTCCACCGGAGCGCGCGGCGGAGCTTCTCGCGACGGGAGACCGAAGGCTGCTCGCGCCCAAGGCTGCGGCGCACGGCCTCACCCTGGTGACGGTTAACTACGGGGAGTAAACTGAATCGGTGATCGATATCGAGAACCTCGCGGCCTCGGGCACCTTCGAGCGGCAGCTTCTCGACGAGATCGATCTCGCGAAGCTGCCTCGCCACATCGCGATCATCATGGATGGCAACGGCCGCTGGGCGCGCCAGCGCGGCTCGCCGCGCGTCGAGGGGCATCGGGCCGGGATCGCGTCGGTGCGCGAGACCGTCGAGACCTGCGCCCGTCTCGAGCTCGACGCGCTGACGCTCTATGCCTTTTCCGTGGAAAACTGGAAAAGGCCGCGCTTCGAGATCGTCACGCTCATGTCCCTGCTCAAGGAATACCTCGCCAAGGAGCTGTCGAATTTGCTCAAGAACGACATCCGCTTCCGTGTCGTCGGCAGGATGAACGAGCTCGACCCCTCCGTGCAGAAGGCCCTCGCGCACGGCCTCGCGGCGACCTCATCCTGCCGGGGAATGACCTTCAACATTTGCTTGAACTACGGCGGGCGGACCGAGATCGTAGATGCCTGCCGCTCGCTCGCCAACGACGTTGCCTCGGGACGGCTCACGCCGGAGCAGATCGATGAAGAGACACTGGGCTCGCGCCTGGGCACGGCCGGCACGCCGGACCCCGATCTCTTGATCCGCACCAGCGGCGAGATCCGCGTCTCCAACTTCCTGCTCTGGCAGATCGCGTATTCCGAGATCTGGGTCACGCCCACGCTCTGGCCCGACTTCCGAAAGCGTCACCTCTTCGAGGCGATCCTCGACTTCCAGAAGCGCGAGCGCCGATACGGCGGCGTCATCGACGAGGGACGCCTTCCCGAGGGGGAAGTCGAAGGCGGCCGGCGGTAGTGGATTCTCACCGTAGGGGCGGGGCTTGTCCCCGCCCGCGGGCGGCCGCGAGGGCCGCCCCTACGAAATTCTGGTGGCGGAAGTGAAGCGCGAGCTCGCGGCGGCCGTCGCGATCCCGATCGTCCTCGCGATTCTGTTTTTCACGCCCTCGATCTTCTTCAACGTCCTCGTCGCGATGGTCACGCTCGGTGCGCTCTGGGAGTTCTATCGAATGGCGGAAAAGGCGGGACATCCCGTCGCCAAGAGCCTGGGCATCGTTCTGGGGGGACTCGTGCTCGGCAACGCGGCGATTCTGTGGGGGCCGATTCGTTTCGAGATGCGCTCCGGCGACGTCGTCGAGATCGTCGGGAAAGCGCCGTCTGACCGCTGGCTCGCCGTCGGAGTCGCCGCCGTCTTTCTGGCGTCGATGGCTCCGCTGTTCTCGCGCGTTCCACCCGCGGCGGCCTTGGCGAGTGCCGGTTCGACAGTTTTCGGCATCGTGTCGATCGCGCTCCCCGCGATATCCCTCTGCTATCTCCGGAGCTTCTCCCCGCGAGCGGTCCTCTTTCTCCTTCTCCTCGTCTGGGTTTGCGATTCCTGTGCCTACTACTTCGGGAGCCGCTTCGGGCGGCATCGGCTTGCTCCGGTCGTCTCGCCGGGGAAGTCCTGGGAGGGGTCGGTCGCGGGACTTTGCGGCGCGACGATTTTCGGCGCGGCGGCCGGAGCCTGGTGGCTGCTACCCGAGCTCGGCCCCGTCCGCGGCGCGGCAGCGGGCGCCTTCGCTTCGACGGCGGGTCAGCTCGGCGACCTCGTAGAGTCGCTGTGGAAGCGCGGGGCCGGCGTGAAAGACTCGGGCACCTTTCTTCCCGGGCATGGGGGGTTCTACGACCGGATCGACTCGCTGCTCTTTGCCGGCCCGGTGGTGGCGGTGTTCATCGCGAAGCTTTAGGGAACCGCCGATTCGGCAAATATAATGGCCCGTTCGCCATGAAGTCTCTCTCCATTCTCGGCGCGACGGGGTCGATCGGTTGCTCGACGCTCGACGTCGTGGCCGCCTTGCCCGATCGCTTCCGAGTGACCGCCTTAGCCGCCGGACGCTCGATCGAGAAGCTCGCGGAACAGGTCGCGCGCTTTCGTCCGGAGCTCGTGGCGATCGACCGGGCCGAGGACGTGGCGCGGCTTACGCGGCTGCTTCCGGCGGGGACCGCCTGCCGGATCGTCTCGGGCGCGGAGGGTCTGGCCGAGGCGGCCAGTCACGCGAAGGCGGACATCGTGGTCGGAGGTATCGTCGGCGCGCTCGGTCTGCGCTCCGCGCTGGCGGCGATCCGCGCCGGCAAAAGGCTAGCGCTCGCCAACAAGGAGACGCTCGTCGTCGCGGGCGAGCTGATGCTGGCCGAGGCGGCCCGAAGCGGCGCCGAAATCGTTCCGGTCGACTCCGAGCACAGCGCCATCCACCAGGCCCTGCGCTGCGGACGCCCGGCGGAGGCCCGACGCCTCGTCTTGACCGCGTCCGGCGGACCGTTTCGCGAGCGCCGCCTCGATACATTCGACGCGATCACGGTCGGGGACGCCCTCGCCCATCCGACCTGGAAGATGGGGCCGAAGATCACGATCGATTCGGCCACGATGATGAACAAAGGCCTCGAGATCATCGAGGCACGTTTTCTCTTCGGGATGCCGGCCGAACGGATCGACGTCGTCGTCCATCCTCAGTCGCTCATCCATTCCTTCGTCGAGTTCATCGACGGATCCCTCGTCGCGCAGCTCGCGAAGAACGACATGAAGTTTCCGATCGTCTACGCGCTCTGCTTCCCGGAGCGTCTGGCCAATGACTTCGGCCGGCTCGATCCGGCGGGGATGAGCAAGCTCGAGTTCTTCGAGGTCGAGCCGCGGCGCTATCCCGCCGTGAGCCTCGCCCGCCAGGCGCTCTCCTCCGGCGGCGGTATGCCGGCCATCCTGAACGCGGCCAACGAAGTCGCCGTGGCCGCCTTTCTGGAGGGGAAGATTTCCTTCCCCGACATCGTTAGCGTGGTCTCCGGAGCCATGGACGCCGTGGGGCCGAAGGCTTCGCCTTCGACCCTCGACGAGGCGGAGGAGATCGACCGGAGGGGCCGCGAGGCGGCCTCCACGATCGTCCGGCGTCTCGCCGCGACAGTGACGACCTAAGTCCTTCAAGGAGCCCTTTTTGACGATCCTCAGCAACACTCTCGCCTTGATCGTGGTTCTGTCGGTGCTCGTCGTGGTCCACGAGTTCGGCCACTTCGCGGTGGCCAAGTGGTTCCGGTTTCCCGTCGAGGTTTTCTCCGTCGGATTCGGAAAGCGCCTCTTCGGAAAGAAATGGAGGGGGACCGATTACCGCGTCTCCGCCATTCCTCTGGGCGGCTACGTCCGCGTTGTGGGACTCGGTCCGGACGAGTCGACCCTCGCGGAAGGCTCTTCGCGGGAAGCACCGCCGGTCGGCAAGCGCTGGCAGAGGGCCCTGATTCTGCTCGCGGGACCGGGGATGAATCTTCTTCTGGCGGTTCTGCTCCACGCCGCCGTTTTCGCCGTCGGCGTGAAAGTGCCCGCGTACGAGCTCCAGCCGCCCGTCATTCGCGTCGTCGAAGAGCGCTCGCCGGGCGCCGCAGCGGGATTTCAGCCGGGCGACCGCATCGTGTCGATCAACGGCACCGAGACGCCGCGGTGGCGCGACGTGCTCTTCATCTTCGGCATGAGCGCCCGAGAGAAGCTCGACGTCGAAGTGGATCGCGGCGGCAACGGCGTCTTTCTTGCTGTCGTGCCGCGCCCCAACACGAAGTACGAGCTCGGCTACGTCGGTCTCCTGCCCGACTTCGGCACGAACGTGCGGGCGCGAATCGCCGCGGTCGTCGCCGGTTCACCCGCGGAGAAGGCAGGGCTGAAGCCCGGCGACGTGGTGTTCTCGGTCGCGGGACGGGAAATTCGAGGAGCGCCCGATCAGATCTTCGCGAACTTCGTCAACGCCGTCACCAGCGCGGCGCCGGGCCCCTTTCCCGTTGAGTACCTGCGCCATGGCGCGAAGCTCACGGCCTCCATTTCCCCGCGGCACGAATCGGATGGCTCCTGGAAGGTCGGCGTTCAGGTCGTTGGGGACCTTCCCGAAGTGGTCGAGCGCTTCCCCGTGCGTCAGGCGCTCGTGGAGGGCTGGCGCCGCGTGCGGACCGACTTCCGGATGACGATCGCGATCATCGGCCGGCTCTTCCGCGGTACGGCGAGCATGAAGTCGATGTCGGGGCCGCTGGACATCGCAAAGTTTTCGGGGGAGGCCGCGCGGACGGGAGCCGTTCCGCTGGTGGCCCTGATGGCGGCAATCTCGTTGCAGCTCGGAATCTTCAACCTTCTTCCGATTCCGGTGCTCGACGGTGGGCACCTCTTCTTGCTCGGCCTCGAAGGGGTCGCGCGGCGCGATTTCTCCCTGCGCGTCAAGGAGCGGATCCTTCAGGTCGGATTCGTGATGATCCTGGCGCTGTTGGCGGTCGTTCTCTACAACGATCTGGCCAAGAATCTGCCGACGAGCTGGTGGCCGTTCTAGATCACGCATCGTAGGGGCGGCGCTTGTCCCCGCCCGGTTTGAGCGGGCGGCCGCGAGGGCCGCCCCTACGGAGTCATCTCACCGGCAGCGCCGGACCCCGGAACGCGGGCGCAACAGCCGGCATGCCCCCAGTCAGACCCGCGAACGGCTCCCCGGCCGGCTCGGGCATCGCCTCCACCATCCGATGGAACGCCCGCCGGAAATCCCCGTCGTCCGCCCAGTAATAGGACCGGTTGGGACACGCATGCTTGCGCGCGCAGACGCCTTCGACGCTGCAGGCATGGTCGAAGCGGTCGACCTTGCCCCGCCGAGCCATGATCTCGGCCAGCTCCGCGCGGAACCGCGAATAGCCCGGCCCGGTCCAGATCTCCGAGAGACCGTCGCGGTGGATGCTCCCGAGGACCGCCGTCTTGTGGTCTTGAAGGATGCAGCAGGTCACGGCGTCGCCGTTTGCATTCAGGGTCATGGAATACCAGCCCACGAGGCAGAACTCGTGGAGGGCGGCGTCCTTAGCCCGCCGGGGCCCGCCTTCGAGGAGATGCCGGAGCTTGCGGCGCGCCCGGTGTGCCAGCGGCGCGCGTACGAAAACCCGGCGCGTCGACTCCTCGATGCGCTCGGCGATCGAGCGCTCCCAGAACGCGAAGCCCTCGAGCCGCTCGAAGTAGTCCTCGGCGAGAACGGCCTCGTAGAGGCGGAGCATTTCGGCGATCTCGTCATCCGTCATCGTCGGCATGGGACGAACCGGATAGAGGCCGTTGAACCAGAAACGGTCGGCGCCGGTCTGCCGAAAGACCCGGTGCATCTCGGGAATGTGACGAAAGTTCTCCTTGTAGATCAGGAATTGCACCTTGATCAGGCAGTCGGATTTGGTCTCGCGCTTTATCTCCGCGGCGCGCTTCACGTTCTCGACGACGCGGCCGAAGTTCCTCGAGGTCGTCTGCATCATGGCGGCGTAGGACTCCGGCTCCGCCGCGTTCAAGGACACGCAGATCTCGTCGCACCCGGTGGCGAAGAGCGCGCGAACGACCGGCTCAGTGAGAAGCACCCCGTTGGTCGTGACGTCGGTGATCCGGAGGCCGCGCTCGCCGAGCTTCTCGATGAGAGCACGCGTGTCCTTTCGAAAGAGGGGCTCGCCTCCTCCCATCAACCGCACGCCTTTGACTCCGAGCGCTTGCATTTCGTCGAAGAGAGCTTCCAGCCGCTCGGAGGAGAGCTCGAAGTTGCCGGCTCGAATCTCCGATGTCGAGCAGAAGAAGCAATCGATGTTGCATTTGTCCTGCCACGAGATCTCGACGACGCGCGGGGGAGGCGGTGCCGCCTTTCCGGCGATCGCCTCCAGGATCGCGGATTTCTCCGTCGCGGTTAGGCGCTCCCAGGAGTAGGCCACGGACGGATCTTACGCCGCCGTAGGGTGCGCGATAGCATCCTGTCTATCGTGCTGAACGAACCGACCTTTGATCCCGGCCTCTGGGAAGAGGTCGCCTCCTACGTGCAGGGCCTCGACGACGGCGGGAAACCGCTCGCGACACGAATTCATTCTGCCGACGAGATGTACCTCTACGACCTCTCGATGGCATACCAATCGCGCGAAACAGCGGCTATCTTCTACTTCTCCGCGGGACAACTGATCTTCCGGACCGTAGCAGAAATCGTCCGGTGGCGGTTCGGCAGCTTCGACGCCGTGCGATCCTTTCTCGACTTCGCGAGCGGGTACGGCCGCTCGACCCGCTTCCTCGTTCGCGCTCTGGCGCCGGAAAGACTCTCGGTCGCCGAGGTCGACCCGGAGGCAGTCCGGTTTCAGGAGGAAACATTCGGCGTGCGGGGAATCGTCTCCGGACCGGAGCCGGAGGCCCTTCAACTCGACAGACCCTATGACGTGATACTCGCCTGCTCGTTCTTCAGCCATCTTCCAGCCGCACGCTTCGAAGCCTGGCTTCAGCGCCTCCAAACGGCGCTAACACCCGGAGGCATTCTGATCTTTAGCACTCACGGCATGGAGCTGCTTGAGCCCGAGGCCGACCGCAGCACATCCGGGATCGTCTTTCGACCGGTCAGTGAGACCAATCGTCTCGACAGCGCCGACTATGGAACCTCCTATGTCACCTCGGAGTTCGTCCGCAGCACCACGGATCGCGCGACCGGTGGTGAAGGCCGTCTTCTGACGTTCCCATTCGGCCTCGGTGGTTTCCAGGACCTCTACGTTCTGCTGCGGCCGCCTCTGCCGCCGGTACTTGATCTGCGGCTCGCGCGGTTCCCCCGGGGCTCGCCCGACGACTCGGCCATCGGGGATGGAGTGGTCTCCGTCGAGGGCTGGGCTGTGGGCGACACCGATGAGCGACCGCCCGATGTGCGACTCTTTCTGCGAGATACGGTCGCGGGCTTCTCGCCGGGCGAAGGCATGTGCGGCTCGCGGCGACGATGGAGCTTTTCGTTTCCGGTTTCCGCCGTTTCGCCCGACGACGTCGTGCGCGTCGAGGCCGAGAGCGAGCGTGGTCTCTCGAAGATCCTCGTTATCGGTACCCTGCGGCCGTATCTGGAGAACCCGCCCGAGAGTCAGAGCCCTTGAGGCGCCGAGCGGTACGCTCGCGCACGGCGGGCAGGTCTTCGGTCAAGCGAAAATCCTCGCGTTGCGAACCGGCGCGGCCGCACTCACGAACACGCAAGTAAGCGGGGTGATCAACAGGCGAGACGCCGACCAGGTGATCCATAGACTTGGATCTCCTGGAACGCGCAGGTATAGATAGAAGACGAATGCGAGGAATCCGCTGCCGACCGCCAGGGCCATTGTGGAGCCCGCCGTTCGTTGCCGACCGAGCGCGAGAACCAAGACAACGATCCACGGTATGAACGCGAGACCATAACCAGCCGCGGCTCCCATCTTCCGAAACACCATCGGCAGGTGGGCGAGCATCGGTGTCGTCTCCGAGTGTATGCGATAGACATCGATCAACCGGTTCAAATGACAGAAGGAAAACCATGCGGCAAGAGCTAGAGCGGGAGGAGCAGCGAGCAGCTCCAACGAGCGGCCGTCTCGAGCTTTTCGGAAGAAAACTGAATATGCGACGACGACGATCACCGCGAAAGCGGTTCCCTCGACTTTCGTGAGCACGGCTCCGGCGAGTCCGAGCGCGGCTGCTGCGACGCCCTCAGGCCGTTCGCCTGCGAAGACGAGCGCCGAGAGGGTAAGAACCTCGAAGTAGAGAAGCAATGGGTCCGCGTTGCCCGCCGTCAGCGACACGACCAGTACGCAGCCGAGCAACGCCGTGAGCACGCTCGTGTACTCTGTTGCGACCCGCCGTCCGAGAACGGGCCGGCTGAAGCCAAAGAAGGTAAGAGCCGAAAGCCCGAGGAACAAAGGCAGGGTAAGAAGCGACGCTCCCCACGCAAACCTTCCAGCAACGACTGTGGCCCAGGCGTAGAGACAGGGAAGCATCGGTGGGTAGTCGGGGTGCATGAGGAAATGGGCCGGATCTCGGAGGAAACCGACGTCGATAGCGCCGGCCTGCGCGAATCGCTGACCCTTTGCTCCCCAGAACAAGAGGAGATCGGAGGAGGTTGCTCGGGCGGTTGCCGCGGCGTATGCGACCACGGCCAGAACGACGACCGTCACCATTGACGCGAGGCTTGGAGCGCTTTCGTCTTTCCCCAGCGGCGTCGCCATCGCGTAGCGGCCTCGGCGCGCGAGGCCAAACGCGGCGGGAAGCGCGAGCAGTACCCAGATCGACCAATGGATGGCGAAAGCAGTCAGAAGAAGCATCTCGACGCTGAGTGCCAGGGCTCCGAGCGCGCCCGCCAGCCCGAGACGAGCCGCAGGATGAAGCGAGCGGAAGATCCGGAATCGCTGGAAGGGAATGCCGACAAGCGGCAGGCTCAGAAAAGCTAGGAGAAAGCGAACGCCGCTCATGGGACGGCTCGGAAGAGCATTCCTCCGGGGAGTGCTTCCGCGGCTCGAAAGCGAGAATCTCGGAATTCCGAACGAAAGCAAGCGACCCATTCCACGCCGGCTGATGAGCCGCGCGGTTCAAGGGCGTACTCTGGCAACACGATCTGACTAGCCAGTTGACCAAGAGCCAAGAGGTACGTCGTACCGACAGACGATTCATTCGGCTGCCGTGGTGAAATGACCACAATTGTCGCGCCCCTGGGGACCCGAAGCCCGACCTCTTTCAGGAAGACGAGGTACGGCTCGGCGAGGCGCTGAATCGGATCGCTGTTTGAGACGACAGTGACTGGAGCGCGCAGAGTGAGTGGTCCGCGCCGGACGACGCTCATCAGAATGAGGCCCAGAAGGAGGCCGGTACAGACCCATCTCGTGGTGCTTCGCATCGGCGCCTGTCTGTTTTCTCAGTGCTAAGGACGCCCTCGAGAGGCGGCAGCACGGGTGGGTTGTGCCAGCGGGGGAGCGGCCGGGTGCCGCCTCTGTTTCCTGGCGAATACAGCGAGAGTAACGAGCGCCGCCGTGATCGCAGAGATTTTCAGACCGGTGGCGAATCCGGGCGGGGAGTAACGCATCGAGATCCGGTGATCGCCGGCAGGCAGTGCGACGGCGAGGAACGGACCGTTCGCGGGCAGGACGGGAACGGAATGCGCCGACTCATCCTGGGCCGACCAGCCCCCGTCCTGGACGAGACTCAAGACGACAAAGGCTTCACTCGTGCCAGATGGGACGCGGACATGGAATGAAGCCCGGTTAGTCGTCTCGGCGTACGCGAGCACGTCAGCGGCAGGGTTCTTGACCTCTGCATCGCGGTCCGAGAGAACATAGGCAGTTTCTCTCCAGTCTTTGATTGAGACGATCTCCCGAAGCGCAGTTCCGAAGGCAGCATCGGCGTCAGGTACGATCAGATTCTTACCGTCCTTCGCCTGGACGAGGCGGATTCTTGTTGGGATGCTCGCGCGGGCAAGAACTCGTGAGTTCTCGAAGATCGTAGCATCCGACCCGGAGTAAGCGGGCCGCCACTTCTCGCCGGGAGAGACTTGGCCTGGCTCGGTCAGCAGATAACGGACGTTCAGGAAGTCGAGGGCGGGGGCGTTTAGATCACGGATCTTCTTAAAATAATCGGTCGGTGGATAGCCGCAAGTCGCGTTGAGGAACTCGACGTAGTCGCGGCGTTCGATCGCATCGTGCGTCCGAATCTCTTCAAGTCCGGCGAAGACGTTCGTACTCGGGAAGAGCGTAGACCCCGCACCCAACACGCGAAATGTCCCCGGCTGCGCGTGAAGGTAGGCGATTGACGGTCTCTCGGGGAAGAGAAGGTCCAGGGAGTTGAGCTGGAAGATCCTACGCCACTGATACAAGAGCTCTGCGGCGCATAAGAGCGTTAGGCCGACGACATACAAAGAAGGCCGGGCCCTCATCACTACGGCTAGCACCGCGGCACAACCCAGCACCGTCAGAATGACGAGCACCTGACGTTTCTGAAAGAGGTAACCGCCGACCGCCGCGTGCTGGCCGCGGAAATGCAGAAACACACAAAAAGCCGCTGATCCGAGCAGGAGCGGCGACACGGCGCCCGCCGCGGCGGCTCTCGGATGCGTCTTGAGGTCTCTCGAAAGGCGATCGAGCTCCAGCGCGGCGATTGCGGCCCCAGCGAGAGCCTCCCAAGAATGGAACCGGTGGGGAAACATGAAGCGAATCATAGGGAGGTGGGCGAAGATCTCTGCAAACGGCCACTGCCCGACGGATATCGCGAAGCCGCAGACCAAAAGACCCAGCAGAATCCATTCGGCGCGATGCCGGGGCGAGCCGGGCCGGACAATCAGAAGCGCCGCGGCCCAACCGATGATTCCGAAGTAGCCGAGGGTTTTCTCCGCGAACGATGGTCCGGACACAGGAAGGAGCGGCGAGCCGATCCCGTTGCCCAACGTGTGCGGAAAAAAGGAGGTCGGAGCTTCGCGCCACCACGGGCCATGGGGCGCAAGTGAAAGAATCGGTTCCCAGTAAGGTCGGCTCATCGCGGCGATCCGACCTGACGAGGCGATCGCGAAGATTGATGGAATGAGAAGAAACGCGGTCAGACCGAGTGCGAGAGCGGCGGCGAGGGCGATCGAGGCAAAGAGCCGGCGCGGCCGGGGCAGATCACCGCAGAGCCAGCGGGCCGCGAGCCAGAGCGCGGCGAACAGGAATCCCATGACGGCGGTTTCGGGATGGCCGGCCAGCTCGGTGAAGACGAAGAGGGCCGAGAGGGCGGCGAGCGCCCGACCGCGACCTCGCTCGTCCCTGCAGCGTTCGATAAGAAAGAGCATCCAAGGCCAAAGGCAGAGCACGGCCGACTGGGGAAAGAGAAGCCAGGGCGGCGTAAAGGAGAAGGAAAGAGCATATGCCACCGACGCGAAGGAGGCCGATCGTTCAGTCGCACCGAGCTCCCGAGTCCATAGCCACATTCCAGAGGCGGCGAGAAGGATCTTCAAAGCGGAGATGAGCGTGTAGCTTCGCGCCAAAGGGAGGAGCAGCGCCAGAAAGGTCAGCGGAGAGAAGGCCGCGGAAACGCTGTTTGCGGCGAGCGGCATCCCGCAGCCGTTCCAGCGGTCGCGCAACGGCATGGCCTGCTCCTTCCATGCCAAACGCGTCGCCTTGGCCCACGGAAGAATCTGCGTAGTGACGTCGTTCAGGTACGGGTTGTACGGCTTTGGCGTGCCCGCGACATACCACGGACGGGTGTACATCGCGTGATCGAGCGGAAGGACAGTCATGTCGGAGATGAAAGCTCGGGGAAACGGAAGGATCGCCAGAAGGAAGAATCCTCCGAGATAGAGATGCGGAAGAGGCCGCCCGAGGTACCCGGCTGCGACGCCTACGAGCGCGGCACAGCCCGCCAGAAGAAGGAGAAGTATCGCTGAGGGCAACATGCCGGCTGTCGGGATCCTATCCCTCGACCGCACGACTCATCGAGTTGATTTCCCTCGGCAGTGGAATCTCATCGGACTCGTTTGTTGATACGGCACGGATAGCTGGTCCGTCGTCTCCTCGATCAGTACGTCGGACGAGGAATCGGAGTGATTGGTCCTCTGTCCATCGGTGCGGAAGTTCCGCCCTCGTCCACGAGCTGCGGTGCCTGCGCCGCCACCCAGGCGGAAAGCAGCGCGCACGATCCGACGAAGAGAGCGCCTGCGAGCGCCCATGCGACCAGGCGCTTCGTGTCACGCCGCGCGGAAAGCTCGGCGACCCGCATGACGGCGCCGACGAGGAAGGGCGTCAACAGCAGCTCTGCCGGCGCGGAGAAGCGGCTTTCCACCAGGATCGGCAGATACAGCGCCAACGACGCGGCGGTCGCGAAGAGCAGCGCGAACCCGGCGAACCTTTCCGAATCGTGCAATCCTGAGCGGCCGTCACGGAAGAAGAGCGCGATGCCGGCCAAGCACAGAAAGAGAAAGACATAGTTGACGATCGAGAGTGGCCATCGATGCCACGGGTGTCTCACCGTCGGATACGTCATGACGAAGTCGTGGTCGAACATCGCGAAAAGATGGAGGGCCAGGGTCGCGGCATAAGCAACCGGTCGCTCGCGCAGGAATACCGACGGGCGTGGTTCGCCGCGATAAAGAGGGTTCTTGTAGAGGAGCTCCGGATGCTCGCCGGACCGGACCAACGTTCCATACTTGAGCCCTGCTAGGCCCCAACGTTCCTGGTACCAATAGAGCGACTGCGCGATGAGAGGCTGGACCTTCCCGAATACGCGGTAGTTCACGGTGAGCTGCGGCAGGAAGGGAAGGACCACGACCGCTAGGAGCAACGGCGCCGCCCTCCAGTTCAGGTCTCTCCAGAGGGCCGCCCGCGCCAACCAGACGATGGCCACCGCGAGGAGCACGACGACGTTCGAAGGGCGGACCATGGTCCCGAAGGCCAGGCAGAAGAGGGACGCGGCGGCCCGCGGAGTGACGCGGTTTAGGCGAGCGTCCTTTCGCGGAAGGGAGAGCACGACGCCGAGGTAGACGAGAACCGCCGAGAGCAGATCGGAGAGGGTCTCCGTCGTCCGGGCGAGCAGGAAGGGATTCAAGACCGTGACGAGGTAAGCCATCCTCGCGAAGCGGCGGGAGCCGTAAACAGCGCCGAGAATGCGCGCGCCGGCGGCGCAGGCGGCGACATAGATGGCGAGCTGGACCAGAAAGACCAGCAGGCGAATGGTCGAGGAATCGAGCTGCTGGAAACCGGAGACCAGAGCGACGAAGAGCGGGTATCCGTAGGTTCGCAGCTCATACGCGGCGGCGAGGAGGCCTCCGCGCGAGAGCCGGCGTGCGAGCTCCGAGTAGGCCCACGCATCGTAGATGAGGGTCTGGTAACCGGAAAAGAAAAACGCGACGCCGAGCCCGACCGCGAGAAGAGTCGCCGCTCCGAGGAGCGCCCGCTCGGATCGTCGCTGCATGGTGGGGCTTCGAGGAGCATACTAGAATCCGCGCGAGGCGAAACGCGCTGCGACTCGAACTTCCCGCGCTGTGGCTGACCTATGCGGCGGCTGCGGCCCTCGCTCTCTGGCTCGCGGGGCGATTCATCGGGCGCCTCCCGTGGAGGGTCGGACTTCTCCTCGCGGCTCTTCCTTTGGTCTTCACCGGAAAGGCGATGCTTCTCGGCCGGCTCTACGGACCGGCGGATCTCTACTTCGCCTCCGAGCCGTGGAGCCGCGTGGCGGCCGGGCACGGCATCGCCGGTGTGAAGAACCCCATCCTTTCCGATCTCGCCTTCGCGAACCTGCCCTGGCGCGCGGCGGTACGGGAAGCGTTCGTCAACGGGCGGCTCCCCTTGTGGAATCGATTCGTCCTCGCGGGCAATCCGCTGCTCGGCACGGCCCAGGCCGGGATCCTCCATCCGGCGACCGGGCTGGGACTCTGGCTTCCGGTCCCGCTGTCCTGGACCTTTTCCTGTACCCTCACGCTCTTTCTCGGACTGCTCTCGGCCTTCCTCTTCTTCTACGATCTCGGCCTGGGAGAGCGGCCGGCGCTCGTCGGCGCGGTCGGCTGGGGATTCTCGACGTACCTCGTTTTCTGGAACGGCTGGAGCGTCGGCCCATCGACCGCGACGTTCCCGTTGCTGCTTCTCGGGCTGCGCCGCCTGGCGCGAGAGCCGGGCGCCCGGGCGATCGGACTGACGGCGGCGGCACTCTGGCTTTCGATCTGCGGCGGACACCCCGAGAGCTTTCTTCACACGGCGGCGGCCGGAAGCGTCTATTTCGTGTGCGAGCTTTTCGCGCGGCGGCGCAGCGCGGCACGCGCGATCGGTGCGGCACTGGCGGCGGGCATCCTCGCGCTGCTGCTGGCCGGTCCGCAGATCTTCCCGCTGATCGAGGCGGTTCCTCACTCCGCCGAGTACCGGGGAAGACGCGAGGCTCTCGCGGGGGGGAGGGCACGTCAATCGGTGCCGGTCAACGAAGCGGCCCGACGGCTTCTGCCGGACATCCTTCCCTTCGCGCACGGCATCTTCGGAAAGAGCCCGGTCCAGCTCTCGCGTGGCGACGGGTCCGGAATGCCTCTCGGTTACGCCGGCGCCACCCTCTTTCCCCTTGCGCTTCTCGCCCTGACCGCGCGGCGTGGGGCGAGGCCGGAGAGGGCAATCCTTCTCGGATTCTTCCTGATGGGTCTCGCCTTCGGCGCGAGCTTCCCGGGTCTTCTCGATCTGGCGCAGCGACTCCCGGGCTTCTCGCTCGCGCTGAATTACAGACTCGTGTTCCTGGTGGGCCTGGGGCTGGCCGGCCTCGCCGCCCTTGGGGCGCGGGAGCTCGAGGATGGGCTCGCGACGCGTCGGTTCGCGCTCGCGAGCGCGGGCGTCTGCCTCGTCCTTCTCGCGGTATGGCTGCTGTCCCGCCCGACCTTCCGAGCCCGGGACCTGCCCGACGCCTTCGTCAAGCGGCAGTTTCTCATCGAGGTCGCGCCCATCGCTTTACTCCTTCTGGCGGCGCTCCTCCTTCGCTCGAAGGAATCGGTCCTCGTCTCGGCGGCTCTCGTTCTGCTCGTCGTCGAGCGGGGTCTCGAGATGGGGGGCACTTACCCGACGCTTCCCGCCTCGACGCTCCCGCCGTCTCTTCCGACGCTCTCCTCGCTCCCGTTCGGGAGCGAGCCCTGGCGGATCGTCGCCGCGGGATCGATCCTTCGGCCCAACGGAGCGACGCTCTACGGTCTGGAGGACGTTCGGGGATACGAGTCCATCGTTCTCGATCGATTCGCCGACACGTATCCGCTCTGGTCGGAGCCGCAGCCCGCATCCTTCAATCGCGTGCCGCACCTCACGCGGCCGTTCCTCGATTTTCTCAATGCGCGCTATGCGATCGGTCGGCCGGGCGATCCGGTGCCGTCCGGTTGGAAGGAACAGGCGCGCGGACCCGAGATGGCGATCTTCGAGAACCCGCGGGCGCTCTCGCGCGCCTTCGTGCCGCGGATGCTCCGCCGCCGGACTGATCCCGGCTCACGTCTTGCCGAGATGGCGAGCGCCTGTGATTTTTCGGGCACCGCGTGGCTGTCGGGCGCCGGACCCGCGGAAGAGAACAACGCCGACGCGACGCTCTCGCTTCGCGCCGTCGGACCGGATCTGGTGATCCGGGCAGAGGCTTCGGGCCGCGTCTACGTTGCGACGTCGCTTCCCGATTGGCCGGGCTGGATCGCCGAGGAGAACGGCCGCGCGTTGCCGCTTACGACCGTCAATCACGCCTTCGTCGGTTTCTGGCTCGCGGCGGGAGATCACACGGTCCGCCTCCGCTATCGGCCGTCGTCCTGGACGCTCGGCCTCGTTTCCTTCTCGATGGGCCTGGCCGCCGTGCTCATCGCCACGGTTCTCGTCGCTCGGCGGGCGCGCTGATGCTGCTTCTCGTTCTGCGGTCCCTCGCGGTCTACGGCGGGACCGCGGCCCTCCTCCTGCTCCTCGCGCACCGTCTCGTTTTCCCGCTTCGAGTGCGGATCGCCGTGTTGCTGGCCGCGGCTCCGTGGCTCTTCACCGGCCAGGCGATCTGGACCGGGGGCGTTTACGCTCCGCTCGACATCGCTTACCAGGGAGAGCCGCTGCACGCCCACCGGGTCGAGGCGGGGATCCAAGGGACGCGTAATCCGCTCGCCGTCGATGTGGTCTCGCAGATGATCCCCTGGCGCCAGGCCGTGCGCGAGGCGATCGAAGAGAGACGCTTTCCGCTCTGGAACTCCCACGTTCTCGCGGGGGAGCCGTTGCTGGCGATGCAGCAACCGGCCGTCTTTCATCCCGGCACGTGGCTCGGGCTCCTGCTTCCGCTCCCGCAGGCCTGGACCTTCGACATGACCGTGCGCCTTCTGATCGCGGCGCTCTCGGCGTTCCTCTTCTTTCGGGGAATCGGCGCCGGCGAGGTCGCCTCTCTTCTGGGGGCGTTCGCGTGGACGTTCTCCGACTTCCTGCTCTTCTTCGTTGGCTATCCCGTCACGCCGAGCGTGGGGCCGTTTCCCCTGCTCCTGCTGGGCCTTCGTCGTCTCGCCGAGACCGGCGACCGCCGCGCCGTCGGCTTGACGGTCTTCTCTCTCGTCTTGATCGTCGTCTCGGGCCATCCCGAAACGCTCCTCTTCGGCGTCGCCGGAGGGGGAATCTGGTTTCTGTTCGAGCTGGCGCGTGTCGGGGGCGGAAGGCGTCTCAAACCGCTTCTCCTCTCGCTTGCCTCCGGAGCGCTCGCTCTGGGACTGACGGCCGTCGTTCTCCTCCCGTTTCTGGAGGCGCTGCCGCAAACCTGGCAGCACACGATGCGCACGCTCTTCTATGCGAACACGGTCCGGTCCGAGCCGCCCCTCGAGAGCCTCCGGCGGTTCGTGTCCAATGTGGTCCCCTTCGCCTGGGGCACCCTCGGGCGCAGTCGAGTCGTGGAGAGGCTCATCGTCCCGGCGGGTTACGCCGGATCGCTCCTGTTCCCGATCGCGGCGGTCGGCCTGGCGGGCGAACGCCGCGAGAAGTGGTTTTTCGCCCTGCTGGGTCTGCTGGGCTTCGCGCTTCACGCGCGCGTTCGGGGAATCACCGAGCTGTTGACGGCCCTGCCCCTGTTCGACATCGCCGTCGCCGACTACTTCATCTTCTTCTCGGTCTTCGCCCTCGCCTCGCTTTCCGTCCTCGGCATGGAGCGCCTGCGGTCGGGGGAGGGCCTGCCGGTCTTCGCCGCGGCCTCGGTCGCATCCATCATGGCCCTCGTTCTTCTGGCGGGAGCGCGCCGGCCAGCGCTGATGGAGATCGGGATGTCGGCAAACTACTTCCGCCTCCGGGCTCTTCTGCAGGTCGTGCCGCTCTTACTCGGGCTCGGAGGGATCGTCCTCTTCCGGCGCCGTCGGCGCGCGGTCACGGGCCTCGGAGCGGCGCTGCTCGTCATTTTCACCGCCCAACGAGGCTTCGAAGAGGCCGGCGTCTATCCCACCTTTCCGGCTCGGGCGTTTTACCCTCGACTGCAATTCTTAGACGCGATCCCGCGCGGTCAGCCCGTGCGGATGGCAGGCCTGCGATGGACGTTCGCCCCGAACATCGCCGCGCTCTACGGGCTGGAAGACGTGCGCGGATACGAAGCGATGCTCTTCGAGCCGCTGGTGGAGACATACGGGCTCTGGTGCGTCGCCCAGCCCGTCTACTACAACCGCGTGGACGATCCGGGCGCGCCCTTCCTCGCCTTCCTGAACGTGCGCTACCTCATCGCGCCGCCGGGATATCCGGTGCCGTCGGGCTGGACTCTCGTGTCGGAGGAGCGCGGTTCGCGTCTCTTCGAGAACCCCAAGGCCTTACCGCGCGTCTTCGTGCCGCGAAACCTGGTATGGACGGACAACCCGAGGGTGCAGGTGCGCATTCTCGCGCGCATCTGGGATTTCGCCAACGACGGGGTAGGGGGCGAGTGGCGCCCGGGCCGCCTCGCCTGGTGGCGCAACGGAGAAGCCGAGGTGAAGGTCCTCTCCTACACGCCGGAGCGCATGGCACTCTCCATCGACGCGAAGAGCGAGACCGTGGTCGGCACGTCGGTGACCGCCTGGAAGGGCTGGAAGCTGACGATCGACGGAAGCGGGGCGCCGCTCATCTCTTTCAACCGCGCCTTCATCGCCTTTCGAGTGCCGCCGGGCCGCCACGAGGCGGTGCTCCGCTATCTTCCCGACGGATTCGTCTATGGCGCGGGAATCACGCTCGTGACGATCGGGATCGGCGCTCTGCTGCTCAAGTCCTCTCGTCTCGCGCGCCAATAGCGAGGGCGAAGAGCATCGCGGCGGGCGAGAAGACCCGCGAGGCAGACCAGGAGATCCACAGGGCGAGGTTCTCGACGCGATGGAGGTATGAAAGGAAGAGAAAGCCCGTCAGCGCCACGGCGACGCCGAGCGGAATCGCCGCCATTCGCGTCCACCGACCCGCAACGAGCAGGCAGATGAGGGGCACGAGCCAGGGAAGCCCGTGGCCGGCGGAGATGAGAGCTTTGAGCGTCGCCCGGAGAACGGCCGCGATCTGGCGGGGGTCGAAGTCGAGCAGCGGGCCGTACTCCGAGTAGCCGTAGAAAACCCGCCGCGTCGCGCCGAAGGCGAACCATGCGGCCAGCGCCAGCGCCGTCGGACCGAGGAGACGGAGCGCGGATCTCCCGATATCCCCCCTCGAAGCGCCGCGCCGGAGCAGGAGAAAGAGCGTTGCCGCTGCGACGACGAAGGGCAGACCCTCCACCTTGGCGGAGGCCGCCCCGGCGAATAGGACTCCGGCCAGGAGCTGCCCGGCGGGATCCGAGGCCGCGGGCGAGAGGATCAAGGCCATGCCCAGCGTTTCGAAGAAGAGAAGTGGCATATCGCCGTTGCCCGCGATGTCCGCCTCCATCCCGAGATAAGCCATCGCCGAGATCACGAGGGCGGATACCGCCGCGGCGACCGGGCGGCCGATGGAGCCGCGGAGAATCCCGGGAAGTCCCAGGGCCAGAGCGGCGAGGAGAAGCGGGAAGGTCAGGATCGCCGCTCTCCATGGGAAACGCCCCGCTCCCATCGTCGCCAGCGCGCCGAGGTTCGTCACAAGCGGCGGATAGGGGACGTGCATGTATCGGTGGAAGGTCTCTCGCAGGAAACCCGCGTCCACGGTGCGCGCGGCGGCGAACTGCTGTGCCTTGGTGCCCCAGAAGAACAGGAGATCCGGCGAACCGGCGGCACCGTCGACCGTGGCGATGAGCGCGGCGGCCACGACGAGGAGAACCAGACCGCAGGCGATCGTTTCGATGGTGCCGAAACTTTCGGCGGAAAGGGCCGCGACGTTCGCTTTTTTGACTGGCAGCAGTCGCCCCATCCCGTAGGCCAGCAGAGCGGCCGTGGCCGCGATCGTCGGGATCTGCCATCGCACGCCTAGCAATGCGAAGACCGTCATCGAGAAAGACACCAGGCTCGCGCCCGCCGCTCCGGAGAGAACGGCGCGGGATAGGAAGTCAAACCGTCCATAACTGCGGTGCCGGAGCATCGGCAACCCCGCCAATGGCAGCAGCAGGAAGGTCGAGAGCCAGGCGAGTCCCGTCACGGTTTCCCGCGATACCAGACGGTGCCGTCGGGCGTCTCGAGCAGGAGCCGACCCGGCGGCGCCGTTGGCCTGCGCCCGATGAGCACGACGTAGTTTGCGTCGCGCCAGGTTTTCGGTGCGATGGGTGCGCCGTAGAACGCCGTCGGAAGAACGGTTCGCCCGGGGAGCAGCGCGACGGCGAAGCGGAAGAAATATGTCTCCTGGATGGGGTCAGATGGTTCCGTGCGGGCGACGACCGAGGAGCCTGGCGGAATGACGCCTGCGGCGGCGGACAGGAGGGCATATCCGGGAGCGACCGAGCTCGCCAGGCTTCGGTCGAACGGCGTCGACGACCACCGGAGCAGGCCTTGCCGCCACGGCAGGCTCGCGAGGGCGCAAACGGCGAGGATCGCGGCTCCCGCCAGCGGAATCGCGGCGAGCCTCAAACCGCGGCGAGGCGTCGAAGCCGCTCCAGGTTCTCCCGGTCGAGATCGAGTCGGTTGTCCTTCGGCGTCTCGAGAAACTTGGGAATCGCGGCGAGTCGCCGATCCGTCATGAGGTTGCGGAAACCCGCTTGGCCGATGGCGCCGCGGCCGATGTGCTCGTGGCGGTCGACTCGCGCGCCACGCGGCCGCTTGGAGTCGTTGACATGAATGGCGCGGAGATGCCGCAGGCCAACGAGGCGGTCGAAGGCGTCCAGCGTCGCGGCATAGCCCTCGGGTGAGACGAGGTCGTATCCGGCGGCGTGGACGTGACATGTGTCGAAGCAGACGCCGAGACGCCGCGTCGCCACTACCGCGAGGATGTCCCGGAGGTGCTCGAAACGATAGCCGACGGCCGTCCCTTGTCCGGCGGCTGTTTCGAGCAGGATCCGAACGCGCGTCTCGTTCGTACGATCCAGGACCTCGGCGAGCGAGCGCGCGATGCGGCCCACGCCCGTCGTCTCCCCTTCGCCGCCGTGCGACCCGGGATGCAAGACCAGATCGAGGATTCCGAGCCGCTGGCACCGGCGGAACTCGTCGCAGAGGGAGCGGATCGACTGGCTCCGGAGCGAAGGGGACGGGGAGGCGAGGTTGATCAAGTACGACGTGTGCGCGGCCACGTGCATCATGCCCGCGCGGCGCGAGGCCAGCCGAAACTCGCGCGCCTCCGAATCGGAGATGTGCTTGCCCACCCAGCGGCTGTTGTTCTTCACGAAGATCTGGAGCACGCGGCAACCAACGCCGAGGCCGCGCTCGACGGCGCGCGGGGTTCCGCCCGCGATGGACTGGTGGGCGCCTAAGGGAAGGTCGTCGGCGGTCGAGAGAGGGCGAGGCACGAGAGAGATTCTAACGATTGCCGAACGCCGATTGTCGATTGTCGATTGTCGATTGCCGATTGGGAGGGGAAGCCCGTCTTCTCAATCGTCAATCTTCAATCCTCAATCATCAATTTCTTCTAGCTCGGCTCCTCCTTGCCCTCCCAGTGCTCCAGCAGCTCCTGTCCCACCGTCTTCGTCACGAAGATCTGCTTCAAGTAGTTCAGGGTCATGACCGCCAGAGGGACGCCGGCAGCCGAGAACGGCGCCCCGACGGCGGCGAGCGCTAAGTGCCGGGCCTTCTCGGCGCTCGTGAACTCGGGATTCCTCCAGTCGAGCACGCTTCCGTAGTAGCGGAAGACCATCCGATAGACGTCGGAGAGCAGCGTTCGAAAGCCCATCTCGTTTCCCCATACGAAGCAGGCACCCGTGCGGACCTTCTCCAGGAACTCCGAGATTGATGCGGCCTCGGCGACGGTGTAGACCCGCGCCAGCGGCCCGAGGGTGTGGGCATCCGACCCGGCTACCAGCGAAACGGCCCCGCGCTTCTCCCGTACGACCGCCATCAAATCCTCGACGAGTCGGTTGTGATGGGAGGTCATGGCGCCGTTCTTTACCTCGAAGATGTCGAACATGCGGAGCATCTCTTCGAAGTAGCGCCGCGGCGAATTCCGCATCCGGTAGTTCTGGAACATATGGTTGGCCGAAGAGATGATCCGCTCCTGACGGAGATACTCGTGGAGGTCGTAAATGTTGTGCCGCCGCCGCTGGATCTCCTCGTGTTGTTTCTCGTCGATGTCGAACACGTTGATGTGGATGCGCTGGCGCGTATCCGGGAACCACGTCTCGACCTCTTCGGAGATGAAGAAATCTTCCAGATCCGGATAGCGGTCGAGTAACGCGAGGCAGCCGTCGATCGAGTCGTGGTCGGTGATCGTGACGAAGTCCATCCCGCGTTCCTTGGCGAGACGGTAGACCTCTTCCGGGCGGTTGTAAGAGTCGCGCGTGTTGGCGATTCGAAAATACTTGAAGGTCGAGTACACCGAATGGCAGTGCAGATCCGCCTTTCGGAATCGGCGGTCATCGAACCAGCTGGGCTGCTCCGGCTCGGGCTCTTTCTTCGACGACACCGTGAACCCCCTGGAAGTCCGCACGGAAGGAAAACCTCGCGCGTCCTCCGTTTTGTTCCGTCCGCCTGAGGGTACCATCCCGTGTTAACGTCCCGCTGTGACGCGACTCCTGTTTCGACTGTTTTACGGCACTTTGCTGGTCGCCGTGTTCGTCGGCGCCGTCTGGTTCGGGTTCCGGAGAGCGATTGTCGGGCGGTCGGTGACGGTTCCGGATCTGACGAGCAAGTCCCCGGAGGAGGCCATCCGCGCCGCGCACATCGTCGGATTGCAGATCGAGGAACAGGGGGGCCGGGCACGGTACGATGAGCGGGTTCCAAGGGGCCACGTCCTCTTGCAACAGCCGGAGGCGGGCTCCCTCGCCAAGCCCTCGCAGGTCATTCGGATCGTGCTCTCCCTCGGACCGCGGGAGCTGCGCGTTCCCGACCTTTCGAGCCTGGCGCCGCGCGCGGCGGCGCTCAAACTCTCGCGCGAGTCGCTGGAGCTCGGAACCGTCTCCTGGTATCGCGATCCCGCGACTCCGCCGGGCATCGTCGCGCAGGATCCGGAGGCCGATACACCCGCGGCGAAAGGCGAGCCGGTCAAGGTGCTCATGAGCCGCGGAACCTCGGACCTGCGGATCGTCATGCCCGACTTCGTCGGCAAGGATGCGCAGACGGTGAAAGCGCGGCTGGAAAAGTTCGGCTTTCGGGTGGGCAGCGCCCGCTATGAAGTCTACGAGGGGGTCAAGCCCAATACGATCCTCAAGCAATTTCCTCCCGCCGGTTATCCCCTTTCCAATCGAGAGGTCGTCTCGTTGACGGTCTCGCGGCCCCCCGAGACATCCCCTATTCCGAGATCATGAGCGTTCGCATCGCGCCGTCTCTTCTTTCGGCGGACTTTGCCCGTTTAGCCGACGCTCTCGCGGCGGCGGAGGCGGGGGGGGCCGATCTCGTGCACGTCGATGTGATGGACGGCCACTTCGTTCCGAACTTGACGATCGGCCCGCCGGTCGTTCAGGCGCTGCGCCGGGCGACGCGGTTGCCTCTTGACGTCCACCTCATGATCGAGGACCCGGAACGGACGCTCTCCGAGTACCTGGACGCGGGAGCGGAATGGATCTCGGTTCACGTGGAAGCCACCCGTCATCTGCATCGATGTCTCGACACGATCCGGCGAGGAGGGGCCAAGGCCGGTGCGGCCATCAACCCGGGTACCCCGACTCTCGCCCTGGCGTCGGCCTGGGATGAGCTCGACTACGCCGTCGTGATGTCGGTCAACCCGGGATGGGGAGGGCAGCCGTTCCTCGCCACATCGATCGAGAAGGTACGGCGACTTCACGCCCAGGCCCGCGAAGCCGGTAGTCGACTATCGATCGAAGTCGACGGCGGCGTCGACGTCGGCAATGCGGGCTCTCTGGCCTTAGCCGGAGCGGAAATACTCGTCGCGGGCTCGGCCATTTACGGAGCCGAGAGTCCGGCGGCGGCGATCGGGAAGCTCCGAGGCGCGGCCCGCGCCCCCGTTCGGGTGTGACGCATCGATGACGAGAGAAGAAAGGCGCGGCAGCGCAGCCGCGATCTGTATGACCGTGATGCTGGTATTCGGCTGCGCCAGCGCCAAGAAGCCGGACAAAATCACCCAAGAGCTGCTGAGTCAGCCCAAGGAAGTGCTCTTCGAGAAGGGGAAGGCGCTCATCGCGAAGAAGAAGTACGACCAGGGCCGCAAGTATCTCAACCACGTCTTCGAGACCTACCCCAACGAGACCGTTGGCAGGGAAGCCCTCCTGATGGTCGCCGACTCGTACTTCAGCCAGAAGACCACGACCGCCTATACCGAGGCCCGGTTCCGGTATCGCGATTACCTCAATCGATACCCGGGCGCGCCCCGGCGGGACTACGCCCGTTATCAGTTCGCGCTCTGCTACGACAAGGAGCACGAGAAGCCGGACCGAGATCAGACGGCGACTCGGGAGGCCGTCGATCAGTACCGCGCGCTCATCCGCGAGTTTCCGGATTCGGCCTATGCCGGTGCGGCGCGGGAGCGGGTCCGCCAGCTGTCCGATCTGCTCGCGGAGCACGACTTCGGGATCGGCTTCTTTTACCTGCGGAAGGGGTCCACTTCCGCGGCCCTCTCCCGGTTCACGGCTCTGGAGCAACGGTTCCCGGACTATGGGGGGAAGGACAAGCTCTTTTACTATGAGGCCGTAGCGCTCCAGAGGTTGGGTCGCAAGGACGAAGCGCAGCGGTACCTTGGCCGGCTCGTGGAGGAGTTTCCGGCCAGCGAGTACGCGAAGAAGGCCAAGTCCCGTTTGGGACCGAAGACCGGCGAAAAGCCGCCGGCGGCCGCCTCGGCGGTTGACAGAAAACCCGAAAGCCAGTAACTTTTAGGTTAGTAACCGCCGTAAGCCATATAATTTAAGGAGTCGCCATGCGTCTCCCCATTCGCTCTGCAGGTTCGGTTGCCGTTTTCACGTTCTTGGCTGAAATCGCCTGGGCCCAGGCGCCCCCGAGGCCCGAGCTTTCAGGCGGCGCGCTGACCCAGGCTCCCCCCCAGATTACCCGCATCGAGGCCACCGCGCCGCAAACGACGGAGGCTGCTCCTCAGCCTCTCGGATACGAGAGCGAGGTGCACTGCTTCGGCTATCTGGGTGGCCCCGACGAGCGGTTCATCGCAACCGTGATCGGAGCGGAGAACAGTGCCGAACAGGAGGACTTCACGGATAACAACCTCCTGTTTCTGGATGGGGGATACGACCGGGGGCTCAGGCCCGGCGACGAGTTCTGGCTCGTGACTCCCGGCGACCTGGTGGTTCACCCGATGACCGGCAAGACCATGGGGCGCTTCTTTCAGTATCGGGGCCGCGCCGTAGCGGCTTGCGTCGAGGGGAGAACCGCCACGGTTCGAGTGACGCTGTCGTGCACGGACATCCCGATGGGGTCCTACTTAAAACCGTACGAACCGGTCCCGATCCCCCTCGGCCGCAGGCAGCCCGCACCGGCGGTGTGCGATCCCTCCTCCGGAAAAGCGGCGGGTCGCATCGTCTACACGCGCGACGGCGTCGTGGCGATTGGCGTGGACTCGGACGTCTTGATCGACGTCGGGATTGCGGAGGGCATTCAACCGGGGGACCAACTGACGATCTTTCGATATGCGAGCGGCGCCGACTATGGTATCCGTCCTCAGGGGTCGTACTGGGTGTACATGCCGCCCCCTCCGGGCGTGCAGATCCCCAGGACCTACCTGGGCGACCTCGCCGTTCTTTATGTGGGCGATCGCTGGGCCGTGGGCCGTGTGATCGACTCCAGCCGCTTAATCGAGGTCGGCGACGAGGTGGAAGTGAAGTAGGTCTCCTTCTTTTTTTTCCTGAAAAAGAAAGGAGAGGCGCCGGGTCGCCTCTTCTTTTTTTCGCCCCTCGCTTTCCGCGATCCGCCTCGCTCCGAGAAGACCGCCCGATCCGGGCGCTCGAAGTCGGTTGGCACGAAATTTCTCGTGCGCCTTCTTAATCGTCCCCTCCGAAAAAAATTTCACGCACTACCGCTTCCGTTTTCCGTTTGCTAAGATGCGCGCCTCTTCCGTTTCACATTCGCTCGTTTTCGGGGGAGGCATCGTGAATCTGGATGGGCAACTCCAGGAAGTCATCGACGAGCTTCTTACTCATGGCATCTCGCTCGAGCTCGCCAAGAAAGAGTTCGAAAAGAAATACATCGTCGGAGCCGTGAAGCGGTCCTTGGGAAACCTGGGCCGCGCCGCGAGTTCTCTCGGGATCCACCGCAACACGCTGCGCAACAAGGTTGGTATTCTGAACATCCGCCTTCCGCGAGAGAAATACCGCGTCGCGCCGGAAATCCAGATTCCCAAGAAAAAGTGACGCGCGCGTCAGCGCGCGTCATCCCGAGGGCCGCAGGCCCGAGGGATCCCGAACTCGACACGTCCAGAAGCGGCTATCGAGTCCGGGATTCCTCGCGCGGATTCGCCTTGAATGATGGGCGTCGGGGGAACCGCTACGTCTTCGGCTTGTCCGGAGGCGGGGGCTCCTCCCCCTTCACCGAGTCCTTGAAGTTGCGGAGGCCCTGACCGAGCCCTTTGCCCAGCTGGGGGAGCTTGGAAGCGCCAAACACGATGAGGACGATCAACAGAATGACGAGTAGTTCCGGAAGACCGAATGAGCCGAACATCGCGTTCTCCTTCGCCGTCTGTGCCCCGGGGGCAAAGCTCCGCTATATCAGCTTAACAGAGTGCGTTCGTGCGGGATTTCAGGAGGGCGCCGAAGCGCCGGTCTTCGTCGGAGCCGGAGAGGAGGCTACGCACGAGCGCCAGCTCGCCCGGGAGAAACCGCCGGTAGATCTCCCCCTTGCCGCGGGCGACGGCCCGAGCGAAGGTCCCGCAGACTTTCCAGGCTCGCTGCAGAAGGACGCGCCGAAGGCGGCGGCCGAGAGCCCGCGGGTCGACGCCCCGCAGCGATGCGAAACGCGCCAGAACGGCTCTCTCCTTCTCTTCCGACATCCAGTCGAGGGTGGTTCTTTCCCAGAGCAGAGACGCGAGGTCGTAGGAATCGGGGCCGCGCCGCAAATCCTGGAAGTCGATGACGGCAATCGTGTCGGCGGCGGGAAACAAATTGTTGCCGTGAAAGTCGCGATGACAGAGCGCAAACGGGTGGCCGAGGATCTCCCTCACGAGCGCGTCTGCCCACCGGTCGTGAATCTCGCCTTCGTCGGAGGAAAGCGGAGAATCGAGATACATCTCGAAGACCGCTTCCCGAGCCAGATTCAGCTCGCGCCGGAAGAGAGCGTCATCGAAAGGGGAATTGATTCCCGGATCGGGTGTTCCCGCGATGACCGCGGCGATGTCGGCCGCGCGCTCGAGCAGGACTCGACGGTTCGCGGACGCGGAGGAAAAGCACGCGGCGAGGTCCTCGGTTCCGAGGTCCTCGACGAGGTGATTTCCAGAGCCGTCATCGGCGATCAGCATCGGCACGCGCACTCGTCCCCGAAGTACCGCATGAGCCTCGACCCATCGGCGTCGGGAGTCATTCTCCTCGGGTGGATAGACGACTCCGAGAACCGTGCGGTTGTCGGGCAGCGTGAGGCGGAAGTATCGCCGGCGACCCACATCTCCCGCGAGCGCCTCGATGGCGATGGGTGTGTGATGGGTACGGAGGGTGAGCCTTTCGAGACCGGCGAGCCCGGGGCCGAAGAGAGACGGAATGACGCCAGAGCCGCCCCCGGCGCTCGTCATGTCTCTCACGTCTGGGGTCTCACGCCCGCGGCGCGTCAGCTCGAGCTCTTGGCCTGAGAGAGGAGGACCTTCTTGATCCGGATCGGCTGGTTGGGGCGGTCGTTGGCGCCGCGCGGCACGCCGACGATCTTGTCGGCGACCTCCATGCCGGAGATCACCTCGCCAAAGGCCGAGTACTGCCCGTCGAGAAAGGGGGAGTCCTTGACAACGATGAAGAACTGGGAAGAGGCCGAGTTGGGATCCGAGGATCGCGCCATCGAAACGATGCCGCGTTTGTGGGAGGTGTCGTTGAATTCCGCCTTGACGCGGCTGCTGCCGTTTCCGCCCGTGCCGTAGGGGTGCGCCGGATCCTCGGGCTTCTTGGTGTTGGGGTCGCCTCCCTGGATCATGAATCCGGGAATGACCCTGTGGAACAGCGTCCCATCGTAGAAGCCCTTCGCGGATAGCTCGATGAAGTTCTCGACATGCTTGGGCGCTTTGTCATAAGAGAACTTGATCTGGATATCGCCCATGTCCGTCTGCAACGTGGCGATGGTGTTCGCGTAGTCGCGGCTCACTTTCTTCCCCTTTCCCGATGCCTGTGCGGCCGCGACGGGGAGGGCGCATGCGAGCATCAGAGCGATAGCAATGCGTGTTCTCACTTCGACTCCTTTTTGAATCCGGCGAAAGATAGCACGGTGAAGAAGTCTACAGTCCAAGTCGACGGCCGACAGTGAGATCTCGGAAATTCTGTCGACTGTTGACCGTGGACGGCCGGCTCCTTCCGGCTTGATAGGATTTCCTCATGTACGAAGCACTCGCGCGAGGCGTGCTCGATGAGGCGAATCGGGAAGAAGTGGCCTCCCGCGTCGAGCATCTGCGGCGGCGCTATCCCCGCGCGTCCCGCGATGCGCTCGCGCGCCGTCTCGTGCGCCGGACGGCGTTCCAGTGCGCCGCGACCGGCGCCCTTCTGGCGGGACCGGCCGCCTACTTTGGTGCCATTCCCTTCGGCTCCGGCCTCGCCCAGCAGATCAGCGCGCTGAATCGCCTGGTGCTGGCTCTCGCCGCACTCTACGGGCGCCCGACCTCCGGAAAAGACCGGGTGGCGGGAGTTTCGGCGGGCGTGGCCGCCGGCTTGAGCTCCGAGATCCTCCGGCAAGGAATCGTCAGGCTGTTGCGCGAAGCCTTTCCGCGGAGGCCGGGCGCGCGAACCTTCGTCGGCGCGGTCATTGGAGGTGTCCTCGGCTACGGCGCCGCCCTCGCCATCGGAGGCCTTGCGCAGGAGGTCTTCCGCGGGAGGCGCTCCCTTCCCCTGTGGGCCCGGCGATGACGCGCTCGGGTCTCGACGTGGTCATCGTCGGCGGCGGAGTGATCGGTTGCGCGCTGGCGGCGGAGCTCGCCGGTCGCGGTCAGTCCGTCGCGCTCGTCGAGCGCGACAAGCCGGGAGCGGAGGCCTCCGGCGCCGCGGCCGGAATGCTCCCGCCCCAGGTGGAGGCTCGAGTGAGCGGTCCCTTCTTCGACCTCGCGCTCGAGAGCCGCGGCCTCTATCCGGCCTGGGCCCGCCGGCTCTTCGAGGAAACCGACATCGATGTGGGTTTCCGTCGCACCGGGCTGCTCTACTGCGGCTTCGAAGAAACCGAGACGGAGAGCCTCTTCGCTTCGTACGCGTGGCAGCGTTCGCTGGGCCTGGCGGTCGAGGAGCGGCATCTTTCGGACCTCTCTTCCGAGATCGAAGGGCGTCTGTCTTCGGAGGTCCGTCGGGCGCTCTTCTTTCCCGAGGAGGCGGTCGTGGATCCGCGGAGGCTGACGCGGGCAGTCGCTCTCTCCGCGGAACAGCGAGGCGTACGCCTGCAAACGGGGATCGCGGCTCTGCGTTTTCGAATCGAGAACGGAGTGTGCCGGGGCGTGGACACCGAGTCGGGACCCATCGAGGCCCACGCCGTCGTCGATGCGGCCGGCGCGTGGGCCGCATTCGATTCCGGGCTGCCCCTGCCCGTTCCGGTTCAACCCGTTCGCGGCCAGATCGTCGAGCTCGCGATCTCCGGCCGGCCGCTCTCCTCGATCGTACGATCCGCCGAGGCGTATGTCGTGCCGCGGCCCGACGGAACCGTGCTGCTGGGATCGACGGAGGAGCTCGTCGGATTCCGGAAAGAAGTCACGGCGGAGGCGGTCGAGCACCTGATCGCGGCCGCCGTTCGGATGATTCCCTCTCTGAAGTCGGCCCGATTCCTCTCCGCCTGGGCCGGTCTGCGGCCCGGAACCCCGGACGGCCTTCCGGTGCTCGGCGACTCGCCGGTCCGGGGGCTGTACTTTGCGACAGGACACTTTCGCAACGGGATTCTTCTCGCGCCCGTCACGGCGAAACTCGTCGCGGATGTTCTCCTCGGCGTTCCCACTCGCGATTTGTCCCCCTTTTCGGTGGCGCGATTCTCCGGCGCATTGCGCGCGGTTTGACGACTCCCGCCCTGCCCCCGAGACCCATCCTCCGCGCTCATCGGGCCGCGTCGAGGAGCCGCAACAGAATGCTAGAATCCGTCCAAGATGTCCGGTTTACCCGCCTCCCGGAACAGCGAAGCTCGAAACCGGGAACATGAGGGGGATAAGTGGGAGACATGAGAAGAGCCGTTTATTCCGGTGTCCAGCGGGCGGCGGACTCCCTCTGGAACCTCGCGCGGGCGATCGACCGGCGTTTCCCCGAGCGATCGTTACAGCCGAAGTGGGCGCCCGGACCTCTCCTCAAGCAGCGGGAGAAGAGTTTTCCGACGCTCGGGTTCCCGCGCGAAACCGATTCGCTCTGCCCCCGTTGCGTCGTCGAGGTGCGCGCGCAGATCCTGTCGGGCGCGGCCGACTGGAAAGTCTTGATCGAGGGAAATCCGGGAGAGATCCGGGCCCGGATCGTCGAGGAAGACGGCCGGATCCTGATGAAGAAAGAGTGTCCGAAGCATGGCCACTTCGAAGACGTCATGTCGACGGATCCGGCATTCTTCAAGCGGTTGGAGGCGCTCTATCCCGGACGGGACTTCATCATCCCGAAGGACGGCCTCCACGAACACGGCACTTCGTCGATCAAGTACGGGCGAGGCGCCGTGCTCACGATCGATCTGACGAATCGCTGCAACATGATGTGCAACCCCTGCTTCATGGATGCCAATCAGGTCGGCTACGTCCACGAGCTCGAGTGGGATGAGGTCAAGAAGCTTCTCGACGACGCGGCGTCGATCCGGCCGCGCCGGCAGCTCTCGGTTCAGTTCTCCGGCGGAGAGCCCACCCTGTCCCCTCACTTCCTTCCGGCGATCCGCTACGCCCGCGAGATCGGCTATTTCTCGGTCCAGTGTGCGACCAACGGCATTCGCTTCGCTCAGGAGGAGCCCTTCGCGAAGCAAGCGGCCGAGGCCGGGCTGCGCTTCGCCTACTTGCAGTTCGACGGCGTGGGTAACGAGCACAACCAGCATCGCAAGGTCGGAAATCTCTACGACGTCAAGTTGCGGGCGATCGAGAACCTGCACAAGCACGGCGTCGACATCACGCTCGTCACGACGGTCGTCAACGGAGTGAACAACGATCAGGTCGGCGCCATCATCCGGTTCGCCCTCGAGAACATCGACAAGATCAACACGGTCGCCTTTCAGCCGGTCTCCTTCACCGGCCGCGATGAGGACATCGACGAGCAGACGCGGGTCAAGCAGCGCTATACGCTCTCGCACCTCGCGCACGACGTGAAGTCACAGGCCGGCATCGGGGAGCCGATGCGCGACTGGTATCCGCTCTCCGCATCGGGCCCCTTCTCCGACCTGAAGGATCTGCTCGGCGGCCTCGAGTCGGAGTGGGGATCCTTCAAGTGCGGTTGCCACCCCAACTGCGGCATCGGCACGATGCTGCTCGTGGAAGAGAGAACGAAGAAGGCGGTTCCGGTTCCCTCGATTCTGAATGTGGATCGGATGCTCGCCGACATCCGCGCGATCACCGACTCGGCGCGCAAGAAGCCGTGGACGGCGGTCCAGGTCGGCCTCTCGGTGCTGCGAAATCTCCGGGCCGATGGGATCCCCCTGGGCCTCTCGCCGTGGAAGGTCGCCAAGATCATGGACGGCCACACGGGTGGCAAGCTCGGCTTCGCCGAGAAGAGCCGCTATCCGTGGCGCGTCTTCTTCATCGGCGGCATGTGGTTCCAGGATCTCTTCAATTACGACTTCCGCCGCACGGAAATGTGCATCATTCCGTACGCCACGCAGATGGGAGAGATCTCGTTCTGCGCTTACAACACGGGTGTCGGCTGGCGCAAGATCATCGAGGAGATGTTCCAGACGGCCTCGCTCGCCGAGTGGCACAAGAGCCATGGCCGGCACGAGGTCTACGCGCGCGGACGCAATGTTCCGCTGCCGGTCCTGCCGGGTCAGACGGTGCCCCTCCCCTCATCCCAGCCCGCACCGGCTCGGCCGGCGACCGCCTCCCTCGAAATCTTGCCGGTCTACGGCGCCACAGGCAAGTAGTCCTGGAGCCTGCCTCTACTGCGGCGGCGAGGCGCCCTGAGTCCGGGGCGGAGATGAGATCTTCGTGAGATCCAGCGGGGGCGTGCCGGAGCGGCGTTAGCCCCGCCGGCCCCACCGTTGCGGCGCCGCGAGGCTCGGCTCGGGTCGCGCGGCGCGGGCGTGGGGCCGCGCCGGAGCCGTCCGCGTCGCTGTCCGCTCACCTCGATTCTTGCTCGCCGCGTGTTGCGCGGCGCGGCGCTCCGCCTTCTCCCTGGCGCGATGCCGCTCCTCGGCCTTGCGCGCGCGGATCGCCGCGATTCGTTCCGCGATCGGCACCTCGAAGCGTTCTGCCTGCGCCTTCGAGTAGTCGAAGCCGGGGACGGTGATCCGAGGCAGCCGCTTGCCGATCGCCCGCTCGATGGCGGCCAGGTCCGTCTCCTCTTCGGGAGAGACGAACGTGAATGCGTCGCCCGTCAGCTCGGCGCGCGCGGTCCGGCCGACTCGGTGGATGTAGTCGTCCGGGACGTTGGGGACGTCGAAGTTTACGACGTGGGACAGCGCCTCGACGTCGATGCCGCGCGCGGCGATGTCGGTCGCGACGAGGACCCGATACTTTCCCTGCTTGAAGCCGGCGAGCGCCTGCGTCCGCTGCGGCTGCGTCCGGTTGCCGTGGATCCGTTCGCAGGGGACCCCTCTCCTCGAGAGCGCATCGGCGAGACGGTTGGCGCGGTGCTTTGTGCGTGTGAAGGCGAGGACGTTCTTGATGTCCCCGCGTTTCAAGAGCTCCAGAAACAACGGCGCCTTCAGGTTCTGCGAGACGGGATAGACCGCCTGCGTGATGCCGACGGCCGGCGCCGCCCGGCGCTCCTGGTTGACCGCGAACGGGTTCCTCAGCATCTCGCGTGCGAGCTGCCCGATGGGCGGCGGCATCGTGGCCGAAAAGAAGAGCGTCTGGCGTTTTGCAGGGACGTGCTTGAGGATGCGGCGGATGTCCGGCAAGAACCCCATGTCGAGCATTCGGTCCGCCTCGTCCAGCACCAGAATCTCGAGCCCGTCGAGCCTCGCATACGAATGCCGAAAATGGTCGAGTAGACGCCCCGGCGTCGCGATCAAGAGATCGACGCCCGTGCGAAACGCGTGTTCCTGCGGCCCCATCGAGACACCGCCGAAGACGGCCCCGGCCGAAAGGGGAGTGTGCACCGTCAGGAGCCGGGCGTGCTCCTCGATCTGCGCCGCGAGCTCGCGGGTCGGGGTCAGCACGAGCGCGCGCGTGACGCCGCGCGGCTTGCCGATCAGACGATGCAGGATCGGGAGCAGGAAGGCCGCGGTCTTGCCGCTCCCGGTCATGGCGCTGGCCAGGATGTCGCGCCCCTGCATGGCCGGGGGGATCGAGTCATTCTGAATCGGCGTGGGCCGCGTGAACCCCATCTCGCGCACGCCTCGGAGAAGGTCGGGATGAAGACCGAACGAGGAAAAAGGCATAGATCTATCCACTTCGAAGAGATCCGGCTATTTGTCGGGAACGAAGGAATCTGCCGGCGAGGCCTGCGTTCGTGGTGTCTCGAGCTCGCGGCCGGTCGATGAGATCGACAGTCTGGCGGCGCTCGGGACGGGCAGAGTGTCACAAGAGCCTTCCAGAAGCAAGCGCAGTACGATTCCGGAGGTGAGCACGCCGGATCGGGTCCGCCTCGCGCGCCGGGGCCTGGCGATCTACTTTGGCGTTCTCCTCGCCGGATCGGCCGTTCTCGAGGGAATGCTGATCGCCGAGGAGGGGCCGATCGAGCGCCACCTGAGCCTCGTCTACCTCCTCATGTGGACTCCCGCCTTCGCTTCGCTCGTCGCGCGGACGCTTCTCCGTGAAGGGCTGTGGGACGTCTCTTTTCGCTGGGGGGGACGCGAGGGAACGCGCGCCGTTCTACTCGGATGGCTCTTTCCGGTCGGCGTGGGCCTTCTCGCCTACGGCGCGGCGTGGCTCGCGGGTCTGGCGGTCTTCCAGTCCCCTTCGATTCCAGACTTTGCGGTCCTGCTGATCAAGATGCTGATCCTGGGGACTCTGCTCTCGGCGCTGTCCGCGGCGGGCGAAGAGATCGGATGGCGCGGCTACATGCTCACGCGCTTGATCGATTCCGGCGTGAAGAAACCGGTCCTGGTCAGCGGCATCGTCTGGGGGCTGTGGCACGTGCCGTTGATCCTGGGTGGAAAGTACGCGTCCGGCCCGTTGCCGCTGGTTTCGGCGGGGATCTTTCTGCTCGACGTCGTCGCGGCGGGATACCTCGCCGCGTGGCTTCGCCTTCGATCCGGCAGCGTGTGGCCGGCGATCGTCTTTCACGCCTCCTGGAACGTGATCATCCAGGGGGTCTTCGACCGCTCGACGCAAGGCATCTCGATCTGGGTCGGCGAATCGGGGATCCTCGTTGCGCTGATCAACGTCATTCTCGTGGCGCGGATCGTCCGCGGATCGTGGATCGTCAAGCGCTGCCCGACGGATGGAGAGGTCGCGCCTCTTCGCCTCGCCACGGCTTAGGCGCCGGCGGCGATCTACTGGCCGGCGCCCGCGAGCCTCAGACGCCGCTCGAGGAACTCCGCCGCCGCCTGATAGGCCTCCACCCAGTGGGCGTGCACGTCGAGGTGATGCGTCTCGTCGGGGAAGATGAGCTGCTCGACCTCGACCCCCTGCCTTCGGAGAGGCTCGGCGATGTCCACGCTCTCGGAGAAAGGCACATTGCGGTCGTCGTCGCCGTGGATCAGCAACACCGGCGAGCGCCACGATTTCACAAAAGCCATGGGCGAGGACTCGAAGGCGATCCGGGCGGCGTCGCGATGCGCCTGCGGATCGTAGGTCGGCTCGAAGTTCTTGATGACGACGTTCCAGTCGTGGACGCCGTGGAAGTCCACGCCCGCCGCAAAGAGCTGCGAGGCGCGCGCCAGGCCGAGCGCGGTGAGATAGCCGCCGTAGGACCCTCCCCAGAGGCCGATCCGATCGGGATCCACGTCGGGGCGGCCGCGGAGAGAGAGGCCCGCCCCGACGACGTCCTGGAACTCGGAGGCGCCGGACGCGCCGTAGTCGAGCGCTTCGCGGAACTCCATGCCGTAGCCGATGCCGCTGCGATAGTTGACCGAGAGCACGATGAAGCCGCGGCTCGCGAGGTACTGATTGAAAGCGTAGGCGTTGTGGTAGTAGTCCATGTAGTGCCAGCCGAGCAGCATCTGTCGCTGCGAGCCACCATGGAAGAAGAGAAGCGCGGGCCGGCGCTCTCCGGCCTTCCGTTCCGCCGGGAGAAAGAGCTGCCCGTGGATCCGCATTCCATCGGATGCGGCAAGCGTGACCGGCTGCGGCTCGACGAGGGCGCTCCCGGGAAAGTCCGCCGGAATCGTCCCCGGCGCGAGGTCGCGAGCGGGAGTCCTTCCAATTTGAATCGCGGGATGGGCCGGACGCCGTGCATCCGAGGCGAAAAACGCGAGGGCCTTTCCATCGGATGTCGCGACCGGCCGCCATTCGATCCCTCTTCCGCCCGTCAGCGCCATGGGCTTGCCGCCGGAGGGCGACACGCTCCAGAGGTGCCGCCGGTCGACGTCATCCTGATTGGAGCTGAAGAGCACACTTCGCCGGTCCGCAGCGAGGAACACATGCTCGACTTCGAACTCGCCCGGCGTCAGGAGGGTCGCCGCGCCTCCGGATGCAGGCACCGAGTACAGATGCGTCCAGCCATCCTTCTCCCACGGAAAGACGATGCGGTCCCCGTCGGCCCAAAGGAGCTGATTGGGAGCGACAATCTCGCGGAAGACGCTGCCGCGTCCGGCGGCGGCGCGAAAGACCTCTTTGCCCTTGCCCGTCGCGGGGTCGGCCGCGCGAATCGACCATGGCTCGCCCTCCCGGTGCGCCCGAAAGGTCTGGAGCTCCTTCGAGGACGCGATCCGTAAGAAGGCGAGACGCTTGCCATCCGGAGACCATACCGGCTCCTGGTCGCGGTCGACGCTCGGATCCATGTAGCGAAGACTCTTCGAGCCGACTTCGTTCACGCCGACGAAGCTGTGGTCTCCGCGGGTACTGACGAAGGCGAGATGAGATCCGTCCGGCGACCAGCGCAGGCTTCCCGCCTCGCCGCGCGTCTTGAAGGCCTGCTCGGGCTTCGGATCTCCCGAGATCGCGGCCCACCAGACCTGGTCCTTGAGGATGAACGCGACGCGGTCGCCCGCCGGTGAAACGGCCGGTGAGTGTCCCTCCGCGAGCTTCCGCGGCGCCGTTCCGTCGAGGCCGACGATCCAGATGTCCTGTTCGGCCCCCTCGGGAATACTTTTCGGATTGGGGTACTCGCCGCGCCGATTCGCGTCGCCGCCGCGGACGAAGACGATGCTCGCTCCGTCCGGCGTGAACGCGAGGTCTCCGAGCTCCTGACCGTCGTCGCCGGCATAGACCGTGACGGCGCGCCCTTTGTACTCGGGAGGCTCCGCAATCCAGATGTTGCGCGCACCGCGCGCGTCGAAGACCCAGGCGAGCCGGGCGCCCGAATCGGAGGCGACGAGACCGTCGGGAAACGGCGCGGAAAGAACCTGCTCCAGCGTGAAGGCCTTCTTTTCGGGCGCAGCGGCGAGGGAGATCGCCGGAAGCAGAACCCATGTGAGAACGAGCGAACGCAAACGTCGCATCTTCCCTCCTGATGTCGGCGGCAAGGATAGCTTTTCAGCCCTTCACGTCCCACACGCGGGATAAGCGCCCGGCGGCGATCGCGGGAGTCCCCGACGGCGATGCGGAGTAATGGGAAGTGTCGTTGAAGAGCGAGAGCCGCGCATGCGCGGGATCCTGAAAGTCCAGGATGTTGAGAGAGGCGGGGCTCTGGTCGAGGTGGTCGCGATAGCGGCGCAGGTCGAATCCCAGAAGCGAGCCGATGAGAAGGCGAATCGTCGCCTTGTGCGAAGCGATGAAAACCCGCTCCCCTCGATGCGCGGCGACGATCTCGAGTAAGACCGGAAGCGCCCGCGCCGTGACGGCGAGGCCCGTTTCTCCTCCGGACGGGGAGAAGGAATAGGGATCGGCTTCCCAGCGCGCGTACTCCTCGGGGTAGAGCGTCTCGACCTCGGCGCGGGTCTTCCCCTCCCAGCGACCGTGGGAGACTTCGCGCAGACCGTCTTTCGGCTCAACTCTTCTTCCATGCGGCTCCGCCAGGATGCGCGCGGTCTCCATGGTGCGACCGAGCGGGCTCGCGTAAACGGCCGCGATCGGCTCGCCGGCGAGGCGTCGCGCCAGCTTCTCGAGCTGGCTGCGGCCGACATCCGAGAGGGCCACGTCCGTCTCGCCGGCAAAGCGGTCCTCGGCCGACAGCTCCGTTGCCCCGTGACGGACCAGGAAGATCCGCGTCGCCGTCATCCCTTCACCTGGATTCCTTTCTTCGGCAGCAGCTCGCGCAGCCGCTCCCGCTGATCGCCCTGGAGCTCGATCGAGTCCTCGCCGGCCGCGCCCCCGGTTCCGCAGGCCTTCTTCAAGTCGCGGCACAGCGTTTCGAGGAAGTCCCGGTTGGCCGGCAGGCCCGCGATCACCGTAACGTGTTTGCCCGACGCGCGGCTCTCCAGTCGCAGTCTCGCCTCGATCCTCGCCGGAACGGGCTCGTCGCGCGCCGTGAGATTCTTCGAGCACCGGCAGTCCTCCGGCGGCCATCCGCAGCCCGGGCAGACGGGGCCCTTCCCGCTCGAATACACGACCCGGCCCGGAGGCGCCACTACGCCTCCTCCGCGCGGAACAGCGCGAGCAGATCCTGGCCATAAGCCTCGAGCTTGGCGGGGCCGATGCCGGGAATCGCGGAGAGCGCGCCGATCGTCGCCGGCCGCGCGGCGGCCAGCGCTTCGAGCGTTCGATCGTGGAGCACGACGTAAGCGGGCACGGATCGGCGCGACGCTTCGCGACGCCGCCACTCCCGCAGCGCCTCGATCCGGGCGGGATCGGCGGGCCCGGCCGCGGCCGATGTCTTCGACGGTCTCTTTTTCCTGGACTTCGGGCGCGCCGGCTCTGGAAGCGTGAGCGCGACCTCCATCCTCCGTCCGGCCATCACGTCGCGACCCGCCCGTGTCAGCGAGAGCGTCCGATAGGCGTCGTCGGTCGCCGACAGGAGCCCTCCGCCCAGCGCCGCGTCGATCCAAGCGCCCACGGTCCTGGGGTCCTCGCTCGCAAGGATCCCGGTGGTCGAGAGTCGCGCGAGCGGTTCCGGCAAGCCTTCGAGGTTGCCCGTCAGCATCGCGACGAGCCGGCGCTTGCCCCAGCGCTCGCCGCCGCGCGCCACGCCGGACAGGATCTTGCGCAGTCGCAGGAGGTCCTCGGCGGAGAGCTCCCGCCTCCGGGAGCAGTTGCCGCAGAAGCCGCAGGCTGACGGAGCCCCGCGCTCACCGAAGTAGCCCAGGATCGTCGTGCGGTAGCAGCCGGAAGAATCGGCGTAGGCGATCATGCGGGCGAGTTTGCGCGACTCGAGCTCGCGCCGGCGTTCCCGGTGCTCGGACTCCTCCGCCTGATCGATCAAAAACTCGCGCGTGCGCACGTCCACGTAGTTCCACAGGAGCGTGGCGTCGGCGCGGCGGCCGTCGCGCCCGCCGCGGCCGATCTCCTGGTAGTAGGCCTCGAGCGAGCCCGGGATCTCGAAGTGCACGACGGCTTCGACGTCCGGCCGGTCGATTCCCATGCCGAAGGCGTTCGTGGCGCACACGACTTCGAGCGACCCTTCCGCGAATCCGTTCTGAACCCGGCTGCGTTCGGCCTCCTCCATCCCGGCGTGGTACGCCTCGGCGGCGATGTCGGAGGCCCGCAGCGCCTCGGCGGCGCGTTCGGCGCTCTTTCGGGTCGCGGCGTAGACCAGGGCCCGGCGTCCGGAGACGAGCTCGGGCAGGAGGGCGCGCTTCTCGATCTCCCCGGAGACTTTCCAGACGTCGAGAAAGAGGTTCGGCCGGTCGAAGCCCGCAACGAAGACCTCCGGATTCTCGAGGCCGAGCAGCCCGACGATGTCCCGGCGCACTTCCGGCGTGGCCGTGGCCGTGAAAGCCAGGATCGGAGGCCGGCCGGCGGCTCCGTCGGCCCGGCGGCAGCGGCGGGCCGCATCGGCGAGCGCCCGGTAATCGGGCCGGAAATCGTGGCCCCATTCGGACACGCAGTGCGCCTCGTCGACGGCGAACCGCGCGAGCGGCGCCCCCTCCAGGAGCCGCCGGAAGGACTCGGACGCGAAACGCTCGGGCGCGACGTACAGGAGGCGCAGACGGCCCTCCCGCATTGCGGCCTCGGCCGCGCGCCGCTCCCCGGGCGTGGCGAGCGAGTGGAGCGCCGCGGCCGGGATGCCTTTCCGGGCGAGCTCGTCCACCTGGTCCTTCATAAGGGCGATCAGCGGTGAGACAACCAGCGTCGGCCCTTCCAGAAGCATGGCTGGAAGCTGGTAACCAATCGACTTTCCCGACCCGGTCGGCATGACCGCGAGCAGGTCCCGGCCCGATAGCGCCGCGCGGACGATGTCTTCCTGGCCGGGGCGGAAGTCCCCGTGACCGAAGTAGCGGCGGAGCGCGGCGCGCGGATCCATGGCCGTCATTATTCCGCAGCCGGTGGCAACCGTGACCGACTCGGTGTAGGCTCCGCGGTTCGCCATGAGTGCCACCGGCTCCGTTTCCCCGTCACCCCCCACTCGCGCCGACCGGCGCGGCATCGCCATCGTCGCCCACGTCGACCACGGCAAGACCACGCTCGTGGACGCTCTGCTCAAGCAGTGCGGCACCTTCCGCGCCGGACAGCACGTCGAGGAGCTGGTCATGGATTCGGGCGAGCTCGAGCGCGAGCGCGGCATCACGATCCTGGCCAAGAACACGGCGGTTCGTTACAACGGCGTCATCATCAACATCGTGGACACGCCCGGCCACCGGGACTTCGGCTCGGAAGTCGAGCGCATCCTGACCATGGTGGAAGGGGTGCTGCTTTTAGTCGACGCCTCCGAGGGCCCTCTCCCGCAGACGCGCTTCGTGCTGAAGAAGGCGCTCGAGGGGCACAAGCGCCCGATCGTCCTGATCAACAAGATCGACCGGGCCGACGCGCGGACGCTCGAGGTCGAAGAGGAGATTCACGACCTCTTTCTGTCGCTGGCGACCGAGGAGGAGCACCTGGACTTCCAGGTCCTCTACGGCTCGGGACGTCTGGGCTTCGCGTCGAAGGATCCGTCGGCAAAGGCGGGAGACTTGAAGCCTCTCCTCGACGCGATCCTGGAGCACATCCCGGCCCCGGTCATCGGCGATGCGCCCTTCAAGATGATCGTCGCGAACATCGACTACTCGGACTACCTGGGGCGTCTGGCCGTCGGGCGGATCTTCTCGGGCACCGTCTCGCGCGCGATCGAGCTCGCCGCGGTGCGGCCCGACGGATCGATCGTCGAGAAGGGCAAGGCCGGCAAGATCTACATGTTCGAAGGCATCGTGCGGGTCGAGGTGGCCGAGGCCTCCGCCGGCGACATCGTCGTCTTCTCGGGCTTTCCGGACATCGAGATTGGGCAGACGATCCTGGATCTCGCCGATCCGACGCCGCTTTCCGGCATCCGCGTCGACGAGCCCACGCTCTCTATGGAGTTGCGCGTCAACGACTCGCCGATGTCGGGGCTCTCCGGAAAATACGTCACGAGCCGCCATCTCGCCGAGCGGCTCGAGCGCGAGCTCGAGAAGAACGTGGGCCTACGCATGGAGGAGACGCCGGAGCCGGACTCCTTCCTCGTGCTCGGCCGCGGCGAGCTGTCGCTCGCGATCCTCGCAGAGACCATGCGCCGGGAAGGCTACGAGTTCGCGCTCGGCCGCCCCCAGGTCATCTTCCACCGCGGCGAGTCGGGCGAGCTGCTCGAGCCGTATGAGGAGCTCGTCATCGACTGCGCGGAGGAGTTCACGGGCGCGGTGATCGCCGCGGTCGGAGGGCGAAAAGGGGAGCTCAAGCACATGGGGAAGCATAGCGATCGCGTGCGCCTGGAATTCACGATCCCCTCCCGCGGCCTTCTCGGCTTCCGGCTAGAGTTCCTGACGTTGACGAAGGGCACGGCACTGATGAACCACCTCTTCGATCAATACGGCCCGTACCGGGGGCCGCTTCCAAACCGAACCACGGGGGCCATGATCGCCAAGGAGGGGGGCGAGGTCACCGCTTATGCTCTGGATCGCCTCGCCGACCGCGGCGTCTTCTTCGTCAAGCCCGGCGAGAAGGTCTACGCCGGTCAGATCGTCGGCGAGCAGGTCAAGGAGAGCGATATGGTCGTCCAGCCGTGCGAGAGGAAGCACTTGACGAACATGCGCGCCTCGACATCCGACATGGCGATCAAGCTGACGCCCGCGCGCGAGCTCACGATCGAGCAGGCGATCGAGTGGATCAACGACGACGAGCTCGTCGAGGTCGTGCCCGCCGCCGTCCGAGTGCGCAAGCGAATTCTCGACCACAGTCAGCGGCGGACGGCGCGGAGGGTCATCGCCGGGTGACGCCCGCCCCGCCGCCGAGGTGCCGCCCCACCTCTCTTTCCTGATTCCGTTTTCTCTTGACAGTCCCGACACTCGGGTGATCTAACGCGGGAGAAGTCTCCCGGCGTCAAATCAGTGGCAAGTCATCGACCTACGGAGTCGGTCCCGGCGCTCAGAGAGGCGCCAGGCACCGGAACGTCTTCGCGTCCCCGACGCTTTCCCGCTCTCCCGGCCAGTGATTTCGGGGGCCGGCAGCGCCTCTATTCCATCTTCCGAGGAAGGACCGCTATGGCGAGACGGAAAGCGAAAAGAGCCTCTTCATGGATCGTTCTGATCGCAGGCTGGCTCCTCGTCGCACCGGCTTCGGCGGCGTATGCCGCCGGAGCGCTGGCCGCCTCCGACCGATCCCAGGTTCCACCGCGGGTCGGGCACGCCGCGCGCTACGGCGTGTCGCCCAAGCCTCTGCGCGAGATCCGGATCGATTCGCGCGGGCCTTCGACACCCGAGCCGCCGCGGATTCTCGAAGCGCCGTCGGCGCCTCGACCTCCCGGCGGACGGCACGAGACCGATCCGGTCCTGCAGATGAGGCCGAGCCCCTCGGCGCCGGCCGAGCTTCTCCAGTTCGACGGGGCGACCGAGAACGACAACCTTCCGTTCTCCGGCAAAGAGTTCGTCCCGCCCGACGCGAACGGCGCCGCCGGACCGAGCCACTATTTTCAGACCATCAACGTCGTCTTCCGGGTCTTCGACAAGTCGGGAAACCTCGTGCTCGGTCCTCTCCCGAACGCCAGTCTTTGGACGGGCCTCGGCGGGATCTGCGAGACGAGCGACGCGAAGACGCCGTACGTCAAGTACGACATCCTCGCCGGCCGGTGGTTCGTGAGCCAAGGCGCCTTCGACTCCTCTGACGGTTCTTCGCATCAGTGCATTGCGGTTTCGACCACGGACGATCCGACCGGCACCTACTCCCGATACGACTTCGTCATCGACGTAAGCTCGAGCGCCACGAAGTCGAGGTTCGGCATCTGGCCCGAGGCGTATTACATGACGGTCAACCAGTTTGCCGGTTTTAACCCCGCCGGATTCGGTATCTACGCCTTCGACCGCATCGCGATTCTCTCGGGTGGCCCCGCCACCTATCAGTATGTGAACCCGGGCGTGACGAATCCCTCGTCCATCTGGGGGCTTCCCTCCGATCTCGACGGCGTGACTCCGCCGCCGCCCGGGTCGCCCAACGTGTCGATCGCCCTCGGCGCCGATTTCATCGATGGGAGCCCGAACGACCTGATCCACATCTGGAAGTTCCATGCGGACTTCGGTAATCCCGGCAACGCGACCTTCGAAGGCCCGGTGGATGTCCCGATCGCTCCCTTCGACGCTCTGGACTGCGGCAACGCGAATCTTGGCCAAGGCTGCGTCCCGCAGCTCGACTCGGATCAGCTGATCCAGGCCAATCCCAGCATCCTCATGTACCGCCTCGCCTACCGTAACTTCGGCACCTACGAGTCGCTCGTAACGAACTTCACGGTGGACGGTGCGGCCGGCGACAATCGGGCCGCCGTCCGGTGGTTCGAGGTTCGGGACCCCAACGGAGTGCCGTCGGTGTATCAGGAGGGCACCTACGTCCCCGACGACAGCCATCGCTTCA
>DASXTI010000088.1:0-21771 GCA_036505535.1 Thermoanaerobaculia bacterium
GACCTTCCAGGTGGGCACGGGCGGAGTGTAGCCCTTGTAATCGACCGTCCCGACTTCAGCGTCTTCGCTTCCGCCGTGCGGAGTCGAGCTCCTTCTGGAAGAGGGGTCTCAAGTCGCGCTGCCCGATCGCTTCCTCGAGGAGCCGAAGAAGGCGGCGAATGTGGCGAAGGTCGAGCTTCTCAAGACGTTCGCTCAGAATGCCGCGAACATCCTCGATGTCCTTCGGGCGGCCGGCGAGTATCTTGGTGACGATCAGGTCCTCGGCGCTGATCACCGGAACCGTGACTCCGCCGAGGTCGATGCGCCTTGCACGTTCGAGAAACTCATCTTCCAGCCCGGGTCCTGCGAGGACGACGTCCACGGGGATCTCCGACCCTCGGTGCACGAAGGGGAAGACGCGGGTCCTCTTGACGAAATCATCGATGTCCCTGACGCGAAGCTCGAAGCCTGCGCGGCGCATGAGCGAGACGAAGACCTCGGGATTATCCCCGCGGAGGCGTGCGGTAACGTCGACGTCGGCGGTCAGCCGCGGGAGGCCCCAGACCTGCACCGCCTGCGCGCCGAAGAGATACCAGCCGTCGGCGCACTTCGGCATCACGCGCGCCAAGGCGGACAGAAGGTCAGCGAGTGCGGCGGGGCGGGACACGCCGGAGTGAAGACGCGACACGCGCGTGTGTCGTCAGGTCGTCCCTTCGATCCTTCCGGGCGGGCCACTTTGGGTGAAGCCGGCGCGCGTGCCGCCGGAGCTCCTCACCAACGCGAATGCCCCAAGCCGCGCCCGACATCCTCTTGACCTCTTTCCAGTGGGTGGATTTTCGCTCCGCCAGAACCTGCCACTCCCGCTCGGCGAATGCGCGAAGGTTGGAGCGCCGCATCACGGCTATTCTATCGTGGTGCGCGGAGTGATTCCGCCGCCGGGGCCCGGCGAGCGCGACACGATCGTCGGCGAGGTCCGCTGGCGCTCGCGCGAGACGGAGGGGAGCGGCGAGACGGTGGTCTTCGTGCACGGAGTGTTTGCGTCGTCGGCGACTTGGCGCAATGTGCTTGCCTCGGCTTCCGCGGGGCGGCCAGCCATCGCCGTCGATCTTCCCGGCTTCGGTCGCTCGGACCGCCCCTGGCCCTTCGACTACACCGTCGGTGGGCTCGCCCGCGCCCTGCTCGACTACCTCGACGTCCGCGGCATCTCTCGAGCGGCCCTCATCGGAAATTCCTTGGGCGGCTCTGTGGCAATGCTTCTCGCCACGGAGCATCCGGATCGCGTGTCGGCGCTCGTGCTCGTCGCGCCGGCTGCTCCCGATACCCCAATCGCATGGCCCATTCGCGTGCTCCGTGCTCCGGTGCTCGGGGAGATTGCGATGGCGCTCGTGAACCGGCCCTTCGTCGCCTACGGTCTACGGCATCGGATCTACGCGCGGGCCGAGCGCGTCACCGAGCAAGCGATCGAAGACGCCTGGTTTCCGCTGACGGTACCCGGGACACGGCGCGCCGCGCTGGCGGCGATCCGTTCGGACCGGCGCCCCTACGCCGGCCTCGAGGAACGAATTCGGGTTCCAACCCTCATCGTCTGGGGGAGCGAAGATCGGCTGATTCCTCCCCGCGAAGGAGAACGTCTGAGATCGCGGATCGTCGGTTCCCGCCTCGTCGTTCTGACCGAGGCGGGTCACCTTCCGCAAAGGGAAGTGCCTGAAGCCTTCAGCCGTGTTGTAGCTGAATTCCTCGGGGCTGATCCCGTTCGCGCTCCCGTGGGCCCACCGTAGCCGACGAGGTGATCGCTTCACTGCGTCGGCTCGGTGGAGCACTGCCGAAATCCATCATCCTTGGCACTTCGGCCACGGGTGACACTGTCCTCCGGGTGTCGGAGTCACGGGCGGCTGAGCAGGCGTCGTCACCACTGGAGCCGGCGTTGGCTCGATGGGCGCCGTGGGTCCGCTTCCGCAGCCGCAGAGAAACCCGACCAGGATGAGCAGTGCAGCGAATCGCGTTTTCATGATCGGCCTCCTTTCATGCGGGCAGAATGAGGCCGCGGGTCGTCGCAAGTCGTCGGGGTTTCCCGCCGTTTTTCCGGTCTTTTTCAGGCCGTGCCGGAAGGTCAGCGGCCGCAGCGAGCTATCACCTGCGCGGTGATCATCCGTGGCTCCGGCGGATTCTCTCCCAGGCCGAGCGTGTGGAGTGTCTCGTGTATGAGGGTGTCGGCCGCGTAGCCCTTGTCGAACCTTTGATAGAGCGAGAACTGGTCCCAGCAGATATGGACCGCGCGGCTGCCCGGAGCCGTCCATGCGAGCACGTGCCGGTCCGCGCAACGCTCGGTGGCGCGTCCGTCGTAGAAGAGAACGAGGCCGAGATAGGAAGCCGCGGTCTCGCCGGTGGAAGCCAGGTTGACATCCAGACGCCGTCCGGCGCTGTCGGCGAAGTCGGTCAAAATTTCCTGGCAGCGGCTGTCGGTCAAGCGCCGGTGAGCCTCTTCGACCGAGGCCCTCAGGTCGCGGGGGAGCCTACGATCGATGAAGAACGGGATTGCCAGGAGAGCAACGCCAGCAGGAGGTCCGAGGTTGCTCTCGACCGCGAAAAGGTGAGCGGCGAGACCGGCCAGCGCAATCGCCATCGGAAGGAGGGCGATTCGTCTCTGCATCGGCACGGCCACGGACCTCTCTCGCGGAGAAGCGCGTTGCCGGGAATTCGCCGGGCGCCTCCGCCGCTATCCCTGACGGTCGCGCAGAGAGCGCTTCGAGGTCTTGAGTGTCCAATTCGAATTTGCTGGCTTTTTCATGAGTGCCAGTCATGCGCATCCCGTTTGGTGAGTGCACATTTGACGCACTGCGCCGTGAAGTGCGGCGCGGCAAAGGCGCCGTCCATCTCTCGCCCAAGGCGTTCGAACTCCTGCGCCTGCTGGTGGAGAGCCGCCCGCGGGCCATCTCCAAAGAGGAGTTCTTCGGCCGCCTCTGGCCGGACACCTTCGTGACCGAAGCGAATCTGGCGGGCTTAGTCGCCGAGATCCGGCGCGAGATCGGCGACGACGCGCGCGAGCCGCGCTTCCTGCGAACGGTGCACGGCTTCGGGTATGCCTTTTCGGACGGAGCCGCCAGGACGGCGGACGAAGACGGCGTTTTTCGCCTCATCTGGGGCGCCCGGGAGGTCCCGCTGGTCGAAGGGGAAAATGTCCTGGGGCGCGATCCGGGTGCGGCGGTTTCGATCGACGACGCGACCGTGTCGCGCCATCATGCGCGCATCGTGATCGGCGGCCGCAGCGCGGTCCTCGAGGACCTCGGGAGCAAGAATGGGACCTGGTTGCGCGGCCGCCGGATCGCCTCCTCCGAGCCGCTCGCCGATGGAGACGAGCTGCGGATTGGGTCCGCGCCGTTCATCTTCCGCCGCTATGCGGCTGGTGGTTCGACCGAGACGGAGAGGGATTCGTGATTGGTGATTGGTGATCAGGGTGTAAGGCGCCCAGGACATCAGGCTGTCCCACCGAACCGGTCCCAGGTCACCCGGATCGCGTCGCTCGTCATTCTCATCGGAACCCCCGCCAAGGAGAAACGTATCTGGGTTGTGGCTCTCGGTGCGTCTTGAGCCCTATGAGCATTTCAGCAGGCACGCGGCTCGGGCAGTACGAGATCCTCGCCCGTCTGGGGGCCGGCGGAATGGGCGAGGTCTACCGGGCACGCGACACGCGTCTCGGGCGGGAAGTCGCCGTCAAGGCGTTGCCGGGAGAGCTTTCCGCCGATCCGGGACGCCTGTCCCGATTCGAGGCGGAGGCCCGATCCGCCTCGGCCTTGAATCATCCCAACATCGTGACGATCCACGAGATCGGACAGGCGGCGGCCACGCCATTCATCGTCATGGAGCTGGTGGACGGGAAGACGCTCCGCGAGCTGTTGTATCCGGGCGCCCTTCCGGTTCGCAAGGCGGTCCACATCGCGACGCAGCTCGCCGATGCCCTGGCGCGGGCCCACGGCGCCGGCATCGTGCATCGGGACTTGAAGCCCGAGAACGTGATGGTCACGCGGGACGGCTTCGTCAAGATCCTCGACTTCGGTCTGGCGAAGGTGGAATGGGGCGAGAACGGCCATGGCATCAGCCGCCGCGACGCGACGGTCACGGAGCACGAGGGCGCCGTGATCGGCACGGCCGGATACATGTCGCCGGAGCAGGCGTGCGGACAGAGGGTCGATTTCCGTTCGGACCAGTTCTCCTTCGGCTCCCTGGTCTACGAGATGTTGACCGGCAAGCGGGCGTTCCAGCGTGCGACGCGCGCCGAAACGCTGGCCGCGATCATCCGTGAAGAGCCCGAGTCTCTGGACACGCTGGCGCCTCGCGCGCCGGTGCCGCTGCGGTGGATCGTCGAGCGGTGCCTCGCCAAGCCTCCGGACGATCGGTATGCGGCGACCCAAGACCTCGCGAGGGATCTCCAGAGCGTCCGGGACCACTTCTCTCAGATCGACGTTACGGGAGAAGGGCCCTTCGCTCCGCCGCCGCGCCCGAGGCGGGCGCGTCTCTGGCTCTCCGCCGGCGTCGCGCTGGCCGTCGCCGCCCTCGTGGCGTCGGCCTACCTCGCCGGATCGGGAGCGCGCGACCGCGTCCTTCCGTCGTTTCATCGCTTGACCTTTCGCAACGGGACGGTCTGGGCCGCCCGGTTCGCCCCCGACGGACAGACCGTCGTCTACAGCGCCGCCTGGAACGGAGGGCCCATCCAGATCTATTCGACCCGCCCGGAGGTTCCCGAATCGGTGCCGCTCTCGCTGCCCGCCTCGAGCATTTTCGCCATCTCGCCGTCCGGGGAAATGGCGATCTCCTTGGGAGCGCGGCCGAGCGGAGCCTTCATCACGAACGGCACGCTCGCGCGCTCCTCGCTCGCTGGGGGCGGGCCGCGTGAGATCCTGGAATCGGTCCAGGCCGCCGACTGGGCTCCCGACGGCGCGAGCCTCGCGGTCGTGCGCGCCGTCGACGGACGCAGCCGTCTCGAGTTCCCGATCGGCACGACCCTCTACGAGACCGCGTCGGGATATCTGAGCCATCCCCGCGTGTCGCCGCGTGGCGACTTCGTCGCCTTTCTCGAGCATCCCATGCGCGGAGACGACGCCGGCTCCGTCGTCGTCGTCGTCCCCGGCGGGACCAGGCGTACGCTGTCGGCAGACTGGATCACGGCGCGGGGCCTCGCGTGGTCACCCGACGGCGGCGAGGTCTGGTTCACCGCCGCGGCGGCCGGCGGTTCCCGTTCCCTGCATGCGGTCGGCCTGTCGGGACGCCGCCGGCTCGTCGCGCGCATTCCGGGCGCGCTCACGCTTCACGACATCTCGCGCGAAGGCCGCGTGCTGCTCGCTCGCGAGAATTCGCGCGAAGGCATCGTCGGCCTCTCACCGGGGGAGGAGATAGAGCGAGACCTGTCGTGGCATGACTGGTCGCGGCCGGTGGACCTGGCCGCGGACGGGACGACGCTCCTCTTCGACGAGACCGGAGAGGGCGGAGGCGCCGCCTACGCCGTCTATCTCCGGAAGACCCACGATTCGCCGGCGGTTCGCCTGGGGGACGGCCACGCCCTGGCTCTCTCCCCGGATGGAAAGTGGGCGCTGTCGACACCGCACGTTTCTCCCGCCGAGCTGATGCTGTTGCCGACGGGACCCGGACAGCCTCGTTCGATCCGAACGGGGCGTTTCGACAACATCCTCCGCGCGGCATTTTTCTCCGGGGCAGAAAAGCTGGTGCTGGCGGCCAACCTGGCCGGCCATGCGCCTCGCCTCTACGTGCAGCCGGTCTCGGGCGGAGACCCCCGCGCGATTACGCCCGAAGGTGTCGGCTCGGATTTCGCCGTGTCGGCGGACGGGACGAGGGTGGCCGCGACGGGCACGGATCGCCGCCTGCTGCTCTACCGTGTCGAGGGGGGAGAACCTTCGCCCGCGCGCGGCGCATTCGCCGGGGATGCTCCGATCCGCTTCACGCCGGACGGACGCTTCCTCTACGTGCTTTCGCGTGGCGAAGGCGCCGCGGCGAGCATTCACCGGCTGGATCTGTCCACCGGCCGCCGCGAGCTCTGGAAAGAGTTGACTGCCGCCGATCCGACCGGAATTCACGGGATCCCGCGCGTCTTCCTCTCCGCGGACGGGCTGTCGTATGTCTATACGTACGTCCGTCTACTCGACGAGCTCTACCTGGTCGACGGTCTGAGCTAGACAAGATTCATCCGCGCTTTGCAGGGCATACAGTCGAGACGAGCGCTTCACCACGGTAGAGCCCGCCAATACCTCGGGATTCGTGGGCTTGGACCTCGGGCCAAACGGATCCGTCACAGTCTCCAGACAGGGTGTTTCGGCCCGACCGGCGAGGTTCAGGCGCCGATCGACGAGGCCTTCGGCCCGTAGGCTCGCGGCGATTCTCGATAGCATTGGCATCGTGAGATGACCCTGGCGTCCGAATCGCGCCTCGGTCTCCAGGGCGTCATCTCGCTGCCGCGCGCGGGCGGGATGGGGGAAGCGTGATCGAGAACCATTCAAAAGGAGGATCGCCATGAAGGAGAATCTTGCGAATTTGTTCCTCGCTGTCCTCGGTTTGGCTGTCGTGAATTCCGCCGTCGGCCAGAACATCAGCGAATTCACGATTCCCAGCGGCGGCGTCCCCTTCGGCATTGCCGTCGGACCCGACGGCAGCTACTGGTTCACGGAGAAGTCCCTCGACAACGCCGGGAACGTCGCCGCGGCCGCGATCGGGCGGATCACCACCGCCGGAGTCATCACAGAGTTCTCGATTCCCGCGAGCAGCAGCGGAAATCTCGGTATCACGGCCGGCCCGGACGGCAACCTGTGGTTTACCGAAACTTTCGCCAACCGAATCGCGCGGATCACGACGGCGGGAGTATTGACCGAATTCGCGATTCCGACCGCCGGCAGCCTGCCGCAGGGGATCGTCGCGGGCCCGGACGGAAACCTCTGGTTCGCCGAACAGACCGGCAACAAGATCGGGCAGATCACGACAGCAGGTGTTGTCATCGGCGAGTTCACGATCCCGACGCCTGTCAGTAATCCTTCAGACGTGGTCGTCGGGCCCGACGGCAATATCTGGTTCACGGAACAGTCCGGCAACAAGGTCGGCCGGATCACCACGGCAGGTGTCATCACGGAGTTCGTGATCCCCACGGCCGACAGCATTCCTCACGGTATCGCTCCCGGTCCGGACGGCAACCTCTGGTTCGTCGAGGGTCAGGGAAACAACATCGGGCGAATCAGCACGGCGGGTGTCATCACCGAGTTCCCCGCTCCACTGGCCGAGCCCCTCGATATCGTGGCCGGTCCGGATGGTAACCTCTGGTTTGCCGAACAGAGTCCCAACATCGGGCGAATCACCACGGCGGGTATCGTTACGGAGTTTCCGGCTCCGGCTGCCTTCGCGATCGCGGCCGGCCTCGACGGTAACCTCTGGCTCACCGAACAGGGCGTCAACAAGATCGCGCGGATCACGACCGGTCCCTGCGTCGCCGACGCGACCACCCTCTGCTTGAACGGCAGCCGTTTTCGCGTGCAGGCGAGTTGGCAGATTCCCTCCCAAGGCAGGAGCGGTCAGGGAACGGCGGTGGCCATCACCGGCGATACAGGATATTTCTGGTTCTTCGGCGCGAACAGCGTCGAGGTCGTCGTAAAGATCTTGAACGGCTGCCTCATCAACGGCCACTTCTGGGTCTTCGCGGGCGGACTGACGAACGTGGAGGTCACGCTGACGGTCATCGATGTGGATACGGGCGAACTCAAGACCTACGCCAACCCGTCGGGCACGGCGTTCCAGCCGATTCAGGACACGTCTGCCTTCGCGGCCTGCCCGCCATGACTTGCCTTGCCGCTGTGCGGCATACCGGTTTGGAGCGGGCTGAGAACTGCGAGGATTCGTCGTCCTGATCGACCTGCCGCCGCGCTGGGACGATTCACGCGGGCGGGAGTGGCACGAGGTAAGTTGCGTTTCGTGGCATTGACTGTTGCGGCGTTGGCGCTCCTGTTCGTCGTCGCGGGCTCGATCTGGATGACACAGCCCCTGTTTCTCGTAGGCAATCGCGTGGAGGGCGCCGCGGCGCCCGACCCCTCGCGCCTCGAGCGGCGCGTTCACCAGCTCGTCGAAAGGTTTCATCCGCGCGATTTCGGCCATCCGGAGAACCTCGCGCGGGCCGCCCGCTTCCTCCACGAGGAGTTCCAGAGAGCCGGGGCGGCCGTCGCCGAGCAGGTCTTCGAGGCGGCCGGCGCGAGCTACCGCAATGTCGTCGCGGGCTTCGGCCCCGACACAACCGACGTCGTGATCGTCGGCGCACACTACGACGTCGCTGGGGAGATGCCCGGGGCGGACGACAATGCGAGCGGCGTCGCCGGGCTGCTCGAGCTCGCGGACACGATGGCTGAGGTGAAACTCTCACGGCGCGTGGAGCTGGCGGCCTACACGCTCGAGGAGATGCCCTTCTTTTCCACCGCCGAAATGGGGAGTGCGGTTCACGCCCGCTCGCTCCGAACGGCTGGGCGGCGGGTCCGGGCGATGCTGTGCCTGGAGATGATCGGCTTCTTCTCGGATGAGGACGGCAGCCAGCAGTTCCCCTCCCCGCTGCTTCGCCTCTTCTATCCCGGCCGCGGCGACTTCATCGCGGTCGTCGGGAACGTCGGCGGCGTGCGGATCGTCCGGCGCGTCAAGCGGTCGATGCGGCGAGCGGGGGACTTGCCGGTCCATTCGATCAATGCACCCTCGCTCGTTCCCGGCGTCGATCTCTCCGATCACGTCAACTTCTGGCGGCAGGGGGACCCGGCCGTGATGATCACCGACACGGCCTTTTACCGGAACCCCGGCTACCACACGGAGGATGATGTTCCGGAGACGCTCGACTACCGGCGAATGGCGAAGGTCATTGCCGGTGTGCGTCAGGCGGTACTCGACTTGGCGCGGTAGGACGGGCTATCCGTGGCCCTTGCTTCCAGAACGATCGAGGAGCAATATATAAGCATTTGCTTATATATCGCCGCCGTCTCCGCTTATGCGATGAGGCCGAGGCGCGCCTTTTTACGCGGCGCGAGCGAATCGGTCGGTGGCGGCGATGGTCGCGAGGAGCGCGACCGAGGCGGCGACCACGATCGCGGCGATCCAGCGGGAATGGGAAAATTTCACGGTCACCTCGCGAGATTGGACGAGCGTTCGGCGCTCCGGATTACCGCGCCGCCGGTGGGATTAAGTCCAGCCGGTCGAGTGTTAAGATTGGATTCCAATGGGCTTCCGCAGCGGCTTCTCCGACGAATGCGGGATCTTCGGAGTCTGCGATTCGGAGGATGCGGCCAACCTCGCCTACCTTGGTCTCTACGCGCTTCAGCACCGCGGCCAGGAGTCGGCCGGCATCGCGTCTCTCGACGACGGGAAGATCCACGTCGAGAGGGAGATGGGCTACGTCGCCGACGTCTTCGACGAGGCCCGTCTTTCGCGCCTGCCCGGGCGAACCGCGATCGGCCACGTCCGGTACTCGACGTCCGGGGCTTCGCTGCTCGCCAACGCGCAGCCGATCGTCTTCGCGACGGGGCGCGGTCCGCTTGCCCTGGCCCACAACGGCAACCTGGTCAACGCGCGGGAGATCCGGACCGCCCTCGAGGACAAGGGTGCCCTTTTCACGACGACATCGGACTCGGAGGTCATCCTCCATCTGGTCGCGCGTTCCCGGGCTTCGACCCTGGCCGAAGCGATCGCCGAGGCTCTGCTCGAGGTACGCGGGGCCTACTCGCTCGTCATCCTGAGCCGCGAGGGGATCTTCGCGGTCCGCGACCCGAACGGCATTCGGCCGCTCTCCCTGGGCGTGCGGGAGGGGTCGCCCGTGGTCGCCTCCGAGACGTGTGCCTTCGATCTGATCGGCGCGCGATTCGAAAGAGACGTCGAGCCGGGCGAGATCGTGCGGCTTTCGCGCGAGGGATTCTCCTCGCACCGGTTTGCCTTTCCGATGTCGACGCCGTGCGTCTTCGAGCACGTCTACTTTGCGAGGCCCGATTCGAAGGTCTTCGGCCGCAGCGTGGCGGCGTCTCGCCAGGGCTTCGGCCGCCGCCTCGCCCGCGAGCACCCGGCGCAGGCGGACGTCGTCGTTCCGGTGCCCGACTCCGGCATGTATGCGGCACTCGGTTATGCGGAGGAGTCGGGCATTCCGTTCGCTCTGGGGCTCGTGCGGAACCACTATGTGGGCCGCACCTTCATCGAGCCGAAGCAGGCGATCCGCCACTTCGGCGTGAAAGTGAAGCTCAATCCGGTCCGAGAGGTCGTGGAGGGCAAGCGCGTCGTCCTCGTCGACGACTCGATCGTGCGCGGCACGACCTCGCGCAAGATCGTGCGGATGCTGCGGGAGGCGGGCGCGTGCGAGATCCACGTGCGGGTCTCCTCGCCGCCGACGCTCAACAGCTGTCACTACGGCATCGATACGCCGACCCGCAGCGAGCTCATCGCGGCAAACCAGCCGGTCGAGGAAATCCGCAAGTACATCGAGGCCGACAGCCTCGGCTACCTCTCGGTCGAGGGGATGCTCGAAGCGTTCGGGCGGCCGCAGCAGGCCACGTGCACCGCCTGTTTCACGGGAATCTACCCGGTCGAGATCGAAGAAGAAGAGTGCGAAAAAGAGCACGCGCTCGACGCGAAGTAGCGCCCTGCGCGCGTGAGACATAAGACGTAAGACGTGAGACGAAGGTGAGCGGAGGAATCCTGCTCGCCACCACGATCGCCCTTCGCGGCGCGACGCTCATCGACGGGACCGGGGGACTTCCCGTCCCCGACTCGCTCCTCATCGTCTCGAAGGGCCGTGTCGTTCTCGCGGGCCCGGCCACGCGGGAAGCCCTGCGCGCCGTGCCGACCGGAGCCGCCACCATCTCCCTTCGGGGAAAATGGATCGTCCCTGGGCTCATCGACGCCCACGTTCACGCGGAATCCGACGCGGACCTGCGTCAGATGCTCCGCTGGGGGGTCACGGCGGTTCGTCTGATGGCCGAGGACGTCGCCGCATCCCGTGCGCTCGCCGGCCGCGCGAGCGAGCCGGGGTCCGGGATGCCGGACGTCTTTCCGGCCGCGCCGATCTTCACCGCGAAGGGGGGCTGGTGGGACCAGGGGGAGCCGGGTGATCCGAACCTCAACCGCTTCCCGGAGTCCGTCGAGCAGGCGCGAGAGGCCGTGCGAAAGGCGAAGAGGCTGGGCTCGGACGAGATCAAGCTGATGCTCGATGACATGGCATGGTGCCGCGCCCCGAAGCCGCCGCTGCCTAGGATGGAGGCCGGCATCGCCCGCGCGCTGATCGAGGAGGCGCGGACACAGGGGCTTCGAGCCTCGGTCCACGCCCCGAACTGGTCCGACGCGAAGGAGGCAATCGAGGCAGGCGCGACGGCGCTCGCCCACGGAATCCTGGAGCCATTGGGCCCAAGGCCGATCGCGTTGATGAAGACGCGCGCGATCACCTACATCCCGACGATGGGCGTCTTCGAGTTCCTGGCGGACACGCGAAGCTTCGTCGAGGAAGTTCTCTCCGATCCGGTCGCCGTCGCCGGCCTGCCTCCCGCAACGGTCGCGCGTTTGCGGTCGGCGGAATACTCGGAAACCTACCGGGAGCGCTATCCGAATTTCGAGAGTGTCAAGAACCGCCTCCCCGCGCTGCGCCAGAATCTGCTGCGCCTGCACGCGGCAGGAGTTGAAATCGCGCTCGGCACCGACATGTGGGCCTTCCCGGGCCTCGGCGTCTCGGCCGAAATGGCGCTCTACGCGAGGGCCGGCCTTTCGCCCCCGGAAGTCCTCCGCGCGGCGACCCAGACCGCGGCGCGTTCGCTCGCGATCGATTCGGATCGGGGAACGCTTCAGGCGGGAAAGCGCGCCGACTTTCTCGTCCTCTCCGGCGATCCGCTCTCCGATGTGAAGAACGTGCGGAAGATTCTGGACGTCTACAAGAACGGCGTGAGGGTCGGGCCTCCGGCCGCCGCTGCGGCGCTCGAGTGATGGCCGACGATCCGCTTCTGCGCTTTCGCGGCGATTTCCCCGACCTCGATAAGACGACATACTTGATCTCCAACTCCCTCGGCGCGATGCCGCAGGCCGCCTCGCGCGCCCTCGCCGAGTATGCCGAGACATGGGGACGCGCGGCGTGCGCGCCTGGGCCGACTCCTGGTGGGAGATGTCCGTCGCCGTGGGGGACGAGGTCGCGCCGCTTCTCGGCGCCCCCGTGGGAAGCGTGTCGATGCTTCCGAGCGTGACGATTGCGTCCGCGGTCGTGATGTCGTGCCTGGATTACGGGGGCGCGCGAAACCGGATCGTCATGATCGACGGAGAGTTCCCCTCGATCCGGTACGTCTCGGAATCTCTGGGCGCGAGATTCGGCGCCGAGGTCGTGACCGTGCCGTCGCCGCGAGGCGACGGGCTCTCGGCGGATGAGCAGCGAATCTGCGACGCGATCGATGATCGAACCGCGCTGGTCGCCATCTCGCATGTCCTGTTCAAGAGCGCGTTCGTGCTCAACGTCGTGCCGATCGCCGAAAGGTGCCGGCGCGTGGGGGCATTGCTCGTTCTCGACGCCTATCAATCGGTCGGCACGCTTCCGGTGTCCGTGGACGCGCTCGGCGTGGACGTGCTCGTCGGCGGCGTCCTGAAATGGCTCTGCGGCGGGCCGGGGGGCGCGTTCCTCTTCGTGCGGCCGGAAGTGCGCCCCAGGCTGAAGCCGTCGCTGACCGGCTGGATGGCGCACCCGGCGCCATTCGCCTTCGAGCCTCCGCCCATGCGTTATCGCGACGATGCCTTCCGCTTTCTCCTCGGCACTCCCGCTGTACCGGCGCTGTATGCGGCGCGCGAGGGGCTGAGAATCGTGCGACACGCCGATCCCGAAGCGATTCGGCCCAAGTCGCTCCGGCAGACCGGGCGTCTGCTGGAGCAGGCGGACGCACGCGGCTGGCGCTCCGCGACGCCGCGGGAGGCATCGCGCCGGGGCGGCACGGCGTGCGTCGACTTCGACAACGCGCTCGAGGTTTCCCGAGAGCTCAACGTGCGCGACGTCCTCGTGGACTACCGTCCGGGCGTCGGGATTCGGATGTCGCCCCACTTCTACACGAAAGACGCCGAGCTCGACGACGCCTTCGCGATGATCGACGAGATCCGGTCCTCCGGCGCGTGGCGGCGCTGGCTCGACCGCCCCGTCGTGGTGACGTGACGCGCCGAGGCGCCGCGGCGCTCGTCGCCTCCTTAGCCGGGCTCGCCGCGGCCACCTTCGGCCTCTTTCTCCTCTCGCGCGGCAAGTGGTCGGATCCCTTGATCGACTCCGGACGGGAATGGATCGTTCCGGATGCGCTGGCCCGCGGAGAGCTCCTCTATCGCGACGTCGTGTACTGGTTCGGGCCGCTGACACCCTATTTTCAGGCGGGTTTCTTGAGGGTCTTCGGGTCTGGTTTCGGAAGCCTCGTTCTCGCCGGCGCGGTGTCCGGCCTCGCGGCACTCGGCGCCTTCTACGCCGCTCTCCGGCGCGTCACGAGCCGGAAAGACGCAGCGGTTTGGACGGCGCTCGCGATACCGGTCCTCGTATTCATGCCGAACGCCGGCGGAGCGCTGCTCGGAATGGGCTACCGCATCTGGCATGCGGCCGCGTTCGCTCTGGCGGCGATCGCCATAGCCTCGCGGAGGGGTCGATCCCATTCGGGAGCATGGGTCATCGCGGCGGGAGCATGCGCCGGTCTGGCGGGCCTGTGCCGCACCGAGTGGGGACTGGCGGCGATCGTCGCGGTCGGGCTCTCGCTCCTGCTGCGATCTCGATACCGCGGGCGCGGCGTGCGCGACGCGGGGATCTCGGCGCTCGGTTTCGTGATCGTCTTCGGCGGAGGCCTCGGCGGATTTCTCTGGCGGGCGGGCCCACGCGCCGTCCTCGGCGACGGCCACGTGCTGTTGACCGGACTGCCGGAGGAGACGCGTCATTTCCTCGTGGCCTTCTCGGGCTTGGCCGATTGGAGGCGAGGCGCCGTCGAGCTCATCTACTCGGCGGCGATGTGGACCGGCATCGTCCTGCTCGCGACGCTCATGGCCCGTCCGAGAGGCGCGGGTCGCCGGGGACCTCTGAAGATGCTGGCAGCGGTGCTCGTCGTGGTCGCCGGAGCCGCTCTGGCGGGAGGCGCCGGCGGGGCCGTTCTCTTCAGCGCGGCTCCGCTCGTCAGCCTCGCCGGCCTCCTTTGCGGGCTGGCGCGCCGACGCGGGACGCCCGCGGCGGCGCTGGCGGCCAGCGGCTTGCTCGGATTTCTTCTCTCCTACCGCCGGCCGTTTCACATCGGCGACTCGGCCTACGTGGCACCCGCGCTGCTGTTGGCTTTTGTATGCGCGGCAGGTCTTCTGCAAACCGCAGTGGCCTGCGAGCGTGTGAGCGTGGTACGCGCCCCGACCGCCGCCGCATACCGCTGGATCGTGGCGGCGTTCGTCGTTCTCGCCTTTGCCGGACGCGCCTGGCAGTACGCGTCCATCGAGGGAATGCCGATTGAGGGGACCTCGGGAATGATCTCGGCTCGGCCCGAGCTCGCCCGCGAGATCGAAGAGCTGGGCCAGGCGATCCGGCGCGGCACTCGCGGGGGCGACGGCCTCATCGTTTTCCCGGAAGGGGAGCTGCTGAACTTTCTTTCCGGACGTCCCAACCCGATCCGTCACAAGCTCTATCTGCCGGGCTATCTCACCGAGGAGAACGAGCCGGCGGTTCTCGCTGAATTGGAGCGGGCGCAGCCGGCGGCCGTCGTTCTGTGGCGCCGACCCACCAGCGAGTACGCGCGAAGCCTCTTCGGCAAGGACTACGGCCGGCGCGTGGGCGCCTGGATCGCGAGCCACTACCGCCTCGTCCCCTTCCGCGCCGCGGGGGCCCCCCCTCGATCCAATCCCCGATTCCTCCTGGGGTTGCGAGAAGACCCGTGAGCGCGCTCTCGAAGGCGGCAACGATCCGGGGGACACGGTCGGGGCTCGTGCTCCTTCTCGTCTGGGCTTCGAGCGCCGTGTACGTGGCGGGCTTCGTCGACCGCGGCTGGGTGCCGCACGATGAAGGAATGCTGGCGCACAACGCGGAACGAACGCTCCGGGGCGAGCTTCCGCACAGGGACTTCGACGAGAGCTACACGGGTGGGCTGACGCAATTGCACGCGCTTACCTTCCGAGCGTTCGGCGTCAGGCTCCTCTCGCTAAGAATCGTGCTCTTCCTCTTCTTTCTCCTCTTCATCCCGACGCTCTACGCGGTCGCGAGGCGTCTGTTGCCTCCCTGGCCGGCGGGTCTCGTCGCGCTGCTGGGGGTCGTCTGGAGTGTTCCGAATTATTTCGCGAGCATGCCATCCTGGTACGTCCTCTTCTTCTCGACCGCCGGGACGTACGCGCTCCTTCGGGAGCGCGAGACAGACCGAAAATCGTGGCTCTTCGCCGCCGGCCTCTGTGGGGGCGTATCTCTTCTTTCGATCGTCGTCGGGCTCTACTTCGTCGCGGCGGCGCTGCTCTATCTGGCTTTTCGGGAGCAGGTGGCGGCGGAGCGCCTCGAGGAGGCGGGGAGAGGGCTTCCGCTCTTCTTTCTGTTCCAGGCCGCGTCGGTGATCGGTTTCTTGTTCGTCCTCATGAGCGTCGTCCGCTCCCACCTGGGACCGATGGAGCTTCTGCATTTCGTGGTTCCCTCGGCCGCGGTCGGGGCGGTTCTGCTTCGGCGCTGCTGGGAGGGCCGTCGTCGAGGGACTCTCGGGCGGCGATGCCGGGAGCTGACGTCGCGAGTGGCGCCCTTCGGGCTTGGCCTGTTTCTTCCAGTCGCGCTGTTTATCCTCCCGTATGCGCGATCGGGAAGCCTCGGCGACCTCCGGCGTGGCGTCTTCGTTTTCCCCTTTCGACAGGTCGCCGCGGCGCACATGCGCCTTCCCCCGGTCGAGACGATCGGCGCGGCCTTACCCTACCTCCTTCTCCTCGCGGTCGGCGTCCGAGGCGTTGGGCGCGGCCGGCTACTCGTTCTCTCGCTCGCCGTACTTCTCGCGGCCCTTCTCTTCTGGTCCCGCACAAACGAGGTGTATCGCGGTGTCTGGCACTCGGCGCGCTCGATTGGCGTCGTGGCGGTTCTCTTCGGCTGCGGGCGGCTTCTTCGCCGCGATGAGGAGGCGCCCCCCGCCGCGCGGGAGGAGGAGACCTTTCTCTTCCTCGCGATGACGGCGCTTCTTACCCTGGTGCAGTTCCCTTTCGCCGCTCCGATCTACCTTTGCTATGTGGCGCCGATCGTCGCACTCGGCGTATCGGCGGTCGCTCGTGAGGGGGAACTTGCGCCGCACGGTGTCGTCGCCGCGTTCTATCTCGCATTCGCCCTCTGGCGTATCAATCCCGGCTACATCTGGGAAATGGGAGTACGCCCGACGCGGTATGGTCCGCTGCAGGTGCTTTCCTTGCCTCGGGCCGGCATCCGCGTTCCGGTCGACGACCGGAAAACCTACGAATTGCTGGTTCGATCGGTGGAACAGAAGAGCCGCGGTCCTTACATCTATGCGGCGCCCGACTGTCCCGAGGTCTACTTTCTTTCCGGCCGCCGAAATTTGACCCGAGTCGTCTTCGATTACCTGAGGGATCCCGAGCCCCCCGCGATCCTTCTGCGGCGGCTGGAGGCAAAATTGGTCCGCGTCGTGGTGCTCAACGAGAGGCCGGACTATTCCTCCCCGCTCTCTCCCGACCTGCGCGTGGCCCTTTCCGCGCGCTTTCCCCATTCGGAGACGATCGGAAAGTTCGTGCTCCGGTGGAGCGAAGGTGCTCCGTGAGGTTGGTCGCCGGCATCTTGGAACGGGTGACGGCATATCGCCTCTGGCAGGCGCCGTTTGCCGAGCGGAAGCTCGAGCCGATCATCCGCCACAACGACATCTCGGCGGCTCGCCGCGTTCTCGACGTGGGATGCGGGCCCGGGACGAACGCCCGTCACTTCGAGCACGCGGAATACCTCGGCATCGACCACAACCCGGAGTACATCGCCTACGCACGGGGGAAGTACGGGAACCGCTTTGCCGTCGCGGACATCCGCGACGACCTCTCCGGGACGGGTGAAGGCTTCGATTTCATCCTCGTCAACAGCCTCCTGCACCACATCGACACCTCCGACGTGCGGCGCATCCTGTCGCGTCTGGCAAGCCTGTTGACCCGCGCCGGTCACGTCCATATCCTCGATCTCATCATGCCCGAGCGCTTTGGTCTTCCGCGACTGCTCGCGCAATGGGACCGGGGGGACTACCCCCGGCCGCTCGCGGACTGGCTGGCGATCTTCTCCGAGTCATTCGAGCCGGTCGTCTTCGAGCCGTATCCGCTGGGGCGATTCGGCGTCACGCTCTGGAACATGGTCTATTTCAAGGGGACGCGGCGAGCGTGACCGCCGGTCCGCGAGTCTCCGTCGCCATCTCTCTCTACAATGAGGAGGAGGTCTTCCCGGAGCTGCTCCGACGGCTGCGAGCCGTGCTCGACACGATCCCGGGCGGTCCCCACGAAGTCGTTTTCGTCGATGACGGAAGCGCCGACGGAACGTTCGAGAAGGTCGCCGCGGCGGCCGCGGAAGATCCTCGCGTCGTCGGTGTCTCCCTCTCACGCAACTTCGGCCACCAGGCCGCTCTCTCCGCGGCACTCGACTACGTCACGGGAGACGTCGTCGTCGTCATGGACGGCGATCTCCAGGACGCGCCGGAGGTAATCCCCCGCTTCCTCGAGGAACACCGCAAGGGATTCGACGTCGTCTACGCTCGCCGGACCGGCCGCAAGGAGGGGTGGGTCCTGCGAGCATGCTATTTCGTCTTCTATCGGTTGATCGCCGCTCTCTCGAGCGTGCGGCTGCCGCTCGATGCCGGGGACTTCAGCCTCCTGTCACGCCGCGTCGTCGAAGAGGTCAACGCGATTCCGGAGCATCACCGGTACCTTCGCGGCTTGAGAACCTGGGTGGGGTTTCGCCAGACGGGAATCCCGGTGGAGCGGTCGGCGCGTTCGGCGGGAAGCTCGCGCTATACGATCGGCAAGCTCTTGCGTCTGGCCTTCGATGGAGTCTTCGCCTTCTCCATGGGGCCCCTCCGGGCGGCGGCCATTCTCGGACTCCTGGCGGTGGCGGGTGCGCTCCTCTTCTCCGCTTACGCGGTCTACGTCAAGTTCGCTCTGGGCAAATCGCCCCAGGGTTTCACGGCTCTCATCCTGGTCGTCACGTTCTTCTCCGGCGTTCAGCTGCTCTTCCTGGGAGTCATCGGGGAGTATCTGGGACGCGTCTACGAAGAGACGAAGAGACGTCCGCAGTACGTCGTCGGCAAGACGGTGGGTTGCGTCCGCAAGGCATCCTGAGTATGCGCTTGCCTAGCTCAATGAAAAGCGCTGGTGGTGGCGACCTCTGGAGCGCGGATCGAAAGATCGTGTTACTCCTTCCAGCTCCGAAGCTAGACTTTCTCGATCCAGAAAGTCGTCTGCGAGGCGAGTAGGGGCATCGCCGGTCGGAGAAGCCTTTCGATCCGCCGAAAAAAGGGGAAGGACCAGGACGGAACGAGCCCCCGAAACCAGATTCCGCCGGAGAGCAGGTAGAGAAAAGCCGTATGGTGCCTCTGCTTCCGAAGCCGCAGCGCCGGAAATTCCGTCTCGAAGCGCTGACGGTCCCGCTCGAAGACGATCCACGCCTGGGGGACGTTCGCTCCCGAGAAACGACCGGCCGGCGGAAATCCCCAGTCCGCGTCCTCGTGGTAGGGCTCCTCCGAGAAGAGGCGGTAGAGCCGCTTCCATAGCCACGTATTTGCGGGCTCGATCAAGACAATTCGACCGCCTGTCTTGAGCACGCGCGCCGCCTCGCGGAGAAAGACTCTGGGATCGGGCAGGTGGTGAAAAACGTTCAGCATCAGGATCGCGGCCACCGAGCCATCCGGAAAATCCAGTCTCTCCGCAGTCATCACGCGGTCCAAGTGCGGTTCCGGTTGAAGATCGGTCGTCACTGTATGCGGCAAGACTTCCTTGAGGAATCCGCCTCCGGAGCCGATCTCGACGACGGGCCCCTCCGGCGCTCCGGCAAGACAGCGCGCGAGCTCTCGATAGTGCTCCGCGTAGAGCGAGCGCAGAAAGGGCTTGCTTTGGATCAAGGCGCGATGAATTCGGATGAGCTCGGGAGAATCGTGGTCGAGCCCGCGGACCTCGGGCAGCTCGAGCCGCTCCTTCAGCCAGGCGGCCGCCTTCCGGATCATTTCGATCGAGTAAACCACAACGTCCGCGCTGGTCGATGAGCGGGCCAACCGCCCGCTATAATCCCTTCCGTTGAAGGAGTCTCGATACGCCGCCGCCGGCGTCGACATCGACGCGAAAGCCGCGGCGCTCTCTCGGGCGAAGGGGGCGATCCGCTCGACCTTCACGCCGGGCGTCCTCGGAGATGTCGGCGGCTTCGGCGGCCTTTTCCGGCCCGACTTTTCCACATACCGCGAGCCCGTTCTCGTCGCCTCGACCGACGGTGTCGGCACGAAGCTCAAGGTGGCGATCGCGATGGGACGCCACGACACCTGCGGCGCCGACGTCGTCAACCACTGCGTCAACGACATCCTCGTTCAAGGCGCAAGGCCTCTCTTCTTCCTCGACTACATCGCAATGGGGAGGATCGAGCCCGACGTGATCGAAAGCGTGATCGCCGGGATCGCCCGGGCCTGCCGGGAGAACGGCGCGGCGCTTCTCGGCGGCGAGACGGCCGAAATGCCCGGCTTCTACGCCGAGGGAGAGTACGACGTGGCGGGAACGATCGTGGGAGTCGTGGACCGGAATCGGATTCTCGACGGCTCTCGAATCGCCGCGGGGGACGTCGCCGTCGGATTCCCGTCCGCGGGACTCCAGACCAATGGCTACACGCTCGCGCGAAAGGTCTTCTTCGAAACGATGGGTAAGAAACCCCATGATCGGCTCTCCGAGCTCGGCGGGCGCGCGATCGGCGACGTCCTGCTCGACCCGCATCTCTCCTACCTCGGGGCGATCGGGCCGGTGCTCGACGCCAATCTCATACACGGCATGGCGCACCTGACCGGCGGCGGCTTCTACGACAACATTCCCCGCGTTCTGCCGGAGGGGCTTGATGTCGTCGTGAAGTCCGGCTCCTGGCCGGGCCTCCCGATCTTCGAGGTGATCGAGCGCGAGGGGCACGTCTCCTTCGAGGAGATGCATCGCGTCTTCAACATGGGCATCGGCATGATCGCGTTCGTCGCACCGGCGGAACTCGCGGAAGCCGCCCAGCTCTGGAAAGAGCTGGGTCAGCGCTGGTACGCGATTGGGAACGTGAAGGGGAGCGGCAGCCGCAAGGTCATCGTCGAGCCGCCGCCCGGGGAAGTCAACAGTCGATAGACTGACACGTCCCATGTCGCGCAAGCATCGGCTGGCGATACTTCTTTCCGGCCGCGGCTCCAACTTCGAGGCCATCGCGGACGCGGTCGACTCCGGATTGATTCCGAGCGCGCAGATCGTCGCCGTTATCTCCGACGTCCCCGATGCGCGAGGCCTTGCCCGCGCGCGCGAGCGAGGTCTGCCGGCATTCGCGGTCGATCGCCGAGAGCATCCGGATCGGAGCCGCCACGAGGAGGCGATACTGCGAATCCTCGGGCGGCAGCAACCCGACCTGATTTGTCTGGCGGGCTACATGAGGATCTTGTCGCCCGAGTTCGTGGCACGCTACCGCGGAAGGATTCTCAACATCCATCCGGCGCTCCTGCCGAAGTTTCCCGGCCTCGATGCGCAACGCCGGGCCCTCGAAGCGGGGGAGACGGAGTCCGGGTGCACGGTCCACTTCGTGGACGAGGGGACCGACACCGGCCCGGTACTGCTTCAGAGAAGGGTGAGGGTGCTCCCTGAGGACACCGAGGAAACCCTTTCCGCACGCATCCTCGAAGAGGAGCACCGGGCGTACCCGGAAGCCATAGCGCTCACCCTCGGCGCCCTCGGCGAGCCGACGTGAGATGCACTCATTCGTGTGCAAGCCCTGGCGCGAAAACTCCCGTGTTTACCGGATGTTTTCGCGTTTTCCCGAAATCCCTTGACAGGAGCTTCAGCCGGGTCCTATATTCCCTCTCCCCGCAAGGGTTCGGTTCTTTCCAAGGGCTTCTCTCTGCGTGAGCCGTCGCCTCTGAGACGGATGACGCGAGTCGATTTTGGTTGACGGAAGCCCAAAGTTTAGCTAGACTGTAAGGTCCGTCGCAAGATGGATTTTCTGCAGATTCGCGCCGGCGGTACGGCGCGGTTCCCAGGGCGGCGAGTCGGGGAGCGCGGTTCCTTGAAAACTGAGTAGAGCGTGCCAGACGTCTTTTTCCTGGTTTTCGAAAAAACCAGAGTTTCCTGTATCGAAACGAACAGGATTGCTCTTACCTGGTATTCAGCGGCGAAGGCCTCGGCCGGCGCCGTGAAGAATTTAAGTGGAGAGTTTGATCCTGGCTCAGAATGAACGCTGGCGGCGTGCTTAACACATGCAAGTCGAGCGAGGCCTGGGGGGCAACTCCCAGAGTCGAGCGGCGGACGGGTGAGTAACACGTGGGTAACCTGCCCGGAAGTGGGGAATACCTCGGGGAAACTCGAGCTAATACCGCATGACATCTCCGGGACGAAAGTCCTGGCGATCAAAGCGGGGTCGCAAGATCTCGCGCTACCGGATGGGCCCGCGCCCGATTAGCTAGTTGGTGAGGTAACGGCTCACCAAGGCTTCGATCGGTAACCGGCCTGAGAGGGCGATCGGTCACACCGGAACTGAGACACGGTCCGGACTCCTACGGGAGGCAGCAGTGGGGAATCTTGCGCAATGGGCGAAAGCCTGACGCAGCAACGCCGCGT
>DASXTI010000089.1:0-8245 GCA_036505535.1 Thermoanaerobaculia bacterium
GATCGAGCATGGCTCCTTCGTGACCGACGAGACCTTCGCCCTGATGAAGTCGAAGGGGACCTTTCTCGTCGCCACGCTTCTGGCCGGAGAGTGGACGGGAGGCAGGAGCGAGAAGTTTCCGGCCGCCATCGCGGCGAAAGCGAAGGCGGCGCTCGCCGCGCGCTCCGAAATGTTCCGCCGCGCGCTCAAGAGCGGCGTCAAGATCGCCTTCGGCACGGACTCCGCGGTCTCGCCGCACGGAATGAACGCTCAGGAGTTCGGCCTGATGGTCGGGCTTGGAATGCCTCCCGGGGTGGCGCTGAAGGCCGCCGGGCCGATGGCGGCCGACCTTCTGGGCCTATCCAACCAGATTGGAACGCTCGAGAAGGGGAAAGAGGCCGACATCATCGCCGTTCCGGGCGACCCGTTGAAGGACATCCACGCCACCGAGAAGGTTCTCTTCGTGATGAAGGGAGGAAGGGTCTTCAAGAATCCCGCGCCGTGATGCGCGCTTTTCGTTGACTTTCCGTACCTGCGGGACTACCTTTTGCCATCATTTTTTCAGGAGGAGCTTCTATGCGCCGGTCCCTCGCAACGGCCTCGGTGTCTCTGTGTGCTCTCTTCGTTTCGAGCATCGTGCTCGCCGGACCGGCGAAGCCGACCCCGGTGGTCGGACGGGCAATTCGCACGGGGGTCTCGCAGAAGGTCAGCGCGCTGCCGCCGGCGCACCCCGCCGCGGGGAAAGGCGAGCCGGGCGAGGAGCGGGAGGTCGAAAACAGAGAGATCCCGAGATCCCTCGGCCCGTTCCAACCGGGCGATAGTCACGACGCCGCTCTTCAGAGCTTCCAGCCGTCGCCCAACATGCCGGGGCCCAGCCTGACCTTCGACGGTCTATCGGCGGATGACGACTTCGCAGCACTCGGGTTCCGGGTGGAACCCCCCGATACCAACGGCGACGTGGGCCCCAATCATTACGTCCAGATCGTCAACTCTCTCTTCCGCGTCTACGACAAGACGGGCTCGCCGCTGACCTCGATCGCCAAGCTCTCCGATATCTTCACTCCGCTGGGCGGCGACTGCGCGGCGAGCAACGATGGCGACCCGATCGCGCTCTACGATCCGCTGGCCGATCGGTGGCTTCTGTCGGAGTTCGCTCTGCCGGGGTTCCCCGGCCCTCCCTACCACCAGTGCATCGCGATCTCGCAGACGAGCGATCCGACCGGGGCCTACTACCTCTACGACTTCCTGATGCCGCCCGTCATCAACGACTATCCCCACTTCGGGGTGTGGCCCGACGGCTATTACATGTCGGACAACCAGTTCAATCAGAGCGGGACGGCCTTCGTCGGCGCGGGGCTCTTCGCTTTCGATCGCCTGAAGATGCTGGCGGGTGACCCGGCGGCAACCTACATCTATTTCGATTACTTCCCGATCGACCCGACGGCCGGGGGCATGCTGCCGACCGACATGGACGGGCTCGTCCCGCCACCGATAGGCACTCCGAACTTCTTCATGGAATTCCGGGCAGACGATTTCGGCGATCCCTCGGACGCGCTCCGCATCTACGAGTTCCATGCCGATTTCGGGAACCCCGCTTCTTCCACGCTGACGGTCCGGCCGGATCTCGTTGTCGCGTCCTTCGATGCTCGCCAACCTTCGAGCCGCGACGACGTCGAGCAGCCTCCGCCGGCGACTTCGAGCACATACCTCGACTCGATCTCGGATCGACTGATGCACCGAATCGCCTATCGGACCCTCGCCGGCGGCGTCCAGTCCTTCGTCGTCAACTGGACGGTCAACGTCAGCGGCGTGGACCCGTCGGCGAGCGCAAGCGCCTACCAAGCCGCCATCCGTTTCGAGGAGCTCCGGCGTAACGCCGGGAGCGGCGCCTTCAGCATCCAGAACCAGGTGACCTACTCGACGGACGCGGGCAACGGCGCGACCGGGCGCAACCTCTGGATGGGAAGCGCCGCCCAGGACAATCAGGGCAACAGCGCGGTCGGCTTCTCCGCCTCCAGCACGACGCTGGTGCCCTCGATCATCTGGGCCGGACGCCTCGCGGGCGATCCGGCCAATACACTCGGCCAGGGAGAGGCCACGATGCAGGCCGGGGCCGGCGTGCAGCAGGATGCGCAGTCGCGCTGGGGCGATTACAGCCAGATGAGCATCGATCCGGCGGACGACTGCACCTTCTGGTACACGCAGGAGTACTACGCCAACAACGGCATGTTCGACTGGAAGACGAGGGTCGGGAAGTTCGCCTATGCCGGCTGTACGGCGGCCCCGAAGGGGACTCTCCAGGGCCAAGTGACCGACTGCGTTTCGGGCGACCCGATCGCGGGCGTCACCGTCTCGACCGCGGAGGGCTTCTTCGCGACGACCGATGGCTCCGGGAACTACTCGATCACCATGCCGCCGGGCAACTACACCGTCAGCTTTTCCAAGCCCGGCTACACGGGAGCCGCCGCCGGCGCGGCGATCACCGATGGCGGCACGACGGTCGTCAATCTCTGTCTCACTGGCATCCCCATTCTGGGGCCTGCCGGGGCGACGATCGTCACCGAAGCCTGCTCTCCGGCAAACGCCGTGCTGGATCCGGGCGAGACCGTGACGGTCAGCTTCTGTATCCAGAATACGGGCGCCCTCGACACGACCGACCTCGTGGCGACGCTGCAGGCGACGGGCGGCGTCACCGACCCGAGCGGTCCGCAAGACTATGGCGTCGTGGGCGCGGGCGGTCCGGCCGTCTGCAGGAACTTCACGTTCGTCGTCGGCACGTTGTGCGGACAGGCGACGCGAGCGACCCTGCAGCTCCAGGACGGCGCGACGAACCTCGGAACCATAGAATACGACTTCCAGAACGGCGTGCTGTCTCTGACCTTCAGCGAGAACTTCGACGGCGTCGTCGCGCCGAACCTGCCCGCGGGCTGGATCGCCTCGAATGCGACGGGCCCCGCTCCGCTGTGGGTGACCTCGACGACCTCTCCGGATACGGCTCCCAACGACGCCTTCGTGGACGATCCCGCCGTCGTCTCCGACAAGCGCCTCGACTCTCCCTCAATCGCCATCAACAGCCCTGCCGCGCAGCTCACCTTCCGCAACAGCTACAACCTGGAGGAATTTGACTCCAGCCTGGGCTTCGACGGCGGCGTTCTCGAGATCTCGATCGGCGGCGGAGCGTTCCAGGACATCATCGCCGCCGGAGGCAGCTTCACGACCGGCGGTTACGATCACATCATCAGCGCGAGCTTCGGGAGCCCGCTCGCGGGCCGGCAGGCCTGGAGCGGTGACTCCGGCGGCTACATCACGACGACCGTGACACTTCCGGCGTCTGCCAACGGTCAGAACGTGAAGCTGCGCTGGCGGATGGGCTCGGATGACTCGGTCGCCATCGTCGGCTGGCGGATCGACACGATCACCCTTCTGGGTGACTACACCTGCTGCAGCATGCCGGTGCCGGTGGCTCTGGCCGCCGACGCGCACGCCAGCGCGGGCTCATCGAACGTCAACGGCGTCTTCGAGCCCGGCGAGCAGGTCGTCGTCGAGCCCTCCTGGATGAACGGCGGGTCGAGCGCGACCTTCTCTTTGACGGGCATCGCGTCAAACTACACGGGACCCGGCGGCGCGACCTACACCTTGAATGACAGCTCGGCCGCCTACGGCACGCTCACACCGCTGACGACCGGCGACTGCTTCACCGCCACGGGAGACTGCTACCAGATGTCGGTGGACAACCCGGCATCGCGCCCGGTGCAGCACTGGGACGCGACGTTCCAGGAGTCGCCGAGCGTCCTTCTCCCATCCGGATTCCCCGTACCCGTGAAGACCTGGACGCTCCACATCGGCTTGAGCTTCACGGATACGCCGACGTCGAACATCTTCTATCGCTTCATCGAGAACATCTTCCACAACGGCGTGACCGGCGGCTGCGGCGGGACCAACTATTGCCCGACCAACTCCACGCTTCGCCAGCAGATGGCGGTCTTCGTCCTGAAGTCGAAGGAAGGGCCTTCTTTCGTGCCGCCCACCTGCACGGGGGTCTTTGCCGACGTACCGTGTCCGGGTCTGTTCACCGACTGGATCGAAGAGCTCTTCAACCGCGGGGTCGTCGCGGGCTGCGGCGGGGGCAACTACTGCCCGACCAACCCGGTCCTGCGCCAGCAGATGTCGGTCTTCCTCCTGAAGACTCTTTTGGGCTCGAGTTACGTGCCGCCCGCCTGCACGGGGATCTTCGCGGACGTGCCGTGTCCGAGCCTCTTCGCCGACTGGATCGAGGATCTCTTCAACCGCGGGATCGCGGCGGGCTGCGGCGGAGGAAACTTCTGCCCGACTAACCCGACGACTCGCGGCCAGATGTCTCCCTTCCTGGCCAAGACCTTCGGGCTTCTGCTCTATGGGCCGTAATCTCCACTCTTCGTGATTCGCTCGAGGGCCCCTCGGAGGAGGGGCCCTCGTTTTTTCAGCGGAGTATCGTCACGGCATGGTCATCGCGGCGAGCGTTCTCGCGCTCGCGGCCGGCGTCGCGCCGCCGAACGAGAGACCCGTCGGTGACTGCCGGTCACCGAGCCTGACGATCCGCGCTTCGCCGTCGAAATCGAGGCAAGGAGGGATCGTCGCCGTAACGGTCGCGAGCGATGTGCCGCTCGAGCGCGCGGCGCTCCATTCCGACGGTCAGAACGTTCTCCTGGAGAAGGCCTCGGACGGAAAGATTTTCCGCGGCCTTCTCGGAATCGACTTCGAGAGTACGCCCGGCCGCCACGCATTCCGAGTCAATGCCAAGAGTCTCTGCGGCGACCTTCATTCGGCCCGCCGCCATCTTCGCGTCACGTCGGGGCGTTTCCCCATCCAGCGGCTCGAGGTTCCTCCCGCCTACGTCGAGCCGCCCGAGAGCGAGCTCGAACGGATCCGCGAAGAGAAGGAGCGGGTCGCGCGCGTCTGGGAGACCGGGAAGCCGGCGCGGCGATGGATCGGTCCGTTTCGTCCCCCGATCGATGCGCCCATACGCGACAACTTCGGCTCCCGGCGCATCTTCGACGGAGAGCCGCGCTCCGCCCACTCGGGCGTGGATATCTCGGCGCCAGAAGGAACAGCCGTCTTCGCGCCCGCAACCGGAACCGTCGCGCTCGCGGATACTCTCTATTTCTCGGGCGGCACCGTCATTCTCGACCACGGCGCCGGGCTCTTCACCACCTACTTCCATCTGTCGCGGATCGACGTGAAAAGGGGGGACGACTTGGAGCCGGGGCAGGCGATCGGCGCCGTCGGCGCAACCGGACGAGCGACGGGGCCGCACCTCCACTGGGGGGCGCGGCTTCACGGTGCGCGCATCAACCCTCTCGCATTGCGGCAGTTACCGAATTGGCTGGCGAGTCCGCCAAGCGAGTGATTTGATATCTGACCGGTCAGGTAAAATCGGAAACCTTTCCTTCTCAAAACAAAGGGATTAGAGTGTCAGCGTCATGGCTCGCTTCCCGAAATCACGAGCCGCTCAGCGCTCGAAGTCTCAGATTAGATTCGTCGTAAACGGCGAGCCCATCGAAGCGGCGTTCGCTCCTCACAAGACCCTTCTCGAGGTTCTTCGCGAGGACCTGGGATTGACGGGCACCAAGCACGGCTGCGAGCTGGGCGAGTGCGGCACGTGTGCCGTGCTCGTGGATGGCATGCCGGTTCTCTCCTGCCTCTTGCTCGGCCTCGAGTGCGAGGGCCGGGCAATCGAAACGGTCGAAGGCATGGCGGGTCCGGCGGGGCTTCATCCACTGCAGAAGGCCTTCGCGGATCTCGGCGCGGCGCAGTGCGGGTACTGCACGCCCGGAATTCTCCTGACCGCGAAGGCGCTACTCGAGGCGAACCCGAAGCCAACCTTGCCGCAAATCCGGGAAGCCCTTGCCGGAAATCTCTGCCGCTGCACCGGGTACATCAAGATCTTCGAGGCGGTCGAGCTCGCCGCCGCCTGGATGCGCGGCGAGGAGGCCGAGCCACGGCGCGAGTCGCTCTACGGCTTCGATTACGACGAGAGTGGACTTCTTCCGGTAATCGGGAGCTGAGGCCATGAGGGAAGGCTCCGGTTTGAAAACTTTCGTCCGCCGGTCGCGCAGCGACCGCCGCGGACCAGTCAGCGGGTTGTTGCCTGTAGTCGGCAATCGGTAATCGGCAATCGGTAATCGGCAATCGGAAATCGTCAATCGGCAATTGAAATGAACGGCTCCAAACCCACCCGCGTCGTCGGCCGGCCCTACACGAAGGTGGACGGAGCGGCGAAGGTCACGGGGCAGACCAAGTTCGCCGACGATGTGATGTTGCCGCGCATGCTCCACTGCAAGCTGCTGCGCTCGAAGATCGCGCACGCGCGCATCGTCTCGATCGACGTCTCGCGGGCGCTCGCCCTGCCCGGCGTCGTGGCCGTCGCCACGGGGAAGGACCTGCCCATCCCGTTCGGAATCCTCCCGGTCTCGCAGGACGAGCACGCGCTCTGCACGGACCGGGTGCGGTTCGTCGGCGATCCCGTCGCGGCGGTCGCCGCCATCGACGAGGACACCGCCTTCGACGCGCTGGACTCGATCGACGTCGCGTACGAGCCGCTGCCGCCGATCGGCTCGATCGAGGAGGGCCTCGCGCCGGCGGCGACCCCGATCCACGACTACGGCGACTCCGCCAACATCCACAAACTCGTCTCGATGGAGTTCGGCGACACGGAGGAGGGCTTCTCGCGGGCCGACCGCGTCTACGAGGACCTCTTCTTCTACGAGGGCAACACCCACCTGCCGCTGGAGCAGCACGCCTCGGTCGCCGACTTTTCCGCCGACGGAAAGCTGACGCTCTGGTCCGCCACGCAGACGCCGCACTACGTGCACCGCGCTCTGGCAGCGGTGCTCGAGATGCCGGCGGCGAAGATCCGGGTCATCGCCACGCCGAACGGCGGTGCTTTCGGCGGCAAGTCCGATCCCTTCAATCACGAGATCGTCGTGGCGCATCTTTCGCGCGTGACGGGACGTCCCGTCAAGATCTGCCTGACGCGCGAAGAGGTCTTCTACTGTCACCGCGGCCGCCACCCGACGCTGATGCGGGTGAAGACCGGAGTCAAGAAGGACGGCGCGATCACCGCGATGCACTTCCAGACGGTGTTGGACGGCGGCGGCTATGGCTCCTACGGAGTGGCGTCGACCTACTACACCGGGGCGCTGCAGACGGTGACCTACAAGGTGCCGACCTATCGCTTCGACGGCGCGCGTGTCTTCACGAACAAGCCACCCTGCGGTCCCAAGCGGGGCCACGGCACGCCCCAGCCGCGCTTCGCTCTCGAGGTTCAGCTCGACAAGGTCGCCGAGGATCTGGGACTCGACCCGGCCGAGATCCGACAGAAGCATCTGCAGCCCGCGAACTCTCTCACGGCGAACTTCCTGCGCGTCGGCTCGATCGGCCTTTCCGCGTGCATCGGCAAGGTCGTCGCCGCCTCCGGCTGGAGGGAACGGCGCGGCAAGCTGCCGTTCGGCCGCGGCCTCGGTCTGGCCTGTTCGTCGTACCTGTGCGGTGCGGGTTTGCCGATCTACTGGAACTCCATGCCGCAGTCGGGCGTGCAGCTGAAGCTCGACCGGAGCGGAGGCGTCACGGTCTTCTGCGGCTCCACCGAGATCGGGCAGGGCTCCGACTCGATTCTCGCGGCGATCGTCGCGGAAGTGCTGGGCGTCGATCCGTCCGACATCCGGATCGTGACGGGCGACACGGATCTGACGCCCGTGGATCTCGGTTCCTATTCCTCGCGCGTGACGCTGATGACCGGCAATGCGGCCGTGCAGGCGGCCGAACGGGCGAAGGAGATGCTCGTCGCGGCCGCCGCCGAGAAGCTTCAGATCCCGGCCTCGCGCGTTGTGCTGGCGGATGGACGGGTCTTCGATGCGGAAGACCCGGCGAAGGGCATGAGCTTTTCCGAGGCGGTCGTCCTCGCCGAATCGAAGTTCGGCACCCTCGGTACGGTGGGTTCTTATACCCCGCCTCCCTCGGCCGGGCGCTACCGTGGCGCCGGCGTGGGTCCTTCTCCCGCGTACTCCTATTCAGCGGCGGTCGTCGAAGTGGAGGTGGATCCCGAGACCGGCATCTACACGGTGCCTCAGATCTGGATCGCGCACGACGTCGGCAAGTGCATCAATCCGGTCCTCGTCATGGGCCAGGTCGAGGGGTCCGTCTACATGGGACTCGGCGAAGCGATGATGGAGGAGATGGCGTACCGCACGGACGCCAACGGAAACGTCGTCCACAAGTTCCCCTCGAT